>CAKRZX010000001.1 GCA_934434555.1 uncultured Clostridia bacterium
TTTTTTATCTTTTTCCCAAAAATATTTTTTCAGCGTTCAACTCATTCACTTGAAGCCCGCGCCTCTTTCAAGGTGCTTTGCAATTATATTACTTTCTCTCGTTTTCGTCAACTGTTTTTTTCGCTTTTTCTCAACTTTTTTCGAAAAAATCTGTTCATGCCGCTAATTTCTGTTTTCGGCAGTCTTAAATTTGTCCGTAATAACACCTTGTTATGTACGGATAATTAACGCTGCCGTTTTTATGATGCTTTTCAAAAATTTTCTCCAATGCCGCAACGTAATCAGCATACGTTTTTTCATCTTTTGTGGGTGCATACGATGACGAAAGGCATCTCAAAATAAAATCGTTTTTCCGATAAAGAAATCTGTTTTCAAATTGTTTTTTCGTAAAATTCCCCGCAAAGAATTTCTCTATTGTGCCGTCATTTTCGTCAAAGCCGCTTGAAAAGCCGCGAAAATCTTTGCAAAATTCTTTATTCACACGAATATTTTCTTTAATTAAGCCGTTATTTTCGTCGTGGTCATTCCATATAAGCAGGACATATCCGTCTTTTTTCAGGATTCTTTTGCATTCGCTTTTGAATTTCCGTGCATCAAACCAGTGAAACGCCTGTGCGGCGCAGACGACATCTACGGAGCAGTCTTTCAGCCCCGTATTATCCGCCGCCGCGCATATTTGCACAATATTCTTTATTTTTTCGCCTTTTTTGAGCATCTCAATATCGGTTTCAACCGAATAAACCGTTTTAATTCGTTCGGCAAGTCCGCGGGAAAATATTCCCGTGCCGGCACCGATATCTGCAGCTTCGGAATTTTTATTAAGAATTCCCTCATCAAACAGAAAATCGAACAATTTTTTCGGATAATTCGGTCTTGCCGATGCATATATTTCGCTTTTGCCCGAAAAAATATTACTCATTTTATTTTCCTTTGAAAGAGCTTCACAACCTCAACAATGGGAACGGTAAGCGCCGCAAGACCGATTGCGATGCAGTATTCGCCGATTTCAACCGATGTGAAACCGAACGCCTGCGCCGCAAAGGGAACTTCGCAGACCAGTGTTGTGGTTATAAGGCTTACAATTGCCGCAATGTTGAGCATTTTGTTCTGCGTTTTTATTTTCAAAAGTGAACCGCGCTGCGAGCGCATATTGAAACAGTGGAAAATTTCCGCCATACTCATTGTAAGGAATGCCATTGTCATACCGTCGGCACTCTGGGTAATCTCCCACACGCCGCTTTCCACGCGGTGACCGATAAAGTACGAAACGAGTGTCAAAGCCGAAATCATTATTCCCTGATATGCGATATCGCCGCCCATTCCGCCTGAGAAAATGCCGTCTTTCGTGCTTCTGGGTTTGCGTTTCATTATTCCGCTTTCCGCGCCTTCCATGCCCAAAGCAAGTGCGGGAAAGCAGTCGGTAACAAGGTTTATCCACAAAAGGTGCACGGGTTTAAGAATAGTAAAGCCCATAAGCGTTGCAACAAAGATACTCAGTACCTCGCTCATATTTGAGCCGAGCAGAAACTGTATCGCCTTGCGGATATTATCGTAGATGCGTCTGCCCTCTTCAACTGCGCCGACTATCGTTGCAAAATTGTCGTCCGCAAGCACCATATCGGCAACGTTTTTCGTTACATCGGTGCCGGTTATGCCCATACCTACACCTATATCGGCTGATTTTATGGACGGAGCGTCGTTTACACCGTCGCCTGTCATAGCGGTAATAACACCTGAATTCCGCCAGGCATTTACTATGCGCGTTTTATGTTCGGGCTGAACACGGGCGTAAACCGCAATATCCCTGAATACTTTTTCAAACTCTTCATCGCTCATCGCGCCTATTTCGCTGCCCGTAACCGCGCGTTTATCGGGTGTAAGGATTCCCAGTTCCCTCGCTATCGCCACGGCAGTATCAATATGGTCGCCCGTTATCATTACAACATTTATTCCCGCCTCGCGGCACTCGTCAATCGCCGCTTTAACTTCGGGACGGACGGGGTCTATCATACCCGTAAGTCCCACAAAGCAAAGGTTTTTTTCAAGATTCTCCGCCTCGAAATCTTCGGGTTTCGCGTCATATTCTTTCTCTGCGGCTGCAAGTACACGCAGCGCGCGGTCAGCCATTGCCTTATTGCTTGCAAGAATTTTTTCTTTTATTTCTTCCGTCATAGGCACAGGTCCGTTTTCGGAAAGATACTGTGTACACTTGCCCAGAACTTCGTCCGGCGCACCCTTTGTATACTGAATGTATTCATTATTATAGTAATGAACCGTGGACATCATTTTGCGCATACTGTCAAAAGGCGCTTCTCCCACGCGTGGGAATTCTTTTTTCAGATTATTCTTATCCAGGCCCGCACCGAGTGCAAAAGCAACAAGTGCCGCCTCGGTGGGTTCGCCGGTAACAGAGCCGTTTTCATCAACTTCCGCGTCGGAACAGAGCGCCATAGCACGGGCAAGGGTCTCGTTTTTCTCGCTGTCGCACTCAACAACGGTCATCTTATTCTGCGTAAGGGTACCCGTTTTGTCGGAACAAATCATTTGCGCGCAGCCAAGTGTTTCAACTGCCGTGAGTTTGCGGATTATGGCATTTCGCTTTGACATATTGGTAACGCCCACCGAGAGCACCACCGTTACTACTGCCACAAGCCCCTCGGGTATTGCCGCAACAGCAAGTGAAACGGCTATCATAAACGAATTAAGAATATTCTCAAATGCAAATCCGTTACGTACCAGCTGTACGGCAAAAATAACCGCGCATATCCCCAAAACAAGCCATGTGAGAATTTTTGACAGCTGCGAAAGTTTTATCTGCAACGGAGTTTTGCTCTCCTTTGCCGCAGAAAGCGCATCGGCGATTTTACCCATTTCGGTGTCCATTCCGATTGCGGTTACAACAAACGCACCTCTTCCGTAAACAGCGGTACTGCCCATATAAACGGTATTTTTTCTGTCGCCCAGCGGAACGGTTGAATCTTTCAAATTGATAATATCGATAAACTTGTTTACCGGAACGCTTTCGCCTGTCAACGCCGCTTCCTCGCATTTAAGGCTTGCGCTTTCAATAAGTCTGCCGTCGGCGGGAATTGCGTCGCCCGCTTCAAGAAGTACGATATCCCCCACAACAAGGTCTTCGCTCTTTACGGTCTTTACTTTGCCGTCCCTTAAAACTTTTGACGTAGCGGCGCTCATCTGTTGCAACGCTTCTATCGCCTTTTCTGCCTTGCTTTCCTGATATACTCCCAAAACAGCGTTGACAATAACAACAAAAAGTATGATAAATACATCGGTAATGCTTTCGTTTTGCAAAACTGACGTAACCGTGCTTATTGCGGCAGCGGCAAGCAGGATAATAATCATCGGGTCCGCCATCTGCTTAAAAAACCGTTTTATTAAAGAATCCTTTTTGCCCTCTTTCAGTTTGTTTTTGCCGTTGACTTCAAGGCGGTGCTGTGCCTCTGCCCCGGTCAGTCCCTCTTTTTCCGAACCGGTGTCTTCAAGAACCTGTTCAATGCTTTTTGCGTAAGCGTCCATTTGTTTTTCCCCTTTAATAAAAAATTCAGGCAGTCCGTGCCTGAACAAATAAAAAAGGCTCAGGTACGGCTGTGTGCCGTATGAGTCTTGCCATTTAAGATAAGCCAGCCTTATATTTAAGGCGGGGTTGTTGACTTATCGCGCAGAAGTTGCGCCGTCTACTCCCTCAATACACGCTTATTATATCATTAACATTAAAATCCGTCAATATAACTCTGCAATTTTTTTGATTTCGCGCAAAAAAATTTCGGACACGTTTTGCCGTGCCCGAAAAAACTATTTATTCTCTTTTCTTTTAAGCGCCGCCGAAATAAAGCCCTTGAAAAGAGGGTGCGCTTTGTTGGGGCGGGACTTGAATTCCGGGTGATACTGAACGCCCACAAAGAAATCCCTGTCGGAAAGTTCAACGGTTTCAACAAGCCTTGAATCGGGAGAAAGCCCCGAAAGAGTCAGTCCCGCGTCGGTAAGTTGCTGACGGTAATCGTTGTTGAATTCATAGCGATGACGGTGACGTTCGGAAATCTCCGTTTTGCCGTAGCATTTTTCCATTGTTGTTCCCGGTTTTATTACGCAAGGGTATGCACCCAGCCGGAGCGTGCCGCCCTTATCGATATTTTCGTTCTGTCCGGGCATAAAATCAATTACTTTATGTTTGCAAAGTTCGTCAAATTCACCCGAATGTGCGTCCTTTATTCCCGCAACGTTACGGGCGTATTCGATAACGGCAATCTGCATGCCCAAACATATTCCGAAATACGGAACATCGTGTTCACGTGCGTATTTTGCCGCGAGAATCATACCCTCTATTCCGCGTCCGCCGAATCCGCCGGGCACGATTATGCCTTCCGTATCGCCGAGAATTTCATCAATATTTTCTTCCGTAAGCGTTTCGGAATCCGTCCAATGAATGCGGATATGTGTGTTAAGGGTATATCCTGCGTGGCGCATTGCTTCGGCAACGGAAAGATAAGCGTCGTGAAGTTGAACGTACTTGCCCACAAGTGCAATGTGCACTTCCTTTTCGCGGGACTTGATTCTTTTAACCATTTCCGTCCATTCCGCCAGGTCGGGCTCGGGAGCGTCTATGCCCAGTTCACGGCATACTACGGAAGAAAAGTTTGCCTGTTCAAGCATTAAGGGCGCTTCGTACAAATACGGAAGCGTAATATTTTCTATAACGCAATCGGGCTTAACGTTACAGAACATTGATATCTTTTTGAAAATGGCGTCTTCAAGGGGTTCATCACACCTTAAAACAATTATGTTGGGGTTAATGCCCATACCGCGCAATTCTTTAACCGAATGCTGTGTGGGCTTGGACTTATGCTCGTCCGACCCGTGCAAAAACGGAACAAGGGTAACGTGTATGAAAAGGCTGTTTTCCCTGCCAACTTCAAGAGAAATCTGCCTTACCGCTTCCAGGAACGGCTGTGATTCGATATCGCCTATCGTGCCGCCTATTTCGGTAATAACCACGTCTGCATCGGTCTGCTTGCCCACGCGGTAAACAAAATCCTTTATTTCATTTGTAATGTGAGGTATTACCTGAACGGTGGAACCCAGGTATTCGCCGCGGCGTTCCTTGTTAAGCACGTTCCAGTAAACTTTACCGGTGGTAAGGTTTGAATATCGGTTCAGGTCCTCATCAATAAAGCGCTCGTAATGTCCCAGGTCAAGGTCAGTTTCCGCGCCGTCCTCGGTAACGTATACCTCGCCGTGCTGATAGGGGCTCATCGTGCCCGGATCAACGTTTATGTAAGGGTCAAGTTTCTGCGCGGCAACTTTAAGTCCGCGCGCTTTAAGCAGGCGTCCCAGTGACGCCGCGGTTATGCCCTTGCCTAAGCCCGATACAACACCGCCTGTAACAAAGATATATTTTGCCATAATAAAAGTCCTCCGTTATTTATATGTGGAAAGTATGCTTTCCGCTATCATTTTCCTTGTAACGCACCTGTCCATTGCCTGTTTTTCAATATATCTGTGTGCTTCGCTTTCAGTCATTTTTAGTTGCTCTATAAGCAGCCACTTTGCCCTGTTTACTATGCGGATTTCCTCCATTTTTTCCTCAAAACTCGCGGCTTTCTGCTCCATTTTACGAAGCCGTTCGCGGGTGGAACACAAAAGTGCCAGGGACTGCATTACCGCCTGAGTTCCCGTGGGCTTTGATAACGTAAGCACACCGTAAGGCGAAACCCGCGCGTTGATATCGGGATAATGTTCCGCTTTAACCAATAAAAGCACTCCCGAACCGCTTGAATCGCATATATCAAGGGCAAGCCGCGTGCCGAATTCATCGGGCAGCGGCGCGTTTATAATCACTATATCAAAACTTCTTTCAACAAGCAGACGCCTCGCACCTGCCACGTCGAATGCAAAAAACACGGGAGAGAATCTGTTTTTATCAAGCAGTTCTTTAAGCGACGTATTGAATTTTTCAGCAGAAGAAACTGTTAAAATGCTGTAAAGACGTTCTTCCATACGTCCCTCCCTTTTTTCTGTGTGCCCTTTACTGAATTTTAAGATACTGTTCCGTTATCTGCACGGGCAGAGTTTCTTTTATAAATGCGCTGTTTTTCGCAAGCGTTTTAGCCTCTTCTATATTTCGCGGCAAAACTTCGTATTTCTGCGCCTTTTCACCGCAAAGGGTATAAAGGTCAATATCCGTTTCTTCCGGAAGTTCGGTTTTATTCTTTATTCCGTCAAGTCCGGCATAAATGAGCAATGCAAACGCAATGTAGGGATTGCACATTGAATCCGGCGAACGGAGTTCCGCGCGCCTGTACTCCCCTTTTGCCGCAGGAATACGCACAAGTTGCGACCTGTTTTCTTTCGACCACGAAACGTATATGGGCGCTTTGTGACTTCCGAACCGCTTGTATGAATTTTCCGTTCTGTTCAGGAAAAGCGTTATTTCGCGAATATGTTTAAGAATTCCGCCTAAAACGGAAGGCATGACTTCGCCGTCCTTACTGCCCGCGGAAATATTTATGTGCATACCGTTGCCCGCCTGCGTTTCAAGGGGCTTGGGTGAAAAATCCGCACACAGCCCGTTGCGCGCCGCAACGGTGTTTACCGCCGCGCGGAACGTTACTGCATTGTCAGCCGCCGAAAGCGGGTCGGAATACCTGAAATCTATTTCATTCTGCCCCGGTCCTTCTTCGTGATGTGAACTTTCCGGGCGAATGCCCATCTGTTCAAGGGTCAGGCATATTTCTCTGCGCACGTTTTCGCCCTTATCATCGGGCGCAATATCCATATATCCCGCATTGTCGTAAGGCGTAAGCGTAGGATTGCCGTTTTCGTCGCGGCAGAAAAGATAGAATTCCGATTCGGTGCCGAACCTGAATGTTACCCCCTGTTTTTCCGCCTCGTCAACGGCTTTTTTAAGCAGTGCCCGCGTATCGGACAAAAAGGCCGTGCCGTCGGGATTCTTTATTTCGCAGTACATTCTTACAACCTTGCCGTGTTCGGGACGCCACGGGAGCACCGAAATGGTTGACGGGTCAGGAAACAGGAATAAATCCGAATGGGTTACTCCACCGAATCCCGCTATTGCCGACGCGTCTATTGCTATGCCGTATTCAAAGGCACGTTTCAGTTCGCCCGGCATTATCGATATATTCTTTTGCCTGCCGAAAATATCACAGAACGCCATTCGTATGAACTTCACGTCCTCCTCGGCAACGTACTGCATTACCTCATCTCTTGAATACTTCATTTTGTTCCGCCTTTCTTTATATAAGCAGTTGATTTATTATACCACATTCTTTTATTTTTTTCTACGATTTTTTATTGTGTTTCAAAAAGCAAAGGGCGCTCATCCAGCCCCGAAACAATTTTCGCGGTTGAATGAACGCCTTTGCCCATCACGCATTTATTATAACAAATGAATATACCCGTGTCAAATATTTTTTACAGATTCCGAAACTTTTTCAAGGGCCTCGGCTGTTTTTTGCCATGTAAATCCATCTTGCAGTCTCTGCAATGCTTTTTGCGTTGCCGACTCCCTGTATTCACTATCCATTGCCCTGTTTAAAGCCTGTAAAACTTCATCTGCCGAATTATTGCCTATAATAATGCCGTACTCATCACTCGTAATAATCTCTCTTGCCCCGCCGTTATACGTCGTAATAACAAACGTTCTCGTTGCTATTGCTTCCATCACAGAAGTGGACATTCCCTCCGAAATCGACGGAAGGCAATAAATATCCGAGATTTTAAGTAACGCAATAATATGTTCGAAATCAATCTTTCCCAAAAGAATAACATTTCCGACTGACTGCGATTTTAAGTTATCAAGTTCCGGTCCATCTCCCGCATATATTAAATATACGTTTGTTCTGTCCATTCTTTTAAATGCAGAGAGCAATTCATCTACGCCTTTAATTTTCAGCATTCGCCCGGTAAATGCTATTACGGTTGCATTTGCAGGAATGCTTAATTTCTCTCTGTAATCACAAATCGGTTCCTCCATAAGTTTTGAAATATTATCCAGGTCGATAGAATTATATAATTCCCCTTTTGAGTCTATGCCAAAATGTTTAAGCCATTCTCCGGCGGCTTTTGACACCGCATAAAAATCGGAGCAATACCTTTTCAAAACCGATGTTACCAGATGTTCATATACGTTACCGAAGAAATCAAATATTTTATTATCAACCGACAGGTGCGTTGAGCCGTGTTCAATTGTAATACACGGTATATTGTTTGACTTTGAAAACTTTGCTGCGTAGATGCTGTGAATATAGAATCTTGCATTTATAACCGCCAAATCAAACTTCTTTTCTCTTAAAAGTTTGTTCAATCTGTGAAATTCAGCATTTTTCTTCAATACAGGATATCTGCCATTCATCACATTATGGCACGGCATCCTGTATATCTCAATATTCTTTGATAATAACTCATATGTCGGCAAATTAAAAACATTAGATGTCACAATAGTAACTTCATGTCCGTTCTTCGCCAATACTCTTGACAGATTGTATACATAACGCTCAACGCCTCCGACGTTAGGCAAATAGTTTGCACAAAACAGACAAAACTTCTTTCCCATATTCTTAATTTTCTCCTTACGGGCAATATAACTATTTTTCTTTTTTCAGTGAAATAATAAACAGTGCCATCATAACGGCACACAAAACAGCCATTTCAATCAAATATGATAATGCTGCGCCCATGATCCCTGACATGCGCACCAAATAATCAGGTATAAACATGGCAAAAACAAACGCCACACCGTAAGCGATAAGGCTGTATTTTTGCTTGCGCATAACTGTCATAAGCGTGTATATCAAGGTGCAGAATGCGCTTACCCCTCCTGCCGCAAGCAATACCATAAATGACGTTTTTTCACCGGACAGATTGCTGTTGTATAAAAATTCAAGCAAAGGTATACCGAAAAAGAAACCGGCTCCGAGTACAATAACCGTGATTATCAGTACCGAAGCAAACAAAAATGTCGCCTTTTTTATGAACTCTGAGCGTTCCTTATTTACCCACATTGCCGATATCGAAACAAGTTGAGGGCGGAATACAAACAGACTCAGCAGATTTATAAAAGATGTAGGCATAATCAGATACCCGTAACAGGACTGTTCTATCGGTGATAAATACCCGTCAATGGCATACTTTGGCGAATTAAAAATATACTGATGCAAAAAAGCCGAGAGGAACAACGGCAGTGCGCACAGAAACAGATTTTTTTGCGTTTTTAAATCAAATCCGAGATTTAATGCGGAAATCTTTCTGTTATACGGAATATCAAAAAGCAGAATCCAAAGTATAACTGCCACTGTCATCCCTATCGCCGAAACCCAAAGTGTCCGCGTTATTACAAACAATACCGCAAACACGGCAAATGCAAGAATTACCTCTCCTGCAAGCGACATTCCCGCAAGACTCAGATAACCGTTAAGATGCATATTGCCCTGAAACAAATCGGAAAAAGCGAGTGCCGACATGTAAAGTGTCAATATAAACATTACTGCCACAGTATTTCCCGAGAAGCCTTTAACCGCACAAAAAAAAGCAAAGAAAATCCACATCGCTGCCGTTGTAATAAGCCTGAATCCGCCGATAACTCCGAAAGGATACTCTCTGCGCACATCTGTCACTTGAATATTTCTGATTTCAAATACGCAAATCGTATACATCATTTGTGCCGTAGAATAAGCAAGAGAAAATTCTCCTGCCATTTGCTCTCCGCCGATACGGCTTACAAATATGAGCAACAGAACAGACACTCCCGCATTTATCAAACTGCCCAACATATTAAATATGAAATCTTTTTTCTTTGACATTTTCGGCAGAACATATATTTGTCTATCCACCGCTTACTCCTCAGTTTGCTCAGTTAAATTTTCAGGAAATTCCAATATTTCAGGTCTGTGATTCCTGCGTTCGCTTTCGGGCGGTATTTGCATATAATCACCGTAAAGCGACACAAGTGTTTCTTCAAGGTTATTAGGGAAATTCATTTCAACATCTTCAAATTTCATTTTTCTCAAAGGAAGAAGTTTGTTTAATTCATAAACACAGGTATTCACGCCCGTGTCACACAAAAATGAGATTATTCCTGTTTCTTCATCATTAAACTTTGTACATTCCTTTAAGCATAAATTGTATAAATATTTATGCGTAATGTGAAAAACATTCAGAAAAAACCAGGCAACCGCCGTTATGCAGTGCACAACCTTAGCCTTTATGCCTTTTAGAGGCAAATGCGGAAAAGGTATGTGCTTTACTATAAGCAATTTACTTAGAAACCACGCCTTTCTGTTCTGCTTTTCACGCATTTTTTTATCCGTCGGAACATTATCCAGCGGAAATATATCCAGGAAAATTCCCCTCGGATAATGCGCCTTCATCTCTTCCGATGTAATAAACTTAGAATTATTCAGTATCAAATGGGCGTTCATCACAGGAAAATCAGAAAAACGCTCGGCATTTACAAATGTATACTTTTCCTTGAATTCGCTATCAATTATTTTTATCAATTTCTCATAGTCTGTTCTCGGCATAGCAACATCAATATCATCATCCCACGGAATAAATCCGCCATGACGAACCGCTCCTATTCCCGTACCTGAAAAACCAAAATACATCAATCCGTTTTCATCGCAAATCCTTGCGAAATCTTTGAATATTTCCAACTCACACAATTGAAGTTTTCGCAACACTTTTACATCATACTGTTCAGACATCTGTTCACCCCCGCTTTGTTGTCTAAATTATAACAATTAGCGTTTGTATTGTCAAACAAAAAATCAGATGCGTCAACATCTGATTTTTTATATCGGCGCAAAGACCCAAGAAAGGAATAAATAAAGTCTGCTGCACCGGAAAAATTTAACTATTCTTTTTCGTACGCCGCTTTTCCTGACAGAATCCGCTTTAACCTTTCGCAATCAAATTTCGGTTTGCGGTCATAAGTGTACAATCCGTTCTGTTCCTGCTCAACGTCGGTAAGCTGAGTGTAGCAGAATCCGCTGATATTTTCGTTATCAAGCATTGCATCGGCAAGGCCCTTGAATCTTTCGTAAAATTCATCAATCGTTTTGGGTCCCTCGCCGTATCCCCAGCCGCCGGAAAACAGATTCCATGCTATTCCGCCGTATTCGCTTACAAAGAAAGGCTCTCCGCCGTATTTTTGTCTCTCTTCAAGCCACTCCGGCTGGTAAACCCTGTTTTCTTTTATACCGTCAAAGTGTGCTTTAAGTACTTCGGGGTTCTGTTCGTAATCGTGCACGTCAAAAATATCTGTTTTTACGTGGAACCACCCGCTTGAATCCACGCACGGGCGTGACGGATCTGCCGCTTTTGTGGCAGTGTATACGAGGTTTATAAACCCGTCATACTGGCCCCTGCATCCATCACCCCATGTCTCGTTAAAGGGACACCAGCAAATTATTGCCGGATGATTTCTGTCACGTTCAACCGCTTCAAGCCACTGCGGCAAAAACGAATACACCGCTTCACGGTCGGTATGGTCGATGCCCCAGTTTGCAAACTCTCCCCACACAATATAACCCAGTTTATCGCAGTAATACAAAAATCGCTCTTCAAAAACTTTTTGATGCAGCCTTGCACCGTTAAATCCGCAGGCAAGCGAGCGTTTAATATCGTTTTCAAGTTCGGAATCCGTGGGCGCGGTATAAATGCCGTCGGGATAAAATCCCTGGTCAAGTACAAGGCGCTGGAACACGGGTTTCCCGTTAAGCAGCACTTTTCTTCCGCTGATACCGACCTCGCGCAGACCGAAATAACTTTTTACTTTATCTGTCGCAAAGGATATGCTTACACCGTAAAGATTTCCTTTTCCCGCTTCCCACAGGTGCTTTTCGCTTAAATCCACCGTAAGTACCGTTCTGCCTTTTGCATAAGCGGAAGCAGACCCGGTTTCTCTTCCGTCAAAAAAGGTTTCTGCTTTAATTTCTCCTTCTCCGGCAAGTTCAATTTCAACCGTAACTGACGGCTTATGAATATCGGTAATGTATTTTATGCTTTTAATATGTGTTTCGGGCACCTGTTCAATCCACACGGTTTGCCAGATTCCGGTAGTGCGGGTATAGGAGCAGCCGTAGCTTTCATATGCCTCGCTTTGTTTTCCTCTCGGCATAGGCGTATTTTTTTCATCGTCTTCAACAAATACCGTAACGGTGTTATCCCCCTTGAATACCGCATCGGTAATGTCAAACTCAAACGAAGTATATCCGCCTGTATGCGAACCTGTATAAATGCCGTTAACGTAGACAGTGCATGTGTAATCAATCGCGCCGAAATGCAAAACCGTCCTTTCGCCCTGCTTTTTTTCAGGCAGTGTAAACGCTCTTTTATACACACAGCCCAAAATAAAATCCTTGTATTCCATGCCGGAAAGACGGCTTTGCGGGCAAAACGGAACCGAGATTTTCCCGCCGAGTTTTACATCCTTTTCATACAGCCTGCGTTCGATTCCCGACCTTCCGTTATCAAGTTCAAATTGCCATTCTCCGTTCAGGCATATATAACTTTCCCTCTCAAACTGCGGGCGGGGATATTCATTCCTGTTCATACATTCTTTTTCCTTAATAAAAATATTTGTTTTCTGCAACGCCTAAATGATATCACCTTTTTTGTCGCTCTACAATCACATATATTGCAAAAAACTTTACATATCCTACGATTTTTCTTGACAAGAAAGCAAATCAGGCGTAATATTTCCGTGAGGTGATTAAGTTGCAGATACTAAGTATGCACGCGCTTTACCGCGAACAGCCCGTTTTTACCATCGACCGTCCCAACGGGCGCGATGATATAACATTCCTGCACTTTTTGTGCGAAATGGATATTTTGGTTGACGGGAAAACAATCAGGACGGGTCCCGGCGCCGCGCTTTTTTATGCACCCAAAACACCCCAATGGTTTTGCGGAAAATCGCCGGTAGTTCACAACTGGATGCATATATCCGCCTCTTCCCTCCCCCGCCTTGCCGAATTGGGAATAGAATGTGACAAAATTTACTGTTTGCCTGACAGCAGTTTTATAACCGATATTTTTCAAAAAATCGAAACGGAAATGTATATATTAAACAACGGCAGTGCCGAAATTGCCGAGCATTATTTTGATATCTTTCTTCTGCAATTCTCCCGTGCAGCCAAAAACCCGGCACAGAAGCACGCCGGCAAACTGCATGAGGATCTTGTTCTGTTAAGAAGTTATATCCGTTGCGAATACGCTTCCGGTTTAACCGCGGCAGACCTTGCATTGCGCATCGGTATGAGTCAATCGCGCTTTTTTGAGGTTTATCGGAAAACGTTCCACGTCACCCCCGTGCAGGATATAATAAACACGCGTATAGAAAATGCCGGACGGCTTTTGGCTGAAACGGATTTTCCCGTTTCCGAAATCGCATTCAGGTGCGGTTACTCAAACCTTACGCATTTTAACCGCCAGTTCAAGGGTGCTGTCGGCATTACTCCTTCGGAGTACCGCAACAAATGCAAAAATACCGCAAATTAAGAGAGGTAAACTGTTATGCCTATGGATGGACTTACCGTTCGTGCCCAGGTGCGCGAATTAAATACAATGCTTAAAGGGGCAAGGGTAGATAAAATAAATCAGCCCGAAGAAGATGAAATAATTTTGAATCTTTTCCTCCGCGGCGAAAATTTCAAACTGCTGCTTTGCTCAAACGCAAGTTTTCCGAGAGTGAATATAACAAAAGTGCAAAAGAGCAATCCCGCCGTGCCGCCCGCATTCTGTATGCTTCTGCGCAAGCACCTTTCGGGTTCGCACATACTTTCGTTTTCCCAGCCCGGTAACGAAAGAATAATAAACATAACTTTTCAGGCGCTTAACGACTTTAACGAGCCGGAAGAAAAAACGCTTACCGTTGAAATTATGGGCAAGTACAGCAACATAATCTTTGTTGGCAGTGACGGAAGAATTCTTGACAGCATACGCAGGGTAAATTCTTTAATGAGCCGTATGCGCTGTGTTCAGCCGGGGCTTGAATACGTGCTGCCGCCATCTCAGGGGAAACTGGACCCGTTTTCGGAAACGGTCCTGCCAGAGAACGCTTCTGCGCGCTTTATTGCTGATACCTATACCGGAATCTCAAAACAGAGCGCGGAAGAAATCGTGTACAGAAGCAGCGGCAACATAAACGCATCGTTTAGGGAATACGTCAGCGCCTTTTCGTCTTCCCCCCTGTCCCCCGTACTTTTGCTTGACGAATCGGGTTCGCCCCTGGACTTTTTTGCTTTCCCGCAAAAGCGTTTTCTTGAAGAACATCAGAAAAAAGTTCCCGCGCTTTCCACGGCAATAGACGAATTCTATCTTCTGCGCGATAAATCTCAGCGTTTGCGTGAGCGGAGCCGCGACATAAAAAT
Source organism: uncultured Clostridia bacterium (assembly GCA_934434555.1). Classification (GTDB taxonomy): domain Bacteria; phylum Bacillota; class Clostridia; order Christensenellales; family QALW01; genus UMGS1322. The sequence goes on from CAKRZX010000001.1 coordinate 14,409, forward strand.
GCGGCTTCAAACACTGCTTGAAAAGGCAGAAAAGAAGCGTGCCATGCAAATTGAAAAATACGACGAATGCAAAGATATGGAAAAATACCGTATCTGGGGCGAACTTATAACCGCAAATATTTATAAAATCAGGCGAGGCGACAAAACCGCCGACGTGCTTAACTATTATACCAATGAAACCGAATCCGTTCCGCTGGACGTGAGGCTGTCCCCCGGCAGCAACGCGCAGAAATACTTTAAGACCTACAATAAGTTAAAAACCGCGCAGAAACTGCTTTCGGGTCAGATTGAGGAAAACGAAAAAGAGATTGATATGCTTACTGCAATGCTTGAAAATCTTGAACTTTCCGAAACCGACGGCGACATTGCCGACATTGCCCGCGAACTTGCTGAGGCGGGACTTGTCCGCAAAAAGGGCAAAAAGGAAAAGATTGTTGAAAGCAGACCCATGCACTTTGTTTCTTCCGAGGGCGTTGATATTTTCGTTGGAAAAAACAATTTGCAGAATGACAAACTTACCATGCACTTTGCTTCTTCCGACGACCTGTGGCTCCACGTAAAGGACATTCACGGTTCGCACGTGATAATCCACGGCGGGAATTACGGAAACGAGACCGTTTCGCAGGCGGCAATGCTTGCGGTGTACTACTCAAAAGGCCGTGCTTCCGCGCTTGTTCCCGTTGACGCGGTAAAGCGCAGATACATAAAAAAACCCGCAGGCTCAGCCCCGGGCAAGGTGATTTACACAAATCAGACAACGTACTACATTACCGTTGATGAAAGCGAAATGAAAAAGATAAAGAAAGTATAGTTACTTGCATTTAAACCTGTATTCCGACGGCGAACAGCCTGTGATTTTCTTAAAAATGCGGCTGAAATTGCTGAAATCGGTGAATCCGCACTCCGCCGCCACACAGCCTATGGCGTCATCCGTGCCGATAAGCCTGTTTTTCACTTCTGCAATGCGGCATGAAAGCAGATAATTCATAACCGAAACGCCCGTTATTTTCTTGAATCCGTGAGAAAGAAATGACGGGCTTACCGCAAGCCGCGACGCAAGAGATGTAAGTGTGATTTCGCCGTCGAACTCGGTTTCGAGTATCTTCTGTGCCGTTGAAACCGTTTCAAAGGCAGAGGAATCGAATGCCCTGAAATCGGTGTGGCGCAAGGCATATACAAGCAGTTGATTTATGAGCAATTCCGTCATGGTATCGCTCATTTTTTTGTTTTCCTCGGTTTCACTGATGATTTTTTCTATAACCGATTCGGTGTTTTTGGCGTCGTCATCCATATCTATTATGTTTGAAAAGTCCTCGGGTCGGTTAAACAAAAGCGAAAACAGCCTTGCATTCCCCTCAAATTTCGGGTTTATGTGCAAAACATAGCGGCAATAGTTTTCTGTCGCGTTTTTGATTTCGTGCTGTTCAAATCTGCTTAAAACAAGCATATTCCCCTTAAAAATCTTTTCGTTTTTGCCGTTTAATACAACTTCCGCACTCCCGTCGGACACAAAAATCATCTGATGGCAGTCGTGATAGTGCATATTTCTTTTAATCTGTCCCGCAGAAAAATACGCCGATTGAATAATCATTTTCTTCACCCCGAAAATCATTTTATCACACTTTTTTTATTTTTGCAAGATTTACATAAATATTTGCTTCAAAATCATAACAGTTTGATGTTTCATTGTGCTACAATTTAATAAAAGTGAGGGTTTAGTTATGAATGTTTTTTTGAACAAACAGGATTTTATTAAAGAAAACGAAAATTTCAATCTTCCGTTTTCGGACAATACGGATATTCTTTCAGCAAAACTTGTTCTTGACGGACACGTTTTCCCCAACCGCCTTGCCGCACAGGCTATGGAGGGCTGCGACGGCACTTATGACGGCATTCCCGACGTTTTGACAAAGCGCAGATATAACCGCATTGCCGCCGGCGGAGTGGGCACGATATGGTTTGAAGCCACCGCCGTTATGCCTGACGGACGGGCAAATCCCCGCCAACTTTATATCACACAAAAAAATCTTGACGCTTTTAAGCAGATTGTTGAAGACATAAAAACGACTGCGTTAAAGGAAATCGGCGTTGAGCCGCAGATTTTTCTGCAACTGACCCATTCGGGGCGATACTCAAAGCCGTGCGGTGTTCCCGCACCGCTGATTGCATACAACAATCCCATTTATGAGGGCGACACGCCCATTTCGCCCGACCGCATTGTTTCCGACGACTATCTTGACCGTGTTTCCGAACATCTTGTTGCCGGTGCGGTTTTGGCTGAAAAAGCGGGTTTTGACGGCTGCGACATCAAGTGCTGCCACCGTTACCTTAACAGCGAACTGCTTTCGGCATACACCCGCGAGGGACGCTACGGCGGAAATCTTGAAAACCGTACACGGCTTTTGCGGGAAAGCGTAATCGGCGCGAAAAAAGCAACGAATTTTCTTGTTTCTTCCCGCCTGAACGTTTTTGACGCTATGCCATACCCTTACGGTTTCGGCGTAAACGAAAAAAGCGAATTTGATATGACCGAACCCGCGTGGCTGATAGGCGAACTTTATAAAGCGGGCGTAAGAATTCTCAATATCACAATGGGAAACCCCTATTTTAATCCCCATATCAACCGTCCCTTTGCCAATGGCGCATATGAGCCTGACGAACACCCACTTACGGGCGTTAAGCGCGTGCTTTCGGGTACGGAAGAGTTAAAAAAAGCCGTTCCCGAAATGAAACTTATCTGTTCTGCCGTAACGTTCTTAGGCGTTGCCGCGCCAAACGTAACGGCGGCTTATATAAAAAAAGGCGCGTTTGATTTTGCCGGATTCGGGCGCACGATTCTTGCCTATCCCGATTTTGCAAACGATATACTCAAAAACGGCGGAATGGACAGGAACAAGTGCTGCCTGTGCTGCTCAAAATGCACGGAAATAATGCGTAAATCCGGCGGAACTCCCGGCTGCGTGATACGTGACAGTGAAGTGTATCTTCCCATATATCAAAAACTTTGCGGAGGTAAAAAATGAAAAAAACAGCGTTGATAACAGGTGTTGCGGGCGGAATAGGAAAAGCCTGCGCGGAACTTTTTATTAAAAACGGCGTAAATGTTGCCGGCTTTGACATCGCCCCGAATTCTCCCATTGAGGAAAGCGAAAATTTTTCCTATTTTTCGGGCAATCTTGCGGACAAAAACGACCGTGAAAACTACGTTGCCGCGGCAATCAAACTTTTCGGCAGAATAGACATTTTAGTAAATGTGGCAGGCGTTGCGCCCAAAGTACGGCGCGATCTTCTTGATATGACTGAGGAAAGCTATGACTTTGTTATGAATATCAACACCAAGGGCACGCTTTTCTTAACTCAGGCGGTGGCAAACGTGATGAAGCAAAACGAGGGCGAAAACAAGGGCGCAATAGTGAATATTTCGTCAATGTCGGGCTACACAAGTTCCGTAAGCCGCGGCGAATACTGCATTTCAAAGGCGGGTGTTACGATGATAACAACACTTTTTGCCGACCGTCTTGCCGAATACGGAATATGCGTAAACGAAGTCCGCCCGGGCATAATTATGACGGGTATGACCGCCGCGGTAAAAGAAAAATACGATAATTTAATTGATAACGGGCTTTTGCCCATAAAGCGGTGGGGTCAGCCCGAGGACATCGCAAACGCGGTTTGGACGCTTGCAAGCGGTGCTATGCCCTACGTAACGGGTCAGTCGGTGGACGTTGACGGCGGTTTCCACATAAGGAGATTGTAATGAAAGAATTTGACGCGGTTGTTATAGGCAGCGGAGCGGCGGGTTTTAATGCCGCTAACAGAATAAAAGAAATGAGCAATCTTTCGGTTGCTATCGTAACCGAAGATATAAACTGCGGCACTTCACGAAATACCGGAAGCGACAAGCAGACGTATTATAAACTCAGCCTTTCGGGTGATTCGGCAGACAGCGTAAGGCAAATGACGGAAGATTTATTTGCCTGCGGCAGTACCGACGGTGACACTGCCCTGTGCGAAGCGGCGCTTTCCGTGCGCTCGTTTATGAATCTTTGCGAACTTGGCGTAAAATTCCCCACAAACAGATACGGCGAATATATAGGCTACAAAACCGACCACGACCCCCGCGCCCGTGCCACCTCGGCAGGTCCGCTCACGTCAAAATTTATGACCGAAGCCCTTGAAAAGCGGGCAAAGGAACTGAACGTGGAGATTTTAAGCGGATATCTTGCCGTTGAAATTCTTAAAGACGAAAACGGCGTTGCGGGACTTTTGTGCATAAAAACCGACATTGGCGAACTTGCGGGAATAAAATGCGCAAATATCATTATCGCCACAGGCGGTCCCGGCGGAATTTATTATGACAGCGTTTACCCTGAGTGCCACACAGGTTCAACGGGTCTTGCCGTTAAGGCGGGCGCGAAAATGCAGAATCTGACCGAATGGCAGTTCGGGCTTGCGTCGATTAACCCCCGCTGGAACGTTTCGGGCACTTATATGCAGGTACTCCCCCGCTTTGTTTCCGTTGACGAATCGGGAAACGAACACGAATTTCTGCTCGACTTTTTCTCCGACCCGTATGAAGCGCTTTCTCAGGTTTTCTTAAAGGGATATCAATGGCCTTTTGACAGCAAAAAGGTGCTTGCAGGCTCTTCTGTTATTGATTTGCTTGTTTATAACGAGCGCACAATAAAAAACAGGCGCGTTTTTCTTGATTTTACCAAAAATCCGTTTAACTTAAACCGAATTGATTTCAGCCGTCTTTCACAGGAAGCATATGAGTATCTTAAAAATGCTCAGGCTCTTTTCGGCACACCGATAGAACGGCTTAAAAAGATGAATATGCCTGCTGTTGAACTGTACTCATCAAAAGGCTGCAATATTGAAAAAGAACATCTTGAAATCGCTCTTTGTGCGCAGCACTGTAACGGCGGAATTGCGGTGGATATGTGGTGGCAGACAAATATTCCCGGGCTTTTTGCCGCGGGCGAATGTGCGGGAACACACGGCATTGCGCGCCCCGGCGGCTCGGCGCTTAATTCCGGGCAGGTGGGTTCTCTGCGGGCGGCGCAGTACATCTGTGCGCACCCTCGAAAACAAGGCGATTTTGATTCCGCTTTTGTTCTTGCATACAGGCGCCACAGTAAAATGCTTCAAAACATACTCTCGGAAAGCGATAATATTGACGCACTTATCGCCGGCGCACAAAAAGAAATGAGTGCATCTGCCGGAGCAATAAGAATACCAGCACTGCTTAACAACGCCGCAGCATCGGCTGAAAAAGCACTTGCGGACATAGAAAAAACCGTGCGGATAAATTCACCCGCAGGGCTGTACAAATTCTATAAACTTTATGATATTCTGCTTACTCAGCGTGCCGTTATCGCTTGCTATTCGGACTTTTCAAAAACGAAAAACGTCACACGCGGTTCTGCGCTGTATTATGCAAAAGACGGTTCCCTGCGTGCAGGACTTGATGAAATGTTCCGTTTCAGGCAGGAGAACGGCGAAACAAAGGATTTTATTCAGGAGACGGTGCTTGAAAACGGCAGATTTATCTGCTCATGGCGAAAGGTTCGCCCCATTCCCGAAAACGACGGATTTTTTGAAAACGTATGGCGTTCTTACCGCGAAAACGGAAATATATATTAACTGAAAAAGCCGCTCATTGCAAGCGGCTTTAAATTATTCTTCTTCCTCTTCTTCGGGAAGTTCTGCATTATGATAAACGTTCTGAACGTCATCGTGTTCATCAAACTGGTCAAGCATCCAGTAAATCTTTTTCAAAACATCATCACCCGAAACCGCAACGGTATTCTGCGGAATCATATCCGTCTGCGCTTCAAGGAAAGTATATCCCTCATTTTCAAGGGACTGACGCACTGCGGAGAAGTCCTCGGGCGAAGTGTAAATTTCAAATGTATCTTCCACGGGCATAAAATCTTCCGCACCCGCGTCAAGTGCACTCATCATAAGGGTTTCTTCATCAATCTTACCGTCGTTTTCGATAATGATAACGCCTTTTTTATCAAACATCCACGAAACACAGCCCGTTGCGCCCATCGAGCCGCCCGCCTTATCAAAAATATGGCGGATTTCGCCTGCGGTACGGTTTCTGTTATCGGTAACAATTTCAACTATAACCGCAACGCCTGCGGGACCGTAGCCCTCATAAGTAAGTTCCTCGTAATTGGCGCCGTCACCTTCGCCCGCCGCTTTCTTAATGCTGCGGCTGATGGTATCGTTAGGCATATTGTTTGCCTTTGCCTTTGCAATAACATCGGCAAGTTTTGAGTTGACTGCGGGGTCTGCTCCGCCCGATTTAACCGCAACAGCAAGTTCTCTGCCTATTTTGGTGAAAATTTTGCCCTTTGCGGCATCGGTTTTTGCTTTTTTATTTTTAATGTTTGCCCATTTTGAATGTCCTGACATAAATCGTACCCGCGGCATAAAGCCGCCCTTTCATATTTATTTTCTGTCAAAGGTAAAGCCGTAAATAAGTATCCCCGCTGCCACGGAAGCGTTAAGCGATTCCGCACCGCCCCTCATGGGAAGCGTAATTTTCCTGTCGGCAAGTGCAAGCACTTCCTCGCATATGCCGTTGCCCTCGTTGCCTATTATAATACAGTTTTTACCCTCTTTTTTTATATCAAAAAAGTTTTCGCCGTTCAGGTCGGCGGCGCACAGGGTATACCCCGCCGCTTTAATTTCACTGAGTGTTTTTTCATCGTCCGCCGATTTCATAACCTTTACGGAAAACAGCGAACTCATTGTGGAGCGCACGGTTTTGGGGTTATAAAGTTCAACGCAGTTCTTTGAAAGAATAACCGCGCCCGCGCCGGAAGCATCGGCAGTGCGTATAACCGTACCTAAGTTTCCAGCGTCCTGTAATCGGTCAAGAAAAACAACCGTGTCGCCCGAGAGTTTTTCTTTTGAAAACGTCAGGTCACGGCAGCGCACAAGGGCGATAATCCCCTCGGGAGCGTCGGTATCCGAAAGAACTTCGATTACTCTTCTCGAAACAATAATTCTTTCACAGTCCGAAACAACATCAAATTCTTTATTTTCCTCAACAATAAGCAGTTCAAAAGGCACGTTTTTCTTTGCCGCGTCACAAACGGCGCGCCTGCCTTCAAGCAAAAAACAGCCGCTGTTTTCTCTGCCTTTTTTCGTTTTAAGGGTTTTAAGAAATTTGATTTTTTCGTTAGACGGACTTGTTATCAACCGATTTCCCCCCAAAAAAAATAATAAAAAGTGCGCAGCCGACTTTATTAAGTGATTGCGCACAATATTTTTTATTTTGCCGCAATAAAAGCGGATTTCTTCTTTTTTTGCAGACGCAAAAACAATCCGCTTACGCCTTAAATGTTCTTCTTGGCAAGTTCAGCAAGTTGAGCAAATGCCTCGGCATTGTAAACTGCAAGTTCTGCAAGCATTTTGCGGTTTACTTCTACGCCCGCTTTTTTAAGACCGCAGATAAGTTTGCTGTAATTAAGACCGTTAAGCCTTGCAGCAGCGTTGATTCTGGTAATCCAGAGTGAACGGAAATCTCTCTTGCGGAGTTTACGGCCTACATAAGCATAAGCCTGCGACTTCATAACCGCCTGGTTTGCTATACGGAACTGTCTGCTCTTTGCACCGAAGTAACCTTTGGCAAGTTTAAGGACCTTTTTATGATTCTTTTTTGTATTTACTGCTCTTTTAATTCTCATTTTTCTTCCTCCAAAGCCTTACTTGTAAGGTACAAGTTTGCGAATATTTGATGCTTCGCAAGCAGCAATGTAGCCGCCCTTACGCAGGTTTCTCTTTCTCTTGGTTGATTTCTTGGTCAGGATATGGCTTCTGTAAGCCTTGCCTCTCTTAACCTTGCCGGTAGCGGTAAGACTGAATCTTTTGGCCGCACCTCTGTGTGTTTTCATTTTTGGCATAATGATTACCTCCTAATAAAGTTTTATAATGCCGACATTATCATTATAAGATTTCTGCCTTCCAGCAGGGGTTTCTTTTCGATTTTAGCGTCGTCTTTCAGCATTTCAGCAAAAAGCCCCATAATCTGATGACCGATTTCGGGATGTGTTATCTGACGGGCGCGGAAACGTATTGAAACCTTGACCCTGTCACCCGCTTTAAGAAACTCTCTTGCCTTTTTTGCCTTAACTTCCATATCGTGTTTTTCGATAGTGGCTGAAAGTTGAATTTCGTGCAAAGCGATTGTCTTTTGGTTTTTACGGTTCTCTTTGTCCCTTTTCTGTGCCTCAAAGCGATACTTGCCGTAGTCCATAATCTTGGCAACGGGCGGTACAGCCTTGGGCGAAATAAGGCAAAGGTCCATATCTGCCTGTTCGGCAGCCCTCATAGCCGCATCGATAGGAACGATACCCATCTGTGAGCCGTCGGACCCGATAAGACGTACTTCCTTTTCTCTGATTTCATCATTGATTGCTAATTCTGTAATGTTGAACACCTCCGAAAAATAATAAAAATGCGGGCAGCACAAAGCAACCCGCAAAAATAAAAGCCGTCGAAAGTAACCGTGTGCGACGCAATTGCCGACAGGTGAGAAGCGGGCGCTTCTGCTTTACCGTGATATGATACTACTTTTATTCCGTTCTGTCAAACACTTTTTTCATTTTCTTTTTCAAAATGTATGCGAACGAACTCTTTCTTTTGCGCCCTGTTGTCTTTTTTTGCAACAAGGTATGCCAAAATGCCCAGTGCAGCGGTTAAAACCGTAAGAATCACGCCCAAAAGCAGTGCCGGGCGGTTGATTAAAAGTTCGTTAAGACCCTTTAACACATAGTAAATCGCATTTTTTTCAAGCGCAAGCCGGCTCGGCGCATTATAAAACACCGCAAGCAGCAGGGGAATTTCAACCGTTGCAATACCTATCCACATTGCGCCGACGGTACAAAATGCAATATCTTCCCTGTGCCTTTTGCCCAAAAAGGCAAAATTCAGCGCGGTAATAAGCAAAAATGCAAGATACAGCGGAATTTCCGTGCGTGTAAACTCCCTGATTTTTACTGCCACCGATGAAACTGATTCAAGCCTGTCGGTAACAAATCCCGGAATAAAATGCAGAAGCGATTTTGTTTTTCCGTTCACGTATTCGGTCAGGTTCTCTTTTTCTTCCTGACTTACTTCACCGTAATTTTCCGCCTCTGCGATTACCGCCTCGCTGATTTTCTCACTGTCAAAGTCGGGTGGAACAAACTCTTTTCCCGAAACAATTGACGAAAGAAACGCGGCTGTATAGTCGTGTTCATAGGCAATAACCGCATCCCGACCCACGCTTGAAAGAATCTTTTCGCTTGTTATGCTCGTAACCGAATAAACCGAATCAAGCCCCGAAGTGATGTCGTCAAGCACGGCAGAATCAAATTCGTCCGTAATTATTGCGTCCCTGTAAGCGGTTTCGTTAAAGATAATTCTGTTAAAAAGCGTGCAGATGACGGCAAGCACAAAGCAAACACCGGCAAGCACGTCAAGAAAGCCCCGTAAATATCTCTTCTTCACTTTCTACCTCCAAGTCGGGTCGCTCATCTCTTTAACAAGTTCGCCCGTTATCGCAATACGCTGTTTTCGGTACGGTCCCTTGTTGGGATAGCAGGTATAAAGGGTAAGCATTTCGCCCTGACGCCGTTTTATAAGGCTTGAATCGGTTGATTCAAACACGTCAACCGACGTTACGCGGTAAACGTATTTGCCGTAGCAGGTGTCAAGAACAATAAGTTCGCCTACGGGGATGTCCTGTAAATAGTAAAGCTGCTTTTGCCTGTTTACGTGAAACGAAAGCACGCAGTTGCTTCCCTGCCCCGGGAATTTTGAAAAAAACGAATGTGCCACACCGGCATTAAGTACGGTATCGGTATCGCCCTCGTATACGGGTATATTCTCCGCGCCCAAATACTCAACCGACATAACCGCCCACTTTTTTCCCCACATTATTGCGGGAAAATCCTCTTCGTTATAGTAAACTTCGTCTTCTTCCGTTTTGGGTTCGGGGCTGACGAAGGTCATTTCGTGGTCAATTTCTTCTTCGGAAGTTCCCGTGTCACTGCCTGACATTATCGCCCTTACCACGGGCGACGAAACAAAAAGCGTGTTGAAGAAAAACACGGACAGCAGAATAATTGCCGCGAAATACAAAATAAAAGGCGCGCAAAGCATTATAAAACGCTTTGCAACGCCCTTTGAATTTTCCACAGGATTAAGCGTTCTTTCTGCGAACGATTATTATTGCCGCGGCGCCCGCAAGAAGAAGCAGACCGCCCGCAAGGCAAATATACATTACGGGGTTTACTTCCGAATCAACACCCGCTTTAACTATACCGTCGGTATATTCAAGAATCTTATTGTTGTTATTGTCATACATAATAATACCGAAATCCGAACCTGCGATTGTCTGTCCTTCGGCATTCGTGCCGTTGAAGTGAGTTACTTTATAAGAATAACCCGTTATGGCGCAGCCCCTGTCAAGGATATCAAATACCTTATCCTGCTGTTCCTTTGTATAATTTGCCGCAGCGGCGCCCTTGTTCTCGGGAAGCACCTGTTTGGCTTCGTCAAGCAGAGGAATAAGTTTGTCAATCTGATCCTCGGTGAAGTTTGAGTTGCGAATCATTTTGATTGCTCCGTCAAGGAAAACTTCGTTGTTTGCCGGCGGAACTTCTTTAAGTTTTGCAATAAGGTCATTCTTGGACGCTGCCGAAACAGAGAATACACTGCATACGGCTATTGAGACAACTGCCAAAATAACAATAATTTTTTTCATTTCAAAAACTCCTTTTATAAAAGTTCTTTTTTATTTAACTTGATTGTATCACAATTCATTTGTTCTGTCAATACTAAAATTCATATATCTTTACGGTATTTTTCAGCCTGTGCCAAAAACATTGCTGCATATTCTCCGTTTTCTTTCATAAGTTCGGCGTGTGTGCCGCTTTCGGCAAGTGTGCCGTTTTTTATAACAAAAATATTGTCAGCCTCAACGGCGCTTGAAAGCCTGTGTGACACAAACAGCGTGGTTTTACCCTTGCGCAGACGGTCAAATTCCCTGAAAATCTCCTGTTCGGCAATGGCATCGAGTGATGCGGTAGGCTCGTCAAGTATAAGAATATCCGAATTTCCGTAAAACGCGCGGGCAACGGCAAGTTTCTGCCACTGACCCGTCGAAAGTTCAACGCCGTCCTCTTCAAAGAATTTCATCAGCGGCGTGTCGTAGCCCAAGGGCAGTTTTTCAATATATCCGTCTGCATCGCTTTCGATTGCCGCCGCGTGTATTTTTTCGTCGTCAATCGGTCTGTCCGCCGCGCCGAACGCGATATTTTCCTTAACCGTAACTGCGTATCTTCCGAAATCCTGAAAAACTATGCCGAAAAGCGAATAAAGTTCATTTATGCTGTATTCCTTTATATTTTTTCCGTCAAGCAGAATTTCTCCCGCAGCAGGGTCATAAAGGCGGGTCATAAGGCGGATAATTGTTGTTTTTCCCGCTCCGTTCAAGCCCACAAGCGCGTTGGTCGTGCCCTCTTCAAGGGTGATGTTAAGGTCGTTGATAACGTACTTTTCGCTTCCCGGATAAGAAAAGAAAACGTGCCTGAATTCTATCCTGTGCCCTATGCCCTTTTCGGGACTGATTCCCGTTCCCGAAAGCGGTACAATCTCGGTTTTCTGATTCAGGAACGAAATAAGGTTGTCGATAAAAAGCGTTCCCTCAAACACGGTGGACGTGCCGGTTATAAACGAGTTCACTCCCGCCGCAACCGAGCCGAGCGCCCCCGTATAGAACGAATAATCACCCACCTGAATATTGTTTTTCATAACAAGCGTGGCAATAAAATAGTAAAGGAAACAGGATGAAGCAATGCGCAGCAGCCCGAACACGGTGCTCCACACGCCCTCGGAAACAATTATGCGCCTGAGCCCGGCAAAATAATCCTTAAAAACCGCGTCGTAGCGTTTTTCCATTTCGTTGCCCAAGTCCAATAAACGGATTTCCTTAACGGCGTCCTTATCCACCATAACGGAAGAAAAATAATTCATCTGTCTGCGGGCTTTTGACCGTATTTTCATATAATTTACCGTCTTTTTGCGGTAAACGAAACTGATTATCGCCGACGGCAGCGCAAATATCGCCGCCACAAACGGCACCCAGAAGTTTATTGAAAACAGCAGGCAGGTAAACGTTACAATACTTATTACCGTGCTTATGATATTAAGCGTGGCGTTGAGAATCTGCACGGGACGCATTCCCGCCTCGCGGTTGGCGTTTTCAAGTTCTTCAAAGAAATCGGGACGGTCGAAACAGGCAATATCGATTTCCTTTGCCTTTGCCATTATCTTGCGGCGGATATGATTCGTTACCGTTTCGCCAGCAAGGCTTGAAATCATTCTGTTTACGTCGCTTGTAAGCCGGTTTAAGAAAAGGTACAAAAACTGAAACGCGAACAGCATAATAAGCGTTGCGCTTACCGCATTATCGCCCGCAAGCATATTTATTATCTTTGCGCCCACATATGTTCCGAACACGGGCAGCAGTCCCGACAGTGCAGAAAGCACCACCATAATCATAAAAATCCACGGGCTTGCTTCCCATACAAGTTTAAGTATATAAAACAGGCGTGAAAAGAAAGAGGATACCGTGCGTTTTACGTATCCCGGCACTTCTTTTATATTCTTCGGCAGCGGTTCTTTGTTCTTTTCCGCATACCTGTGTTTAGGCGGCATAAAACCGCCCGGACCTCCGCCCTGCATATGGATTCTCCTTTACTTGTACTGTGCTCTTTCGCCGCCGATATACTTCGGGCGCGTGCGTGCGCAAAGCAAAAGTGCGTCGCCTATTTTGTTTATGCTGAGCCTTACCGGAACGGCAACCGCTTTAAGGTGCATACCTATTAAAGTGCCGCCTATATCAAGCCCCGCATGGGCGCGGATATTCTCCACCGCAACGGGGTCGGCAAAATTTTCATACGCAACCGTTGCAAACGAGCCGCCCGCCTTGGGTTTGGGAACAACACAGACAGGTTCGTAATTATATTTTTCCGCCGCGGCGCGCTCCAAAATTACGGCACGGTTAAGATGTTCACAGCACTGTGCGGCAAGGTAAATACCTTTTGCCGTCAAAACGGGATATATTCCCTCAAACACGGCACAGGCGGCGTCGTAACTTGAACACTTACCGATTTTTTTGCCTATAATCTCACTTGACGAACACCCTACAACGAATATGTCGCCTTTTTTGAGATTCGCCGCTTCAAGCAGTTCTTCCGTTGCCAGCCGTGCCTGATTTTTTATCTGTTCAAGTTCATCTTTGCTTATTTCACCCGTAAAAATTCCGTTTTCCATAATTACAACTCCAAAATTATTGCTTCGTGTGCCGTTGCCGACAGAAACTTTTCAAAAATATCCGCAGTTTTTATTTTCAGACTTGACGTATTTACGCAAGGATGGCACCCGATATATTCCCCGTCGGCAACGGATTTATCCATAACAAGGGTAACATTGCAGCCTTTGTCGTTCATAAGCCCCATAACGCTTACCGCTCCGGGCAGAATATCAAGATACTTTTCCATATATTCTTCCGGTGCAAAAGATACCCGCGCTATGCCCATTTTATGTGCAAAATCCTTTGATGAAAACTTCTTTTCGCCCGGCAGCATAACAAGATAAAATTTCGTTTTCTGACTGTTGCACAAAAACAGATTCTTGCACATTTTTATGCCGAGTTTTGTGTCTATTCCGTCGCAGTCGGCAATTGTAAATGCCGCATTGTGGTCGGCACGTGTATAGGAAATGCCGAGTTTACCCAAAAACTCATACGTGCGTTTTTCCCGGTCTTCACGCGCCTGCTTTCCGCACGGCGCGCCGTCTGTAATTTCATATATATTCATCGTCAGTCCAGGTCAAGTTTCATATCTCCGTGCTTTATCCAGCCCGCCTTGCGCATTCCCTCGGAAATCGCAAGGGAAAGCAGTGCCGGAAGTATAAAGCACATAAGCATTATTTTTGCAAAAATCCACAAATCAAAGCCGTTGCCCATCATATACGTCCACATACCGGCAGGTCCCACAAGGCCGCTTGTGCCCATTCCGCCGAACACGCCGGATGCGTTTTCCACTTTAAGAAGAGTTGCGGCTATGGGTCCCAGTATTGCCGAAGCAAGCGTAGGCGGTATAAGAATAAGCGGGTGTCTTATAATGTTGCCCACTTGCAGCATTGACGTTCCCAGTCCCTGGGCAAGGAATCCGCTGAACCCGTTTTCTCTCCACGAAGAAACGGCAAAGCCCATCATCTGGCAGCAGCACCCTACCGTTGCTACGCCCGCAACAAGGGCTATATTATCGTTACCCGCATAGAGGTTCTGCGTAAATATCGTTGCGGCAATAGCGGCGCTTGAAATAGGCGCGGTAAGGGCAAGACCCATTACAACTGCAACGATTATTCCCATAAGTATGGGGTGCAAACCCATTGCAACGCCCATTTCTCTGCCTATCCAGTCGCAGAATTTCTGTATATACGGTCCGGTGAACACGCCCACGCTTCCGCCTGTAAGAATGCTTACGCTGGGGACAAGCAGAATATCAAAAGGCGTTCTGCCTGCAACAAGATTTGCAAGTTCGGCACCGATAAGAGCCGCAATGTATGCACCTACCGGACCGCCGCCGGAGCAATATCCCGCAACACCCACAGCCGCCGCCGAGAACATTACAAGTGGTTTTACTTTAAGCCCGTTTGCAACGGCAACGCCTATCGCCGCGCCCACAACGTGTGGTTCTTTTGCAAAATCGGCAAGAGTTTTAAGCCAATTCCAATGGGTCCAGACCGCTATCTGCCCCAAAATCGTGCCTATAAGCAGTGACGCGAACACGCCCAGTGCCATTGCGCTGAATGCGTCGATAAACCAACGGTGTAACAAATTTCTACCTTTTGACATTTCTCTTTTGCGGAATTTCTCCGCCCCTACCCTTCTTTATTGTATTTCATTTTGCAGTTGCTGAAAGATATATCTTACAAGCGCAAATTTAAAATCACTTTCGTCAGCGGAAACAAGAACCGCGTCGTTCTCGCCGCCCTCAATAACGTATCCCGCATACCAGCCTACTTCACCCGTTGCGGTCGTACCCGTTTCGGCAGTACCGGTTTTTGCGGCAATACGCATATTTTCAATGCCCCTTATACCGCTTTTGCCCGTACCGTTTTTGGCGGTGTTTTCAAGGATATTCCTTACCGTTAGCACCGTGTTTTCGCTGAACGGCGTCTTGAACACCGATGTTTCGGCTGATTTCTCTGCAACGTGCTCACCCTTTTCGTTTGTCGAACAGATACTCTGCACGATGTACGGATTCATTATCGTTCCGCCGTTGCCGAACATTGAGAACGTACAGCACAGCTGCAACGGCGAAAACAGCACTTCCGCCTGCCCAAATCCCGTATCGGCAAGCAGTTTTTGGCTGTTAAGCGTGGATTCCTTATTGAATAACTGCGCCTTTTTTACTTTAAGGTCGAATTTCAGTTCGTCGCCTATGCCAAGGCGCGCGGCATAGTCAATCATATTGTCCTTGCCGACTTTCATTGCAAGCCAGCCGAAATAGATATTGTCAGACCAGGTAAGGGCGCGGCGCATATTAAGAGGTCCGGTAACGTTAGCATTTCTGAACGCCTGACGCACGATATAGTTCGACCACTTGCTTCCCGCGGGACGCCAACGGTCCTTTTCGTATGTGTAGTATTCGATTTCGTTTTCGTAGGGAAAAACGGTTGAGGTGCTTACCATTCCGCTTTCAATGCCTATGCACGCCATAATCGACTTAAAAATCGAACCCGGCGGATATGTTCCCTGTACGTTTCTGTTTAACAGCGGCGTGTCCTTATTTTCAAACAAATCGCCGTAATTCTGTGTCTTGTCAAAGGCATATATGTTTGCGTCATACCCCGGAAAACTTACAAGTGCAACGACCGCGCCGGTTTTTGGGTCAACAACATTCGCCGTTCCGGTTGATTTTCCCGTAAAGTTTTCTATCATATAATCTGTAATATTCTTTTGGATAAGAATATCCACCGTTAAAACAAGGTCGTAACCGTCCTTTGCGTTTTCCTTAAAAAGTACGGTTTTCCGCTTGCTGTCGTCGGAAAGCAGATAAATCTGCACACCGTCTGAGGGTTGAAGATAATCGTCATACACCGCTTCAAGCCCGCTTCTGCCTATGCGCGTTCCCTCAGCAAGATATTTGTACTTTTCCTGCTGCCTGTCCTCGGGTGTAACGGGCGTAGAATACCCCAGCGTCTGTGCAAGCGTGCTTTTATAAGGATAATACCGTATGGGCGTTATTGAATCGCGGTCTATTTTAACGTTCTCTATTTTATCAATCGCCGCTTCCATTTCAGGAGTAAAATCGTCCTTGAACAGTGCGGCAAAAACGCCCGTATCGCCGTATGATTTTTTATATTTTTCCAAAACGGCTGAAAAATCAAGACCCAAAGCATCGGCAACACTCTTTGCCGTCGCGTCCTCTTTGCCCTCTATCTTTGCTTTTTCGGCATACACCGTTACGGCGGTGTCGTTTTTAACAAGAATTCTGCCGTCACGGTCAAAAATCTCCCCGCGCTTGCCCTTTACGGTAGATGAAAACACCCTGTCGTTCCAGTTCATATCCGCAACAACATTGGCGGGCGTCCACGCAACAAGATAGAATTTCGCTTTTTTGTACACTTCAAGCTGCATATCGTAGGAAAAAGTTCCGTATTCCGATGAAGTAAACGTGGCGGTGTACTCGAAACTCTGGGAAAGTCCGTTATCCACCGAGTTACCCCGTTCAACTTTCACGGAAGTCACTTTAAGCAAGTCGTATACTTTTTTGTGGTAATCGACAAATTCTTCGTAATCCACCCGTCCCTGACTGCCGGGAGTAAGCATATCGTACATTGTTTTATAGTCAAACTTACAAAACGCATTGAAATACGCCCCCGCCGCGCCGTAATAGGAGTTTCCCGCACAGGACGTGCAGACGCACAGTATTGAAAACATGAATGCGGCGAATAAAAACAGCCTGAAAATAAACTTCTTCATTGTTGCTCTCCGCCGTCAAGCAGTGCCTTTACTTCGTCAACGGAATACGTTTTCCCCGTCAAATCGGTGAAATTGCCGCCGTCATTTTCTTCAATCGCGCCGCTTTTACCGTTAAGAATTTCGCCCGACGGGGTTAAAAACAGCAAATATGTTTTGCCGGTCTTAAATTCTGCGGCGTTTTTATATGTGATATTGTACTTTTTCTTCCTTGCACCGCCGTTATCAACAAGTGCACTGCCGCCCTGTTCGGTAAGGGTAAATTCGCTCTTGGCATTGCCGACAATCGCGTCTTTCGTTTCAAACGATACCGTTTTATATACGTTAACCGAGCCGCCGCCCGCGACACACTGCGTATCGCCCTTTTCGGTGCATTTTGCAACAACTATAACCGGCGCGTCAAGCATATCGGCAACGCCCACGGTTTTATAATCGGTTTCTATCTGCCTGTTTTCGCCCAAAAACGGTATCCACATTGAAATCTGCGGATAAAAAACATAAACAGCCGTGAACACAAGCAGGAACACAACCATAGAATATATTGACGACGGACGTTTGTCCACCCGTACCGTATTTTCTTTGTTCTCCATTTTCATGCACTCCTTACGCACATAAATCAATAAAATTATATCACAAATAATATAAGCCGTCAAAGATAAAAAGTCTTGATTTTCAGCGCCTGATATGATAAAATGAAAGAAAAAGGGGTGTTAATATGGATTTTAACGATATGCTTACTTATGCAAATCTCGGAAAGATACAGAAACTTGAAGAAAAAATCAAATTGCTTGACGAACTGACCGCCCGTGTGGACTCTTTGGAAAAGGAACTTGCCGCAGCGAAAAAAGAAATCGAAGAATTAAAGAGCAAAATAAACTAAAACGGGGTCAGTGCCCCGTTTTATTTATCCCTGAAAAAGAAGTAGCTTATTCCGCCCGCAGCGGCAACCGCCGCAAGGCATACGGTCATCATCGTGCCGCTTTCAAGCAGCATACTTATAACCATACCGAACAGCCCCAGCCCCATTACCACTTTGCATATAACCGAAAGCAGCGGGTCCCTTTTACCGCGTCTGCGTTTTGCCTTTTTAAGGCGCTCGTCACGCGCTTCGTTTTCGTTTTTTTCAAGTTCTTCCGGCATCAGCACGCGCTCTTCGTTTTCGTCAATTATGATATCTTTCATTTATTCTCACCCAGCATTTTATCCACGCAGTCACAAATCTTTTTATGCGTTTCCGCCTTTGTTCCCGCAACGTTTATTATTACAATTCTGTCGGAATACTTCTCTGCCGCACGCTCGAACCCCTTTTCAACACGCTTAAAAAAGTCATCTCCCGCCATTTCCATACGGTCGCTTTCGTCATTTCCGCCCTTGCGTACAAACGCCGTCTCGGGCGGAAGTTTGAGCATAAGGGTCAAATCGGGAATATTATCGCCGACGGCATATGAATTAAGCGTTTCCACGCATTTCTCGCCAAGATTTCGCCCGAACCCCTGATAAGCAAAGGTGGAATCCGTAAAGCGATCAAGAATAACGATTTCGCCCCTTTCAAGCGCCGGTTCTATGATTTCCGCAGCGTGCTGTGCCCGTGCCGCTTCATAAAGAAACAGTTCGCACATAGGTGAAATTTCGGTATTTTCCTTTGAAAGCAGAATTTCGCGGATTTTCTCCCCCACCTTGCTTCCGCCCGGCTCGCGGGAAACGGTTACCGTATATCCCGAATTTTCAAGATGTTCTTTAAGCAGTTTTATCTGCGTGCTTTTGCCGCACCCGTCCGTTCCCTCAAAGGATATAAGATAACCTTTCATTTTTCCGCTCCCTGTCGCTTATTTCTTTTTTATTTTACCCCTTTTTCAGTTTTTTTGCAAGCAGATAATATTTTGCTTGCTAAAAACAGATTTTTTGTGTAAAATATACGGGTAATGCGCTTGTAGCTCAGTGGATAGAGCACCAGACTCCGACTCTGGGTGTCACAGGTTCAACTCCTGCCAGGCGCACCAAACAGTATAAATCCGAACCATAAACCAATCGGCAAGGGGTTCGGATTTGTCATTTTCACGGACCGTGAAGAATCTGTTGAAGGGCGGCTTCGCGGTCGTACATCGTAACGGTAAGGCTTCCGAAAGCATCGGAATCGCTTCAAACAGATGACAGCGGCAGTAAGAAAAAATGCTTTGGCGGGCGTCGTGAAACAGAGAGACCGCAAATCGACAGAACCAATACCGCTTGCAACCGGGTAGCGCCGTTTTAATGTTTGATTTATATATTGACAAAGAAGAAAAATAAATATATAATGTACAGAAAATACGGTTGAAAAAATCAACCCATACATTAAGGAGATGTATTCCATGAAAACCACACAAGGTATTTTTGTAAGATTGGCAGTTGCAGCGCTGTGCTTTGTTATGATATTATGCTCGGCCGCCTGCTCTTCCCCAGAGAAGCCTGATGAAACAGCCGGATTACCGACGCAAACCGAGCAACCGAAAAAAAAGGAACTTATGACAGAATTCAAATATTCTCTTAACTGTACGGATTGGACTGTTCCGAAAACAGATGACGAGCCTTTTAAGGATATAAACGAAATACCGTCCAACAGCGGAAAAATCATGTATTTTAACATCGAAAACCACGAGGCAACACCTATAAATTACCAACTTAAACTCGCAATGACCGAAGGTACGGCAGGAAGTGCAGAGTTTGGGTACATCGCTCCCGTTCAGGCCGCGTACGAAAATTTGGGTTCCGCAGTCAGAAGTATTACCGAATCAAAACCGCTTGATTCAGGATATGTTTTTTCAGGCACTCTTGAAGCCAATGAATCCGTCACCGTTGCACTTGTACTGTATTGCGCAGCAGGCACTATCGGCGCCGAATCAACAAAATTGAGCATTTCATACGATGCCGTTGCCGTTTCAGAATAATTAATTGCTGAATGTTGCCGTCGAACACTTCACAGAGTCGAAGTCGGCATAACAGAGACGGCACTCTAAAAAAAGAGCAAGCAATAAACCGGGAGATGCCGTAAGGCGAACCCCGGTTTCGTTTTTTTAATCAATTAAAAGTCAGCGCATTTCTGCTTTTTAGGGCGACAAATAAGAAATGCGGCTATTTTTCGCACAAGCGGGAAACATTACAATTTGCAACACAAACATATCACTGCGCCAAAAGCGCAATTTTGCACAAGCGAACAACGCCCCCTATACAAAAATCCCGAACGTACGTCCGGGATTTTCTTTTTTAGTTTTCCTTTTTCCTTAAAAGAACAGTGATAAGCAGTCCGCCCGAAAGCAGCAGAGCCAAAATCAGAGACGTTAAAGATTCATCGCCGGAAGATTCTGACTTGCTGATTCTGGGAATAACCGTGTTATCCACACGCTCTTTTCCGTCAGAGTCTTTGAACGATGTACCGCACTCTTCGCAGTGCCAGTACTCAATGTTGCCCTCTTTATCCGTTGTCGCCTTAACTTCTTCAATATGTGTAAGTTTACCGTGATTGTTTGGGTCAGTTTCGCCGTACTCGCAACCGCAGATGTCACAATCGGCTTTCTTTGTGCACGTTGCCTTACCGCCTGAATGCTTGCATTTATACCCGCATTCGGTGCATTCGTCTTCACGCCATTGGTGCGCAGATTTATTCGATGCCGTCATGCCGCAGCAGTCGTATTTTTTCCAATGTTCAAGGCTGTCAAAATCCCAAACGATTTCGCCTGTGTGAACGCACGAATCAAATTCGCCGTACTCATTTCCGCAGATATCGCAGATTGCCTTTTCCGTGCAGGTCGCTTCTCCGCCCGAATGGTCCTGAACCGTTACCTCTTTTTTCGCGCTGATAATAAATCCGTCTTTAAGTTTTGCCGAAACGTGAACCGTCATTGTACCGATTTTAAGATTCGACGCATTTACTTTTGCACTGAATTCACCGTTTTCCTCGGTAACCGTCACTTCCGCATCGCTGTCCTCAAAACGGTAACCCGCCGTTATTTCGGTACAGCCGTCGGGAAGCGCGAACGAAAACTCATAGTCTTTTAACGGGCATATTATGTCCGCACCGTTTATAAAAATTCGCGGCATATCCGTTACAGCCGTTACAAATCTGCATACCGCACACCTCTTCCAGTACTGACCGTTGCCCGATTCCCAAATGTAAGTGTGCGGCTCTTTTTCGGTTGTGAAATTGCACACGCTGCACTTTTGCCAGTGTTTTTCGCTGTTTTTCTCGTGCCCTGAGAAACTGTGTCCCAAGGGCTTGCCGTATGTGGCCCGGCAGATTTTACACGTTTCGGGTTCGGTACAGGTCGCCGGAGCATAATCGTGCCCGGGCGCAGCAATGGGGTCGTCTTTATAGTATGTGCAGTTATTGCACTGATACCTCTTTAATCCCGGCTCGGTACACGCGGGTTCGGTTATAACGGTTCCGTTGTCAAAGTCGTGAGAATCGTTTTCGCAGGTTCCCGTCACCGTGAGAGTTGTCGCATCCGAACGCCACGTACCCACGTAAGTTTCGTTTTGAGCATTTCGGGCAATGCAGCGGTACTTGTATCCGTTATGATTCTTGTTTAATTTGCGCGTGGTAAACGTGGTTGACCACACTTCTTCGCCGTTTATGATTTCAGAATCAAGCGTAAATGTTCCGTCGGCTTGTGTAACGTCCGTAAACGTATTCCCTCCGTCCTTGCTCACCTGCCAGGTTACTTCAATGCCGTAGGGATTTCCCTGTTCAAGAGTCAGTTTGAATTCCGCCTTTTTGCCCACATTCACCGTGGTATCGCTTATCGTGTCGGCAAACTTCGGCTGATAATATACCGTAAGCCGTGCCGCATTGGAAACTGCCGTTCCGTATTCGTTTGATATAACACAGCGCACAAGTTTTCCGTTGTTTTCTTTGCCCACACTCAGACTGTACATATTATCATTCGCATATGGAATATCAACGAATGTTCTTCCGTTATCGTTGCTTATCTGCCACTGATATTTAATATCGCTGCCCGATGCAGTAACATTGAAGAAGTGATACCGACCGAATACAATAGTAATTTCTCCGGGCTTTGCGGGTTTTGGCTGTTCCGGCGCTTCGTCAACACCGTCTTTCGGGTGTGTTATTATTACCGGAATCGATTCGGAGATATTGATGGTCACCGGTTCCAGAATGGTCGTGCCCACCCGTTTGTAGTTCTTCCATGTCTGTACCACAGCCCGCACCTTCATGCCCGCCATGTCGGCGGTGATCTCCGGCTCGTAGGTGCTGCTTTTCCCAAAGATGGATGGTATCTCATTCCACGATTCTCCGTCCTTGCTGGTCTGCCAAAAATATTTCATCGTGATCCCTTCGGGGAGCGCGGGATGAACCACCTCAAACTTCGCCGTCTGTCCGACCACATAGCGTTCCGGCGCCCGAAGAACCGGCTGATCCATGTATATGGTGGCGTCGTAGGTGTATGTCTCCATGGTTCCGCCCCAAACATCCTCGCCGTTTCTGTATGTCACCTTGGCCCGGTAAATATAGCCGTTTTGGTCTTTGGTCACGCTGGGGATGGTGTAATTATAGTTGACCCCACCCATATTGCCGTAACTGTATCCGATCTGCTTAAAGTTCTGCCCGCCGTCTGTGCTCAGGAACCACAGCACCTCCTTCACATATTGGTTCTGCATGTCCGTAGGCGTCTGATTCTCTATGGCAGACAGGATCAAACGCTCACCCTCCTGAGCCACCACGACCCCGCTGCTGCGTATATTCAGGTGCGGTCCTTCCGTAAACACATTGGTGCCGAACCGCAGCGCCAGGCAGTCCTTGTGCTCGTTTTCGTTTGGATCGTTCACCCGCAGCCGCAGTACCCGGTCGCTCCGATCCAGCCAAAGGCAGAGCAGCCGCTCGTTGTTCTCCCCTCGGTGAAACAGCCCCGATTTCAGACTCACCGTGTCGTATTCGTCCGGCCCCGTCATGGTTTTGATTTGGATCGGCTGAGTATACCGCTCCTCCGTCTCCACCGTGTAGACGAACTTGTGTACGGCGTTGCCGTCTCCGTCCACGGCATTGCCGTAGTCGGGTATATCAATGTTGCCGTCGTTTATCACCACTTGCACGGATTTTTCCACCGTACCGCTGACAGTACCGCTGTTAAAGGTCACGGTGCCCGTGCCCCGGATATCCAGTCCGGTGATGTTAGCCGTGGTTCCGTCTATCTCCAAATTGCCGCCATCCAGACATATAGGCTTGGTGAAGGTGTAGTTTTCCCCCCGCTGCATTGTCAGTTTCAGCGTGGCGCCCGACTGCACCGCCATCTCCGGGATGGCGCAGCCCGCGTTCACCATCGGGTCCACCGTGTAGGTCCCCGGCTCCGCCGTCAGTTTCAGATCCAGATCCGATTTCACAATGTCTTTCAGCTCTAAGGTTTCATAAATATAGGACGCATCGGATTTATCCGTGTAATAGGACCACCACGGGTTGAGCCTGCCCCCTCCCTGCTGCATAAAGAGGGTAATGCTGTTGTGTTTCTTCCCTGTCAGCATTACAAAATCTGAATATTTGCTATATTGCTGTGTGGGGATATATGTTTTGCTCACCTTTACATGCGGTCCCGCTATCACCGACCTATTCTTCATGGTTATGGCTTTTTCCTCTCGATTTCCGTTAGTCATACCCACGCGCATCACGCCGTCTCCCTGGAAGTAGATGCATCCGCGCCACAAATCCTCCCAGCTATCGGCATCGTTCCTGGTGTCGAAACCATATTCGTTCTGTGGGTCCTTCCCTTCGGCTCGCTCAAAGAACACATTCACTTCTCCGCCATTGTCCATTTCCAGACGCTTGCAATAAAACGCCTTGGTCTCGCCGTAATCTTCAATGGAATAGTCATATTCATTAATATATGAACCTTTTCTCTTGTAGAAATACGCAGTTATGATCCCGCCGTCAACGGTGGCCGCGCCCGCCACATAGAGGGAGGAGATATAGTTGGTATCGGGATGGTTGTGAAGAAAGCCCACTCTTTCCCAAGAGCTGCTCTTAGCCACAGAACATGTGACCAAGTACGAGCTCTCTCCCACATACAGCTTGCCGCGGGTCGACATAGCCGCCTGACCCTGGATGATGTCAGTGGTGCGAGCATTGACGAGGGTGCCCGCTCCCTCTATCGTTATGTCGCCGCAGGCGTAGATGCAGGTGCCCTGGCTCACGGCTTCCACTGTGACACTGTCTTTTATGATCAGTTTTTTGCACTCGATGGCGTTCTCGTGGGTCTGGATCTTCAATATGGCTCCGCGATTTCCGGTGATGGTCAGGTTGGTATTGGTGGCGCAAATGCCGTAGTAGGCCTCTTTATATTTGGTGCAATTCTCATAGGGGAAGGCCTCGTCACCCAAGTAATTCTTCTGCCCCTCCAGGCGAATGGTCAGATCATGCACGCTGGTGTCCACATAGATCAGCCCAAAGAGGGAATATTTGTCAAAAAGCGCTGATATTTTTGTCCCGATGGTGCCTATTTTAAAGTTCCGCAGGGTCAGCGTGTAGGTGTTCGGGTCAAATTCCCAGCCATCCTTCTGGCTTATTTTCCGGGAAGATGTGATTTCATCCCCCAGGATCCACACCCCGTAGTGGGTGTCCTCAGCAAACACTGAAAGGGGCAATGCGCTTAAAATCACGCATAGGGCAAGTATAACGCATAAAATCCTTTTTTTCATATCGCACCTCTTAACATTAAAGTGTAAAATCAAATCTCATTTCAAGCGCCGCAAAAAGTTTTTGCATAACGCCGTTTGCAAAGGGAACAATGTCTATCCCGCCGATATAGCCCATAACGTTTTTTATTTCGCTTTCGGGAACGGCAAACACCCTTAAAGAAGATGTAAGAAAACATTCTATTTTCTTTTTAAGCGGAAAATGTATGTCGCATTTTTTGGACATATATCCCCTCATAATGCCCGCCGTGCCGATTTCAAGATTATAAAAATCCGCCTCGGTTCTTCCCTTTAAGTAAGAACCGAATATACGGTACAGTTTTATCGCTGTGTTTTCGTAAATGTACTCTGCCGTTTGCTCAACGGAATATGCCTCGCAGTATATATCCCGCAGATTTTCGTTAAGTTCAGTCAGTGCAAGTTGAATTGCGGTTTCAACGGCATAAACATATATCGGCGAAAGCGCGTTCTCCGATATCTTTTCCGCCATTGCGAACTGGTTTGAAAACATAAACTCGATAAGTTCAGCCAAAACACCGTCCTTTGTATGAAAGATATTCTGAAATGTGCTTACCGATACGCCTGCTTCCTCAATAATCATACTGATTGGCGTGTTTTTGTAGCCCCGCTCCAAAAACAAACGCACGCAAACCGAAAGTATTTTGTTTTTAGTTTCTATGCTTCCCTGTCTGAGAGCCATACCGTTCTCCTGGTT
The DNA here is from genome assembly GCA_934434555.1 of uncultured Clostridia bacterium. GTDB lineage: Bacteria > Bacillota > Clostridia > Christensenellales > QALW01 > UMGS1322. The sequence goes on from CAKRZX010000001.1 coordinate 39,860, forward strand.
CATTTATTGATATACATACCAATTATAACATATTTATGTCCCGACTGCAAGAGTTATTTTATAAAAAGACGGAGAATTTTAAGGTTTTCATCAAGCAGATATACATACGTTTCGCCTGAAAGCAAAATGCGGTTTTCAAGAAAATCCAAAGAATAAAAATCAAAGAGGATTTTTAATACACCCTCTCTTTTTAGACCCGTATCGAATTTTTCCAAAAAGCAGTATTCGCCGTCGGTAAACAGTGCAAAAACATCATCCCCTACGATTATTCTCTGCGGAAAGTATTTTGAATACACCTGTGACACAATGCATTCGTTTTCCACCTTTACTATTTTGTTTTCGTGATACACCGCCGCAAAAACCGTGTTTGCTTTCTGTGCCGTATCGCTTATGTGTTCGCCTAATTTCAGCGTTTTTATTATTCTGCCGTCGTCAAGAACATAGTGCAGTGCCCCCGAATCCGCCGATGGTACGATTTTCATAAATTCACCCCTGTGCAGTATATGTTTTTTTCGTTTTTGGGGTGAAAAAAATCCACCCTGAAAAGAGTGGATTTTTTTAATTACTTTTCGTCGGTTACAACGATCTGCCTGCCGTCATAATATCCGCAGGCTTTGCACATTCTGTGGGCAAGTTTCTTTGCCTTGCACTGGGGGCATTCTACAATGCCGGGCAGTGAAAGCTTCCAGTTAGCACGCCTTGAATCACGTCTTGCTCTTGAAATTTTGCGTTTCGGTGCGATAGCGCCCATTAAGACACCTCCTTAGTCCACAAGCCCTTTGAGTACCGCAAACGGATTATCTTCATCGGTTTCGGTCTCACAGGAACAAGATGAAAAATTTTTATCAATACCGCAGTGAGGACAAAGCCCTTTGCAGTCTTCCCTGCACAAACGTTCGATGGGAAGAGCCGAAAGCACCGTATCATTCAACAGCGGTTGAAAATCAACAGTATCGTTCTTTTGCAGTAAATACATTTCTTCTTCGGAATTTGCGGAATAAACCTGGTCAAAGTCAAGCGTAAAACTTTTCTTAAACGGTTTAAGGCAGCGGTCGCATTCAAAAATGCAGTCAACGTTTATCTTGCCTATAAAGCGGACACCCGCCCCCTGGGCAAAATAAAACCCGTCAACTTTTACGTTTTCAAACTCCACTCTGCCCATATAATCAACGGGTTCCATTGAAGCGGAAAAAGAAATATCGTATCTTTCGCCCTCATTACGGAGAGCATCTTTTACTGAAACAGTCATATCAATACTCGGGTATTATACCCGCATTATTCCCCTTTGTCAATTACTTTTTTGCAAGTTCGGCAGTATCGCGGGCAATAACAAGTTCTTCGTTTGTGGGTATAACAAGAACTTTCACCTTTGAATCGTCGGTTGAAATGATTGCTTCCTTGCCGTGAACGTTGTTTTTCTCCTCGTCAACCTTGATTCCCAAAAATTCAAGACCCTTGCACGAATCAAGACGAACGCGGTCGTCATTCTCCCCTACGCCGGCAGTAAATACAACAGCGTCAACTCCGCCCATTGCGGCGGCATATGCGCCGATGTACTTCTTAACATTGTAGGTAAAGATGTCAAGGGCAAGTTTTGCGCGCTCATTTCCCTCGTCTGCCGCGGCGGTAAGGTCGCGGAAATCGCTTGAAACGCCGGAAACGCCCAGCATACCGCTCTTCTTGTTAAGATAAGTATCCATTTCGTCAATGGTCATATTGTATTTATTCATAAGGAAACGGATAATCGCGGGGTCGATGTTGCCGCAGCGGGTACCCATAGGCAGACCCTCGATAGGTGTAAGACCCATTGAAGTGTCCATGCACTTGCCGCCCTTGACCGCAGCGATACTTGAACCGTTGCCCAGGTGGCAGGATATAATTTTAAGATCTTCGGGCTTCTTGCCGAGAATTTCGGCACAGCGAGCCGAAACAAAGCGGTGGCTTGAACCGTGGAAGCCGTATCTTCTTACCTTAAAATCGGTATACGCTTCATAGGGAATGCCGTAAATATAACTTGTTGCGGGCATGGTCTGGTGGAAAGCCGTATCGAAAACGCCTACCATGGGTGTGTCGGGCATAACAGCCTTGCACGCGGCAATACCTTGCAGATTGGCGGGGTTGTGAAGAGGAGCCAGATCAATAAGGCTCTGCATCATATCAATAACTTCGTCGGTAAGTTTAACCGAGCAGGCGAACTTGTCGCCGCCGTGAACAACACGGTGCCCCACCGCGCCTATTTCATCCATTGATTTAATTACGCCGATTTTGTCGTCCGTAAGGGTATTAAGCACAAGTTGAATTGCTTCCTCATGATTCTTCATATCCTTTTCGATAACGGTTGTTTCGCCGTTGGCAGTATGTTTAAGTTTAGAACCGCTGATTCCTATCCTGTCGATGCCGCCCTTTGCAATAACGGATTCGTTTTCCATATCAATAAGCTGATATTTAAGTGAACTTGACCCCGCATTGATAACTAAAACTTTCATTTTTGCCTCCGTAAAAATTGATTTTTTTATTTTTTTATGGTATACTACCAAAGTACCGAGAATGATTATATCACGTTTTCGGCAATAAGTAAATAAAAAAAGGTGATTGTTATAAAAATATGCGGAATTATTTGTGAATACAACCCGCTTCACGAGGGACACAGATTTCATATCCGGGCGGCAAAAGAAACCTCCGATGCCGTTGTGTGCATTATGAGCGGTAATTTTGTGCAGAGAGGCGAAAATGCCGTGTTTGATAAATTTACACGTGCCCGCGCCGCACTTGAAGCCGGCGCCGATGCCGTTTTGGAGCTTCCGACAGTGTTTTCACTGCAATCGGCGGAACATTTTGCCGCGGGCAGTGTGCTTTCGGCGGCAAAAATCGGCTGTACGCATATTTCTTTCGGCAGTGAGCGGGGTGCACTTGATACGCTTGAAAATTCCGACGAATGCGCTTGTTTTTCCGAAAACATTGCGTCGGGGTTGTCCTACGGCAACTCGTTGGGCAGTTTTAAGGGTGAACCCAATTCAATGCTCGGAAAAGAATATATCCGCGCAATAAAAAAGTATTCTCTTCCCCTTATTCCCGAAACAGTTCTGCGCCAAAGCGGATTTTTATCGGCAAGCGAACACAGAGAACTTATAAAATCAAAAATGGAAAGCGTCGAACTGCTGTGTTCCGCGCCCGCAATTTTTGCAGAAGATTTTTTTGAGTTGATAAAATACTCGGTTATAACTTCTTCCCTTGAAATGCTTAAAGATATCTGCGGCGTTAACGAGGGACTTGAATACAAACTGAAAAAGGAAATCCTGAATGCCGAAACCCTTGACGGGCTTATAAAGAGTGTAAAAAGCAAACGGTATACATATTCACGCATAAGCCGCATACTTTTCTGTACTCTTCTGAACATAAAAAAAGAAAATCTGTCCGCCCTGAAAAATGACCCGCCGGCACTGAAACTTCTCGGAGCAAAAAAGGAAACGGGCATTCTTTCAAAGATAAAAAACTTCTACGTTTCGCCCCTTGACGCGGAAAAATTCGGCTTCTCAACCGTACTTTCAAGCGAAATAAACCTGCGTGCTTCACAGGTTTACGGCATAAAGTCCGCCTGTTTTTCCGGCACGGAGGATTATAAGGGCTTTGTTGAATATCCGTCATAGCCCGCCTCTTACGTTTGCTGTAAGTAAGTGCCGTTATTGTGTACAGCGGTAAAAAGTTGTCAGACTTTTGTGCACAGACCGCAACTGTACGCAAACTATAAAAAGGCAGTATGAATCTACCTATTTTATTCGTCCCTTTTTACTGTAATTTTAAGCGTAAGAGGTTCAAGCCGGCCTTTGCACCAAACGGGCAGTCCCGACGATTTCTTTACCTGTCCGCGACTTGCATAGCGATAATCCCGCGGCGACATTCCCGTTAAATCCCGAAACGCGCGGTTAAACGAGCGGATAGTGTTATACCCTACCGAACTTCCTATTTCGGTAATTGAATCGTCACTGCTTGCAAGCCGTTCTTTCGCCTCGTTTACGCGCAGAATATTTATATAGTCGTTAAACCCGATTTTTATTTTGTCGTTAAACAGCCTTGAAATATAATACTTGCTTGCGTGAAGCTTCTGCGCCATTTCGTCAAGGGAAATGCTTTCGGTGTAGTTTTGCAGACAGTAACTGAGTATTGACGAAAGCATATCCGTGTTTGAGCTCAGCACTTTTCTGTACTCAAACAGCGGCAGGACCTCGCCCAAAAACACGTTGAGATACCCCTTGTTTATTTCAAACGCGTACTGTAAATCGCTGTGGCGGATTCTCACCACTTCGCAAAGTATGTCCCTTATGTTTTCGGGCAGATTTTTCTTGCGTATTACGGGGCTTATCGGCACGTTTTTTATCAAAATGTTTGAATAGTCCGCAAAGAGTTCCGGCGGAAAAATCATTAAAACGCTCTCTTCGGGCAGATACGTTCTGTAATAATGCACACGGTTCGGGAACGAAAAGAACAAATCGCCCTCATAAAGAGTAAACTCTTCCGAATCAAGATACGCCTTTGTTTCGCCCGAAAGCACATATACAAGTTCAATTTCCTTGTGCAGGTGCGCACCGCACTGCAAACGGTGCGTAATCGCCGCCGTTATAACTTTGTTGGGCTTATTTTCGTAAACAATACTGCCCGACTGCATTTTTTGATACTCTACCGCCATAAAACCGCTCCCGCAAATTAAACAGTGCAACATTTGTCCTGTTTTTTTCAATATTCGTCTTGAATTATACCACAGATTATTTTATACTACAAGTGAAAATTTGCAAGGAGGCAGATAATATGTTAGTAGGTGTACAGTTATACTCTGTAAGAGATGATATGGAAAGGGATTTCGAGGGCACACTCAAAGCCGTTCACGATATGGGTTATGACGGTGTTGAGTTTGCCGGTCTTTTCGGCAAAACTCCCGAAGAGGTAAAGGCGCTTTGCGAAAAGTACAACCTTAACCCCATTTCGGCTCACGTAAGCATTGCCGAAATGAAAGGCGACCCGAAAACATTTGAAAATTATAAGGCAATAGGCTGCAAGTACATTGCTATCCCCTACCGTCCTTTGGAAGACGAAGGTCCCGACGGCACATATGAGGACGCAATAAACGAAATACGCGAACTTTCGGAAAAAGCAAAAGCGGCGGGCTTGCAGATGATTTATCACAATCACGATTTTGAATTCCGCAAGCTCAGTGACGGCAGATATTTTATTGATAAGCTTTACGATTCGATTCCCGCGGATCTGTTGGAAACCGAACTTGACACCTGCTGGGTAAAAGTTGCCGGTGAAGACCCGGTTGAATATCTTAAAAAGTACGCCGGCAGAGACCGTATCGTTCATCTTAAAGACTTTTATAAAAAAGGTGAAAGCGTTGAGGGTATGTACGAACTTATCGGCATCAAACCCACCGAAGCCGCATCGGCTGACGAGGAATTCGGCTTCCGTCCTTTGGGCAAGGGCTTGCAGGATATGCCCGCAATAGTAAAGGCGGCAGAAGATGCCGGTGCCGACTGGATTGTCGTTGAACAGGACCGTCCCACACCCGGCAAAGAACCCATGAACGAAATTAAAATTTCAATCGACTATCTCAGAAGTATAGGTTATTAAACAGCAAATGCTGTTAAGGAGGAAAATATAATGGCAAATATTCTTGATGAATTCAAAAACGTTCACAAAGAAAAGAAAGCTGCCGGCAACGGCAAAAAAGTTAAAGTCGGCATTATCGGTGTAGGTTGGATTTCCGAGGCGCACATTGCAGAATATCTTAAAATGGACGACTGCGAGATCGTTGCCGCCGCTGACCTTATCCCCGGCAAAGCGGAGAAAATGCTCAAAGACAAGTATCACGTTGAGGGTGTGCATTACTATGCCAATGACCGCGAACTTATCGATAATGAGCCTGACCTTGACTGCGTAAGCATCTGTACATACAACCGTCAGCATGCGGGTCCGGCAATCTATGCACTTAAACACGGCGTAAACGTACTGCTTGAAAAGCCCATGTGCGTTACTATCGAAGAAGCGGCTGAAATAGTTAAGGCTGAAAAAGAAAGCGGAAAGATTCTTTCAATCGGTTTCCAGCCCCGTTTTGACGAAAATATGAAAATGGTTAAGCGTGTAGTTGAGTCGGGCGTGCTCGGCAAAATTTACTATATCCAGACCGGCGGCGGACGCAGACGCGGTATCCCCACACCTTTCGGCACTTCCTTTATTGAGGACAAGACCGCAGGTATCGGCGCTTTGGCTGACATCGGTTGCTACTCGCTTGATATGGTTCTTAACGCTATCGGCTATCCCAAGCCCCTTACCGTTTCGGGCTACAAGAGCGCATATTTCGGAACAAATCCCAAATATATGCCCTGCGAGGAATACGCCAAGAAGTTTGAAGTTGACGACTTTGCCGCCGCTTTCATTCGTCTTGAAGGTGATATAATCCTTGACTTCCGTATTTCGTGGGCTATGCATATGGACACTGCCGGCGACACCCTTATTTTGGGTACCGAGGGCGGCTTGCGTATTCCCTCAACCGAGTGCTGGAACGGCTCAATCGGCGGACCTTTGACAATCTATCACGATGTTGCAGGCGAGCACGTTGAGACCAAGATTCCCATGAAAGAGAATCAGTACGGCAACTTCTATTCCAAGATTCGTTCGTTCCTTGACGCTGTTAAAGAAAACGGCAAAGCGCCCGTTCCGTCAAGCCAGATCATTCTTAACCAAGCCATACTTGACGCTATCGTAAAGAGCGCCAACGCCGGCAAGGAAGTGGAAGTAGTTATTCCCGAAGTTTAATTACTCACAAAACACCGCTGTCACGTGACAGCGGTGTTTTTTTGCGCCTGAATACATAAAAAAAGCGTGCAGACACAGTTTTAATATGGTAAAATATAAAAAAAGGAGTGTTTCACTATGCAAAAAGAATGTATCGGCAAAATTATCGGTATGCAGGACGGTGCCGCCTATAACAACGTACTTTTCAGGTTCGGACCCCGCGGCGAGGGCTATGCGTACAACTTCCCTGCATTATCAGAAATCGGGCAATTCACGCTTGACAGGCAGGATTTTCTTGTTCCCCACTCAAATGCGGTTACTTTCGGTATAGAACGCGCAGTGCACGGTGACGAATTTCCCGTGCTGTACACGAATATCTATAACAACTGCTGTGACAGCGAGGACAGGCACAAGGGCACGCTGTGTGTTTATCGCATTTTTCGCAAAAACGGCACTTTTGAAACCGAAATGATACAGTCAATACGCTTAGGCTTTGCCGATGACCTTACACTTTGGTCGTCCTTGCCCGACAACGGCGATGCGCGTCCTTACGGAAATCTTGTTGTTGACTGCAAAAACCGCCGCCTTGTTGCGTTCGTTATGCGTGACAAAGAAAGAATCACCCGCGTGCTTACGCTAAGACTTCCGAAAATAAGCGAGGGCAAAGTCAATGCTTTCGGCGTTCGTGAGGTTGTGCTTGATATGGATGATATCATTTCGCAGTTTGATATCGCCTATTCAAACTATCTGCAAGGCGCGTGTATGTACAACGGTCTGCTTTTTTCCACCGAGGGCGGTGTGCTTGATTCGGACAACACGCCCGCAATCCGCATTATTGATGTTGATAAAAAGCGTGAAATACGGCATATTGACCTGGAAACCGAGGGTCTTCCCCACGAACCTGAAATGATTTTCTTTTTCTCCGGCGTGTGCTACTACGGCGACGGCACGGGAAATATTTATATGACAGATTTATAGGGCATTCAATTTGTGTTTACAAAACACCTGTTTTGTACTATTGTTTTATCTCTTTGTTTGTCCCACCCGTAGGGCAGGGCTTTATGTCCTGCCGATTTTCGGAACGGTATTTCTATGCCGTGCGATAGGTTTTTCTGCAACATTATATCCTTTGCAAGCCCTCTATCTTCCTACGCTCGCGGCGAGAGATAAACCCCACAATGTTGAAACGGTTTTCAGAATAAAGCATTCTTTGATTTCCTTTTGCAATGCTTACTTTATGCTCTTTGTTTGTCCCACGCCGTAGGGCAGGGCTTTATGTCCTGCCGAATAAAACGAGTTTTTGAAACAAAATAATAAAAATAATTCGGCGGGCATTGCCCGCCGAACTTATCTTTGCTCAAATTCAAGCCAAGGAATATTTACTTCATCTCCGTTATTTATTATGCCGTCAATGTGCATAAGCAACGGGAAATCCTTTTCGTCAAGTTTTCCGCTTCTTACAACCTTTGCCGCAAGGGTTGCTATGGCTAGGGTTACGATACCCATCCGAATCCGTTCAAATGCGCAAAAAATGTGCATCTACTTCGTCAAAGCGGCTTATAATATGTCCTATATTATCTCACCGCTTTTCCTTGTATCTGCATATTTTTACGAATCTCCGACCTTAAACCGAATTGTTTTTTCGTTTTTCAAGGCGGCGGAACGCAGGAATACCGGGAGTATTTCAAGTTCCGGCAACGCAGAAAGGCGGAAAAAGAATCGGTTTAAGGCGTGGTTCGGATAGGTACCGTAACCCTATGCATAAGAGAATTGAACCCTAACGCCGAAAATATGTCCGTTATCTCTTGCGGGAAAGCACATTGCACTGCCCATCATTCCCGCGCCTATAATAGTTATAATACTCATATTTACATATCCTTTGTTGCCACAACATCGCTGCCGGTTGAGCAAACGTCGTTTATAATGATATCACCGCATTTTACCGGCGACGAAATCCGTACCTTTGCAATTTCACGCATAACGTCAAACATCTTGCTTTTAGGCACGGATTTGTTTGTTTTTACGGGGCACTTCGGGTTAAGTCCGCCCGATATCCTTACCGTGCTTGTAACCGTTCTTACCGGCGCGGTAACTTCCTGTTTTCCGTAAACTTCGCCACGGGGGCAACTGTTTCCGCTTACCGCATATCCGTTTTCCTCATCAACTTTCAAGCGGCACCCTCGCGGGCAGACTATGCATACAAGTTCTTTCATTCTTCCGCCTCCGTTTCAACCGTTACCGTATTCCCCGCTTTGTTAAGAAGAATTGCGGGAATATCTATTCTTTCCATTTCGCCGGGCGCCATATGCTCTCTTGAAAATGAAGCAAGCACGTTTCCGTCGCTTACAACCTTGATTCTGCTCTTTTTCATAACTCTGTTCACGCGGAAGAATACGCCGTATTTTTTCTTTTCCTCAACACGGATTTTCTGCGGCACGGTATATGTTACGCCCGCGCCGTTTTTAAGTTCGATAAGCCTGCCGCTTTTTTCGCCGTTTTTGATATACTCCGCCGCCGCCTCGCCTGCCCGGGTGCTTTCTTCGGTAACATAATCCACCAAATCGTGCACGTGAACCGCGTTTCCGCAGGCAAATATACCCTCGGTGTCGGTTTCGTTATTTTCAAACACAACAGCGCCGCCTGTACGCGGATCCATTTCTATTCCCGCGGCACGGGTAAGTTCGTTTTCGGGTATAAGCCCTACCGAAAGCAGAACCGTATCGCAGTCAAACTCCATTTCCGTGCCTTTAATCGGGCGCCTGTTTTCGTCCACGCGTGAAACAATAACTTTTTCCACCCGGTCTTTGCCGATAATATCGGTTATTGTGTGGGAAAGATAAAGCGGAATATCAAAATCTTCAAGGCACTGCACTATGTTGCGCGTCAGCCCGCCCGAAAAGGGCATAACTTCGACACAGGCAAGCACTTTTGCGCCTTCAAGGGTCATACGGCGCGCCATTATCAGCCCGATATCGCCGCTGCCCAAAATAACAACGCGCTTACCCGCCATATAGCCCTCGCAGTTAAGATATTTCTGCGCCGCACCCGCCGTAAACACGCCTGCGGGACGGTCGCCCGGAATGGCTATTGCGCCCCGTGTGCGCTCGCGGCAGCCCGTGCTGATGATTATCGCCTTTGCATTAAGTTCCTCATACCCGTTCAATGCGCTTATGCATTTAACGCGCTTATCCTTTGTAATTTCATGCACCATTGTGTCAAGCCTGAATTCAACATCGGTCTTTTCAAGCATTTTTATAAATCTGCCCGCATATTCGGGTCCCGTAAGTTCTTCCTTGAAATAATGAAGTCCGAACCCGTTATGCACGCACTGATTGAGTATTCCGCCCGCTTCCCTGTCGCGTTCGATTACAAGAATTTTTTCCGCGCCTTTTTCTTTGGCGGCATATGCCGCAGCAAGTCCCGCAGGACCGCCGCCGATAATAATTATATCGTACATTTATTTCTCCTCCTTGCATTTTTCAAGAAGTATTCTTCCCCTGTCCTTTTTGACTTCAAGGGGTGAAATATTAAGTTCCCGCGCAAGTATTTCCACAACTCTCGGGCCGCAAAAGCCGCCCTGACACCGCCCCATCCCCGCGCCGCAGCGGCGTTTTACGCCGTCAACCGTTCTTGCGGGCACGGGCGAGTGTATCGCCGCAACGATTTCGCCCTCGGTAACGGTTTCGCAACGGCATATTACTCTGCCGTAGCGGGAATCCTTTTTGATTATTTCTTTCTTTTCTTCTTCCGTAAGGTCCTTAAAAACAATCTTTTTCCGCTCTGTTTTATACTCTTGCTTTTCTTCTAATTCAGCGCCGTCTTTTTTTAAGAGTTCTGTAATCTCATCGGCTATTGCCGGCGCTGCCGAAAGCCCCGGCGACTTGATTCCCGCCGCATCAACAAATCCGTCAGCGGCAATTTTAATAATAAAATCGCTCTTATCGCTGTTTGCGCGCATTCCCGCAAAATTCCTTATTGAATTGCGGAAATTGATGTCAGGCACGCTCTTTACCGCCGAATTTTTTACAAATTCAAGCTGCTCTCCCGTGGTATTTACCCTGTCGGGATCGCCTGACACAGTGGCGTCGGGACCTACGATAAGATTTCCGTGGGCGGTAGGCGAAACAAGCACGCCCTTACCCGCAGCCGTGGGACACTGAAACAGCGTGCAGTGCGCCCGCGTCCCCTCGGATTTATCAAGAAGATAATACTGCCCCTTTGTGGGAATAATCTTAAATTCGGGTTCGGCGACCGCGTTATGAATTTCGTCGCAGTGAACGCCCGCCGCATTTATTATTCTTTTTGCGTCAATTGTTTTTTCGCCCGAATAAATCCTGTATCCGCCGTTTATTCGCTCTATTTTGTCCACTTTGAAATCAAAAATAAACTCCGTACCGTTCTCCGCGGCGACAGTGGCAAACGCAATGGCGTAATCCCACGGGTCGATTATTCCCGCCGACGGTGCGTACAGTGCACAGACAACGTTTTCGCTTACGTTTTCTTCCCGTTTGCGCACCTCAATTCCGTCAAGTATCTCCAAATCGGGAACGCCGTTTTTTATACCGCGTTCGTAAAGTTTTCTTACCGTTTCAGCTTCATCTTTATTAAAGGCAAGCACCATTGAGCCGTTGTTTTTATATTTTACATCCAGTTTTTTTGCAAGTTCCTGTGCCTGTGCGCACCCCGAAACGTTAAGCCGTGCTTCAAGCGTACCGGGTTCAGGGTCAAACCCCGCGTGGATTATCCCGCTGTTTGCCCTTGTTGCCCCCAGTGCCACGTCGTTTTCTTTTTCCAAAACGGCAATATCAAGTTTATACTTTGAAAGTTTATATGCGGCGGCACAGCCCACAACTCCGCCGCCGATTATGGCAATATCATTCATTTAATTCCTCCGCGGTTTTATAATATCTTTTTTATAATAACATAATCCGCGCGTTTATGCAATATGCGGCGCAAAATACGCTTAATTTTCTTTTTTATATTTATTTTTGCGCAATTTATCGTTTTTATTTGACCGAATGTGCAAAAAAAGAGGAACTTTCGTCCCCCGTAAATTCTATTTATCAACCCATCTGCTCTTTATCGAAACGTGCATTATATAACTGCTTCCCGAATAAATATTGCGCTCGTACAAAAGTGCCCTTCCCTCACTGTCAAGGCTCACGCCCTCGGTTTTGAGCACTCCCTCATCCTTACCCAAACACAGCAGCGCTTTTTCTTCCTTTGTGGGTATTTGAGCGGTTATCGCCAAATCCTGACGCGCAACCGTCCACCCGTAAAGATTTTTAAGACCTTTATATAAAGAGTCGGTCAAATCAAGCCTGTCCGGTCGGTCGCAGAACTGCAACGGCAAAAATACCGTTTCCATGCCAACGGGAACTCCGTCGGCTTTACGGAGCCTGCACACCTTATAGAACACCGAACCTTTGGGAATATGCAGTGAAAGCGCCACATCCTCATCGCACACAAAAGACTTTTCCAATACGTCCGTGCTGGGAACCGCGCCGCACATTTTTACCATTTCGGAAAAATTCATTATATCGCACTGGGAAAACCTGTTTGCCGCAACAAACGTACCGCTGCCGCGCGTACGGTACACAAGCCCTTCGCGCACAAGTTCGTCCAATGCGCGGCGCACCGTCATACGGCTTATGCCCCACTCTTTGCAAAGCGCATTTTCAGACGGCAGCCGCATATCTTTTTTATATACGCCGCTGTGAATTTTTGTGCTTATATCGTCTTTAAGTTTTATGTATACGGCAATGTTCTCTTTCATTTTTACACCTTTGCGTACAGTATTTGTTTGCAGGAAATCTTTTATTCAATCACATTATACCAAAACCCGTGCAAAAAATCAACAGTTTTTCAGCCCCAGTAAACAGTGCCGTTAAGCCACGGCAAAATCAACTCTTCCGCATTTTTTCCTCCCGCCTTTGTAAGAGCGGACAAAAAGTCGTCTTTATCTGCTATCCGATAGGCGTTGTCTAAATAATATTTTTTCAAGCCTTTTATGAGCGTGTCTTTTCCCGCCGCTGAGCGAAAAGAATCAAGCATTATCGCCGATGCATCATACACAGCCGCATCATATAAAAGCCAGTGTTCAAAATCGCGGCTTCTGCGGTCAATTCGCCTGTCGGAAATTCCTTTGCTCTGTTCCATAATGTCGAAAACCACCTTGCAGTAGCCCTCGTTATCGCTTATGTGCATTCCGTAGCGCTCGCGCCCGTACACTTCGTCCAAATAAAGCGCAACCGAATATTCCGTCAACCCCTCGTCAAGCCAGGCCTCGCTTGTTTCGTCATTGCCCACAACGCCGTACCACCACTGATGCGCCGTTTCGTGCACGACCACCTCTTCAAGCGCCTCGGCAGTGTCCTCGCCGTAAAGGTCGCGGTTGATAAAAACAAGGTTCGGGTATTCCATTCCGCCTATATAGAAATCCGCCTGCGCAACGGAAAACGTTTCATAAGGATATTCGCCGAAAAGTTCCGAAAAACATTTTATTGCGTTGACTGCCGCGGTGAGCGCTGCCTTTCCGTATTCGCTGTCGCCGAAATAATAGGAGTACACCACCGTGTTGCCCGTTTTTTCAGAACAAAGATTATATGATTCCGACATAACAAACGCAAAATCACGCACGTTGTCGGCTTTTATCTGCCAGATGTAATTCATCGGGTCGTTTTTATCGCAGGAAATCATTTTTCCGGTAGAAGCAATACGCATCTGCGCCGGTGCGGCAAGCGTTACGGAATAGTCGGCAACATCGGAGCAGAACGGGTCGCCGTTGACGCAATAGGTGCTCTTTATTGTCTTTCCGTCAACTTCCGGGCAGAGAACGGGATACCAGTTGCCGTAATTGTAACTGTCGTTTCCCGCGCCGAACCGCCCCGTATAATAAGGAAGTTTTTCGTCAAACACGATTCTTATGCTCTTTTCTCCGTTTTTCTTTATTTTGCCCGTATCGACTTTAAGTATCTGTTCATCTTCTTCAAGCGAATATGTGCATTTTTTGTTTTCGCAGTACACTTCAAGTATGTTTATCTCCCCCGAATCAAAGCCGTCGGGATACGCCGCGTCAATCTTTTCTTTCGGCGTGGTGTTGCTTACGTTGCTCTCGTTTTTGAAAGCGTTCGGATAAAGGCAGAAATACAGTTCGTTCTTTTCTTCTCCGGAATTAAAGAAATCAAATTTCATATCGCCTTTAAGCGTCTTTCCGTCGGTTTGCGCGGAAATATTATATATACTCCGCCTTTTTAACTTTGTATACGTACAGGAATGCAGGAGAATCGCACACCCCGCAATAGCCGTAACCGTCGCCGCGGCAATAATTACTTTGATTTTATTTTTCAAAAAACTTCATTCCCCTCAAAAATTATGCTTTATTTATCCGCAAAAATATGGTATACTAATTTAGAATATTTTCATTTGATTGTATTCTGATTATTTTCGATTATTACTCGGGGGGAAATTTTTATGTCGGGCAAATTCGTTAAGGGTCATCCCTTTTCTGATATCGTTCCTGTTGAGGGAGCGTTTGTTTCCTCGTTTCTTTTTTCTCTGCCGCCGATTTACGTAAAAATATACCTTTATCTTATCTACCTGTGTATGCACGGCGAAATTAAAGCCGATTCCGCCGCATCAATCGCTTCGGGCACGGGAGTAAGCGAAAAGGACGTTTTTGACGCTCTTGAACAACTGGGCAAGCGTCATCTTATAAACTACACCGCCGTGCCGTTTACCTTTGAGGTACTCTCTGCCGAAACCGCCGCGGGTATGTGCGACCCTTACGCGGCTGATTCTCTTTCCGCCTATGCCGACTATTTTGCAGGTATCCGTTCGCTTTTTCCCAAAAGAAGCATTTCAAATGCGGAATACGATAAGGCGCGGGACTGGGTTGAAATTTACGGACTGTCCGTTGAGGCGGCACTGCAACTGATATCTTTCTGCATTTCCGAAAAGGACGATGCAATATCGTTTTCGTATATAGACAAAGTGGCGCTTTCCTGGGCAAATGAGGGCATAACCACCTTTCAGGCGGCTGAGGAATATTTGGGCATTTATCAGGCAAAACATCACGATGCGGCGGCGCTTTTAAGGCATTTGGGCATAAAGCGCACCCCCACGGTTGACGAAATGAAACTTTACCGCAAATGGAGCGGTGAAATGGGCTTTGACTTAGCCGCAATAAAGGCGGCGTGTTCGGAAACCACAAAAACCGCATCGCCTAACTTTGCGTACATAAACAGGATTCTTGAAGGGCTTGACAGGCTCAACCTGCACTCCGCGAAGGAAATAAAGGCGTATCTTGCCGAATCCGACACCGAACGCAGGCTCGCCTCGGCTGTGCTCTGCACTCTGGGCGAATATCCCCGTACTGTTACAAAAATGCATACCGACAAACTTAAAGAATATAAATCTGCGGGATTTTCCGATGAAATTCTTATTCTCGTTTCACGCCTTACCTGTGAAAGCGGCGCGCATACATTTATAAAATACTGCGCAAAACTTGACTCGTTAAGGGAAAAGCATATATTCTCCGCCGACGGAATCAAGGACGAATTCTCCAAAAAGCCCCAAAAGCCAAAAGAGAAAAAAAGCAGTATGGACAATTACAGTCAGCGCGGCGGTTCTTTCGGCGATTCCCTTTACGACGACCCATCGAATTTGGAGGTTTAGTTTATGGATTCCTATGCAGTAAAAAAAGCAGAAAGCGAATTTGCCCAAAAAAGGCTTAACGAATCTTTTGATTTTTCGCGTAAAAAGGAGGAATTCTACGCTCTTCACCCTGAATTCGCGGCTCTTGAAAACGAAAAGCGCCTTATCGCCTGTTCCCGTGAACTGTCAAAGGACGAAAAGCACAAAAGAATCGCCCGTGTTGAAGAAAAAATGACGTCTTTTTTGAAGGAAAATAATCTTGAATTTCCGAAAATGAAGTATTTCTGCCCCATTTGTCACGATGAGGGTAAAGTCAACGGTGAATACTGTTCCTGCTTTAACCGCAGGCTGATTGAAATCTCCCTTTCGTCTGATTTACTTTGCGACGAAAACGCCTGTTTTGAGAATTTTGACATAAATATTTTTAACGAATCCGACCGCAGAAAAATGGAGGATATCAAAAATTACTGTGCGGAATTTGCAAAAAAATTTCCCGACATAAAGCGTCCGAACCTCATTCTTTCGGGCAATACCGGAACGGGAAAAACCTTTTTGCTTTCGTCAATTTCGCTGGAACTGAGGAAGCGCGGAATCGGCGTTGTATACATTACCGCGGGCCGTATGTTTGATATTCTGCGCAAATACGCTTTCGATAAAATAAACGACATTGACTTACTTCTTGACGCCGACGTGCTTATGATTGACGATTTGGGCACCGAGCCTGTTTTTAACAACATTACGCAGGAATATATTTTTATGCTTATAAACGAGCGCACGCGGCTTAAAAAATCAATCTGTATTTCAACGAATCTTGTTCCCGACGACATCAAAGCCCGCTACACCGAACGCGTTTTTTCCCGCCTTATGGATAAATCGCTTTCCTGTACGCTCCGCCTTGCCGATACGGATTTGAGGCTGAAAAAGCTATGACCTTTGAAGAAAAAATAAGCGATTGCATAAAAACGCAGCAACTTATTGAGGGAAATGACGTTATCGTGGGGCTTTCGGGCGGCGCGGATTCGGTTTGCCTTGCGTACACATTAAAGAAACTTGGGTTCAGGGTGCTTGCAGTTCACGTTCAGCACGGAATCCGCGGCGAAGAATCTTTGCGGGATGCCGCTTTTGCAAAAAAATTCTGCGAAGAAAACGGCATTGAATTTTTTATAGAGAATATCGACGTGCCGAGGAAAGCGGAAGAAGAAAAACTCTCCCTTGAAACCTGTGCGCGGAACGAGCGGTACAGAATTTTTAATGAATATTCTCTGCGTTTTTCCGCTCCCGTGGCTGTCGCCCACAATAAAAACGACCAGGCGGAAACGGTTTTAATGCATTTAATCCGCGGAAGCGGTCTTAACGGGCTTTGCGGAATGAAGTACAAAAACAAAAAGATTATCCGCCCGCTTTTGGACGTTTCAAGAGGAGAAATAGAAGCGTATCTTAAAGAAAACTCCGTAAAATTTATTTTCGATTCCACCAATTCCGACACCGACTACACGCGCAACAAAGTCCGCCGTGAGGTGCTGCCGGTTCTTGAAAGTATGAATTCGGGCGCGCTTAACAATATTGCCGCCTGTGCATCGCTTTTATCCTCTTACAGGGATTATTTCGATTTTGTATGCGGCAACACTTTTGATTCTCTGCTTATAACAAAAACCGGCACAAGCGTGAAATTAAAAATCGACGAAAGCGTGCCGCCGATTATGCAAAGCGCCGTTATTGCGCAAGCGTTTTCGTGCCTTACGGGAAGCAAGGTTGACTTGGAGCGGGTACACATAAACGCGGTTTCGGAACTTATAAAAAAGCAGTCGGGCAAAACGGTCTGTCTGCCGTTCGGTGTATCCGTGCGCAGAGAGTTTGATTTTCTTGTGTTTTTTATTGCCGAAAACAGTGAGTTTTACGAAATTCTGTTTGTTCCCGAAAAGCGGCTGCCTTGCGGAAAATTCACGGTCGTTTCAGGCTTTGTAAAAGAAAGAGAAAAGATACCCGGCACGGAATATATCGATTTTGACAAACTCCCCAAAAACGCCGTACTGCGCTGCCGGAAAAGCGGCGACAGGATTTCGCCTTTGGGGTTAAACGGATCAATGTCCTTAAAAAAGTTTTTCATAAATAAAAAAATACCCAAACAGGAGCGTGACACTCTGCCCCTTTTGGCAAAGAACAGCGAAGTTTTTGCCGTGTTCGGCGTCGCCGTTTCCGACAAAGTAAAAATTTGTGATGATACAAAAAATATATTAAAACTGTATAAGGAGTAAATACTATGCTTATTGAAAAAGAAAAACTTGAAATGCTTATTTCCTATGAAGAAATGCAGAAAAGAATCGGTGAGGTTGCCGAAAAAATCAATCGTGACTATTCCGGCGAATCACTGACGGTTGTAGGCATTCTTAAAGGTGCGGTGCTGTTTTATTCCGACCTTGTGCGCCGCCTTGCGCCCGACGTTCAGTTTGATTTTATGACCATTTCAAGTTACGGCGATTCAACCGAATCCACGGGTGAAGTTAAAATCCGCAAGGATTTGGATTCTTCCATAAGCGGCAAAAACGTGCTTATAGTAGAAGATATAATCGATACGGGTCTTACCCTTACGAACCTTAAAGAGATTCTTTCAACCCGTAAGCCCAAGTCGCTTAGAATCTGTTGTATGCTTGACAAGCCCTCACGCCGCAAGGTGGAAATCATTCCCGATTACTGCTGTTTTGAGATTCCCGATCGCTTTGTTATCGGTTACGGGCTTGACTATGCCCAGTCCTGCCGCCAGTACAAGGACATTTATTTTGTAAAACCTGAATATATTGACACGCTGTAATCACTTTTTCTCTGCGCTACACCGAGGTTTCACCAATCTATCACCCCTGTTAGCGGCAGAGATGGTATAATAACACACAGTACAGCAGTATGTATAAAGCATATATACAACAAAGGAGCATTTAATGAATAAAAAACGTATATTTTCCACTCTGATTTATATCGCCGTTGTGGCTCTTGTTATCTTTTTTGCGGTAAACGGAGTCCAGATGAAATCGGCAAAGCAGGAAGAATTATCTTCTGCCGACTTTATTCAAAAACTTGAAAACGGCGACTTTTCCTATGTTGTTGTGGTAAACGGCAGTTCCGCTTTTGCCATAACGGAAGACAACATAAACAAAGTTGACACATCAAAAAAGCAAAACGAAGTTTCTTCGGCGGTTGTAAAGAAGTACGAATACAAGGCGTATATAACCTACACCGATAAGTTTGAAGAAATCCTCAATACCGCAAAAGAAACTTACGGCGACGGTTTCAATTACGATACTTCGTACGTTACCACGCCTTGGTATCTGCAATATCTGCCCACTTTTGTGCTTACGCTCATAATGATCGGCGCATTTTACTTCATATATTCGCAGTCAGCCAACGGCAAGGGTATGCAGTTCGGCAGATCCACCGCAAAGATGTTTGACCCCACGGGTAAAAAAGTTACTTTTAACGATGTGGCGGGCGCAGACGAGGAAAAAGAAGAACTTGCGGAAATCGTGGGTTTTTTGAAAGACCCGTCAAAATATACTAAAATGGGTGCGAGAATCCCCAGGGGTGTACTGCTTGTAGGTCCTCCCGGAACGGGTAAAACGCTGCTCGCAAAGTCAGTTGCGGGCGAGGCGGGCGTTCCGTTCTTCTCAATAACGGGTTCGGACTTTGTTGAACTTTACGTAGGTATCGGTGCCGCACGTGTTCGTGACCTTTTCTCTCAGGCAAAGAAGAATGCGCCGTGCATTATATTCATTGACGAAATTGACGCCGTAGGACGCCAGCGCGGTACGGGTATCGGCGGCGGACACGATGAAAGAGAACAGACACTTAACCAGTTGCTTGTTGAAATGGACGGTTTTGTGGGCAACGAGGGTATTATCGTTATGGCGGCTACCAACCGTGCCGACGTTCTTGACCCGGCGCTGCTGCGTTCGGGCAGATTTGACCGTCAGGTTCACGTACTTCCCCCCGACACAAAGGGCAGAGAAGATATTTTCAAAATTCACGCACGCAACAAACACTTTGCAGGCGACGTTTCGCCCCACGAAGTTGCGCTTTTGACAAGCGGCTTTGTAGGTGCGGATATCGAAAATCTGTGCAATGAGGCGGCTCTGCTTGCGGTTCGTCGCGGTCAGAGTGAGATAACGATGCAGGATTTGAAAGATTCCGTAACCCGCGTAATTATGGGGCCGGAAAAGAAATCCCACAAGGCAGGTCCTCAGCAAAAAAAACTCGTGGCGTATCACGAGGCGGGTCACGCAATAGTTGCCCGCTCACTTCCCCACTGCGACCCCGTAACGGAAGTTTCTGTTATTCCCCGCGGCGGCGCGGGCGGCTACACGCTTACCCGTCCCGAAGACGATGCCGACACATATTCCCGCCTTTATATCCTTGACCGCATAACGATGTGTTTAGGCGGAAGAGCGGCTGAAAAACTTATTTTGGGCGATGTTTCAACCGGCGCGTCATCGGATATCAAGCACGCCACAGACCTTGCAAAGGGTTATGTTACAAAGTACGGTATGTGCCCCGAAATCGGACCTGTTTTCTTAGGTGACGATGAGGGCGGCGAAATTTTCCTCGGCAGAGATTTTTCAACCCATAAGGCATATTCGGAAGAACTTGCCTCAAAGGTTGACAAAGCCATTCAGGAACTTATTTTGAATGCCGACAAGGACGCTTACGATATCTTGAAATCCCACAAACAGATTCTTCATAACCTTGCAGAGGTTCTGCTTGATATGGAAAAGATAACGGGCGAACAGTTTGAGGAAATATATAACGGCAAAACACTGGCTGACCTGAAAGCGGAAACGAAACAGTCCGCCGAAGAAAGCAAAGCAGAGGAATCGGCTCAGCAAAACGAATCGGCAGAACAGTCCGAACAGGTTCAGCAGACCGAATCAGACAAACAGAAAGAACAGTAAACAAGAAGGGAAGGCGCTGCCTTCCCTTAATATTAACCGTATGAAAAGAAGTAAAACTGCATATCTTATCTTGGCGCTGCTTTCACCGGTTATTATTTTCGGCATTGCGGCGGCAGTAAGATATTTTAAGGGCGGAACTGTATCCCCCGAAATGCTAAAAACCGATTTTCTTATGCTTTTTGAAGCGTTCAAAAACATAAAGGAATATATATTCCCCATTGCGACGGTGTTCTCCTTAGGACTTTTGGCGGTGGTAATACACCTCTTTAATCAAAAGCCGATTACATCAGGCGAAAAAATCGTTTTTCCCGTGCTCGGTTCATATATATTGCTTACGGGTTCGCGTATTCTGTTTTCGGCTGCAATGGGCACAAAAATCAGCGGCGAATTGATTGAATTTATCCACGGCGGAATAACTCTTTACACCTTTGCCCTTTCGGCTGTGCTGATTTTGTTTATGATGTGGATTTTAAGTTTTTTCGGCCGCAGATAAATATCACTTGCGCAATTTAATTAAATGTGATATTATACTTAGCACAAGTTGTCTGTAAACTTGCATCGGGTTCTGCGCAACGTGCGGCTGTGAACCATGTCAGGGTCGGAAGGCAGCAGCATTAAGCAGTTTGTTGCGTGTGCCGCAGGTCGACCTGATGCAGGTTTACAGGCAATTTTTTTATGAGGTTTTATATGCATATTACCGAAAAGAACAAAAAGAAGATAGGTGTTTGCCTTATAGTTATATCACTGCTTTTTATGGCGGCGGTATGTCTGTTTTTGGGCACTCCCCTCGTAAAATTCGCCCGTGATCCCGAAAAATTCCGCAGTCTTGTGGATTCTTTCGGCATTTGGGGCTATTTTATTTTTGTGTTCATTATCTTCTTTCAGGTAGTATTCGCTTTTATCCCCGGCGAACCTTTTGAACTTTTTGCCGGATATGCTTTCGGTTCTGTTCCCGGGCTTGTGCTTTGTATGACGGGTTCATGTTTGGGGTCGGCGGTCGTGTTTCTGCTTACACGCAAATTCGGCGTAAAATTCGTTGAGCTTTTCTTTTCAATGGATAAAATAAATTCCGTAAAATTCTTACGGAACAAAAAGAAGATGTATATGCTTACCTTTTTGGCGTTTTTCATTCCCGGGACGCCGAAAGATTTGCTTTCCTACGTTGCGGGTCTTACGCCCATAAATTTTTGGACATATATGCTGCTTTCCTCAGTTGCGCGAATTCCCTCGGTAATAACGTCAACCGTGTCGGGAAGCGCGTTCGGAACAAAAAAATACGTTTTCGGCATTATCGTGTTTGCCATAACGGGAATAATAAGCATTATAGGAATCCTGATTTACAATAAATTAAGCGCCGACCACACGGTGAATTTGGCAAAGTATATCGGCAAAACCGTTACAGTGCAGATTACCGACCACTATGACGGCAAAACGCCGAGCAGAGGCCTTGTAAGCGGAATATGGTCTTCCGAGGGTGACGTTCAGGACGCCTACGTGTGCGGAATAAATCGTGAACTTAAAATTTTTACGGGCAAAGTGGCGGGATTTATAAGAAATAAAGACACTATGCACGAAAGCCTTATTGTGGTTCCCAAGCACACGGATTTTTCAAAAGAAGAACTCTCAAATATAGGTGAAATATTTACTGATTCCCGATAATATCCGTGACCTTATGCCTAAGCGGGTCGACACCTAACGGTTTTGACGGACATATTTTCGCCCTGCGGCAAACGGCTCGGAAATATACCCGATATTACCATTTTCTTGTCCCGACAAAAATCTGCTCTTGTTAAAACTGCGCACACCGAAAACGGATTATTTTTGTCGAGATTCGTTGAGCGCGACTCAGGAATACCGGGAGTATTTCAAGTTTCGCCAACGCAGAAAAGCGGAAAAAGAATCGGTTTAAGGCGCGGTTCGGATAAGTCTCGTAACCCTCCCCCTCGTAAAGGCAATAAGGTCGTTTTTGTTTATCTCTATCGCAAGCCCGCGCATACCGCCGGAAACAAATATGTTTTCAAGATTTTCAATGCTCTCATCAAAAAACGTGGCAAACTGTTTTTTCATACCCACCGGCGAACAGCCGCCGCGGATATAGCCCGTAATCCCCGGCAAATCCTTTACGTGAAGCATTTCGGCGCTTTTATCTCCGAAAACTTTTGCCGCCTTTTTAATATCAAGTTCCTTATCAACCGGAATACAGCATACAAAATATCCGTTCTTTGCACCCTTTAACACAAGGGTCTTGAAGAATTCGCACGAGTTTATGCCTAAGTTTTCCGCCGCGTGCACGCCGGAAAGGTCGTTTTCGTCGTATTCGTAATTAAATGCCCGAAAATATATTTTCGCCTTTTCAAGCATACGCTCTGCATTGGTTTTAGTCATTACATCAGCTCCGTATAAACTGCCGTCGCAACGGTAACGGCACAGATTATCATACAAATTGCAAAAAGCATTTTTTCTCACCTCAATACAATTTTACTCTGTAAACGGCGTTTAGTCAACGGAAATTTCACGCGATTTTGCTTGACTGAAACACGCGTTCTGATATAATATGTCTGTACAAGTTTTTTCGAGGTTTTCAAGATGAAATTCGATTCAAAAAATATGTGTGAGGGTCCGATTTTTAAGGGTATCGTGCTCTATACCGTGCCCATTATCCTTACAAGCCTTTTGCAACTTCTGTTCAACGCCGCCGACCTGGTGGTTGTAGGCTGGTTTTCGGGAAGCAATTCCGTTGCGGCGGTCGGTTCAACCGGTTCGCTTACGGGGCTTATCGTAAACCTTTTTATCGGGCTTTCGGTAGGCGCAAGCGTAGCCGTTGCCCACGGTATCGGCTCGGGAAATTACACCGACACACACGAAGCCGTTCACACCGCAATGCCCATAGCCGTTATAGGCGGAATAATACTGAGCATTGTAGGAATCATATTTTCAAAAACGTTCCTTTCACTTATGGGTACACCCGACGAACTTCTTCATCTTTCCACAATTTATATGCAGATTTATTTTGCGGGAATGGTTTTCTGTATGCTTTATAACTTCGGTTCGGCAATACTCCGTGCCGCAGGCGATACGCGCAGTCCGCTTATCTATCTTTCAATAGCCGGCGTGCTGAACGTAATACTTAATATCGTGTTCGTTGCCCTTTTCAAAATGGACGTTGCCGGCGTTGCCCTTGCCACATCAATTTCACAGGCAGTTTCCGCGGGGCTTGTAATCTATGCGCTTGTTCGTCGTCAGGACGCCTGCCGCCTTGAAATAAAAGAGTGCCGCATTCACAAAAAGGCGCTGCTGAAAATACTTAAAATAGGTATTCCCACGGGACTTCAAAGTTCGCTGTTTGCTATTTCAAACGTGCTTATACAGTCCTCAATCAACTCTTTCGGCAGTACCCATATGTCGGGCAGTGCCGCCGCGTCAAGTATTGAGGGATTCTGTTATGTTGCAATGAACTCGTTCCAGCAAACGACCCTTAACTTCTGCGGGCAAAATTATGGTGCACATAACCTGAAACGTGTTAATCAGATAACTTTGGTTTCTCTTCTTACCGTTACGGGAGTAGGTTTGGTTTTGGGCAACCTGATATATTTATTCGGACGTCCGCTTTTGGGAATATATATAAATGACTCCCCCGAAGCAATTGAGTTCGGGCTTGAACGTATGAAATTTATGCTTATCCCCTACTTCCTCTGCGGAATAATGGACACGATAACCGGCGCAATGCGCGGAATAGGCTCCTCCCTTACGCCTATGCTTATAACGATAATCGGCGTGTGCGTTTTCCGCGTTGTATGGATTTATACCGTATTCGCGCTGCCCGAATTCCACACGTTCTCAGGGCTGTTTATTTCCTACCCCGTGTCCTGGGCAATGACTTTCCTTGCGGTACTCGTTGCGTACATAATTACTATGAAAAAGAAGGAAAAGCAGTTTCAGGAATCAGCCGTTTGATTTTCCGCCGTTATATTTGCTCGGCGGAACTCCCGTGTGTTTTTTGAACAGTTTTGAAAACAGATAAACATCGGTATACCCGCACTCGGCGGCAACGTCCTGTACGCTTTTCCCGCCGTAGTCAAGCATTCTCTGCGCTTTTTCCATTCGTTTTTCAACCGCAAGTTTTTTAAGTGCCGTACCGTAACGCAATTTGAAAACTTCCGAAAAACGGCTTATTGAATATCCGCACTGCCGCGCCGCCTCTGATACGGTTATGTTTTTTTCCGGAAACTGCAATACCGACAGATACACGTTCTCCATAGGGTCTTTCCCTGTGGGCTTTCTTTTCAGGTCAATAAGCGTTTCACGCAAAATCAAATCCGTTTTTTCAAGAAAAAATTCCTGTTTAAGCGCAAGTTCGCGCTCTATTTCTTCAAGATGACGCCTGAACACCGCCCCGTCCGTCTTAAATGGCGTGCAAAGGGGCAGTCCCGGTATTTCGCTTTCGGAAAAGAAATAGACCCAGTCGTTTATAAATCCCGTTTCTCTCTCGGGCACAGGTCCGTGATAAATAACCGTTCCCGGCGGCATAATTATTGCATCTCCCTTTTCGCCCCTTTGAAGTTTTCCGTCTTTCTCAAACAAAAAATCCGTTTCAAAAACCGATGCGAAATAACACTTGCTTACCGCCTTGTCGCAAAACGCATTTTTCCTGTGGCTGTACCGAGTGCCGATATTGGTAACTTTCATATTCACTCCGTTGAAAAGTACAAATTTATCGTAGCAAACACCATTGCTTTATTATATTTTACCGTAATATAATACAAACGTCAATATATTCGGAGGTATTTTTATGGAAAGAATAAATTTAGACGGCAAATGGCGTATGCAGGGCAACGGCTACGACTGTTACGGCACCGTCCCCGGCAGTGTGTACTCTTTTTTGCTTGAAAACAAACTGATAACCGACCCGTACACCGAGGAAAGTTGGTATTTTGCCCGTGACCTTTTGCGTCACGACTACACTTTTTCGCGCAGTTTTGAATGCAAAAAGACATCAGAAAAAATAATGCTTGCCTGTAAAGGGCTTGATACTATCTGCGAAATCAAAATAAACAGCACGTCCGTTGCAAAAACAATGAATATGCACCGCTCGTACGAATTTGACATTACGTCTTTTCTTGCCAACGGCGAAAACGAAATATCAATCACGTTTTTCTCGCCCATACTCTATTTTGAAAAGACCGATAAAGAAGCGCCGCTTTTTGCGTCATATGTTGCAATAACCGGCTACAACCATTTAAGAAAATCACTTTGTATGTCCGGCTGGGACTGGGGTCCGGAACTTCCCGACGCGGGAATCTGGCGCGACATCTATATTTTTGACGGCACCGTTCCCCGCTTTTCCGACACGGATATCATTCAGCGTTTTGAGGACAAACGTGTGTTCATTACTCCCGTTGCTGTCGGCGCCGGTGAAATCAGGGTAACTTTTACTTCCCCCGAGGGTGAAAAAACTTTACTTAACGCAAACGAGGAATACGAAGTTCCGACGCCGAAACTGTGGTATCCCAACGGCTACGGCGAACACCCGCTTTATACGGTGGAATTTGAACTTGTGCAGGGCGAAAAAATCTGCGACAAAATAAAGAAGCGTATCGGATTAAGGAAAATGGAACTTGTTCGTGAAAAGGACAAATGGGGCGAAAGTTTTTATCATCGTGTAAACGGAATCGATATTTTCGCAATGGGCGCCGACTACGTCCCCGAAGATAATATTCTGTCCCGTTTAAGCCGCGAAAGAAGTGAAAAACTGCTTGATATCGCTGTTGAAAGCAATTTTAACACAATCCGCGTGTGGGGCGGCGGAAACTACCCGGAAGAGTGGTTCTTTGACCTTTGCGATG
Organism: uncultured Clostridia bacterium; assembly: GCA_934434555.1. Taxonomy (GTDB): domain Bacteria; phylum Bacillota; class Clostridia; order Christensenellales; family QALW01; genus UMGS1322. The sequence continues at coordinate 66,081 of CAKRZX010000001.1, forward strand.
AAAAGGGACTTCTCGTATTTATGGATATGATGTTCGCCTGTATGCTGTTTTGGAGCAATCCCGACTTCCTTAAAGAGTCATCCCTTGAAGTACGGGAAAACCTTATCCGATTCCGCCACCACGCCTGTCTTGCGCTTATTTCGGGCAATAATGAGTGTGAAGAGGCACACATTTGGGTTCGTAATCCTCCCGAAAAAGAAAAACAGGCATATCTTCACTTCTTTGAAGATATTCTGCCCGAAACGGTAAAAGAGGTTTGCCCCCATTTACCCTATATTCCCTCATCACCCACCACCTGCGGGCACTTTATCGACCCGGAAAACGAAAATTACGGCGACGGTCACTACTGGGCGCCGTGGCACCAGTCGCTTCCCTCGCGGGAATATGAAAAACACTGTTTCCGCTATTTGAGCGAATTCGGATATCAGTCTCTGCCCGACGAAAAAACACTTAACGTTTTCCTTAAAGAGGAACAGAAAAATCTGTTTTCGCCTGTAATGGAGCGCCGTCAACGTTGCCAAGGCGGAAACAGAAAGATTATAAACGGCATAACGGGTTTATACCGTCTGCCAACGGGTTTCGGCACGCTTGTATATGCTTCACAGGTAACACAGGCTGAATATATGCGCCGTGCCATACTGCATATGCGCGCCAACCGCGGCAGATGTATGGGCGTTTTGTACTGGCAGTTAAACGATATCTGGCCCGGGCAGTCCTGGTCAAGCGTGGATTATTTCAACAGATATAAGGCTCTGCAATATGAGGCAAAGCGCCTGTACGCGCCTCAATGTGCCACTCTTGAAAACGGAAATTTCTTTGCCTTTAACGAGAGCAATTCCGATTTTTCGGGGAAACTTGTTTACTCGCTGCGTGATAACACGGGCAAAATAATTGATTCACGGGAAATCGGATTTACACTTCCGCCACGCAGCGCAAGAGAAATCGGCAAATGCGAATTTGTTCCCGAAAACGAAACTCGCAAATATATTTCCTTTGACCTTCTCAGCGATGAAAACAGCCTGCTCTTTTCATCTACCGAAATCTCCGTTCGTCCCTCGGAATTCGAGTTTATTGCGCCCGAACTTTCCGTTACGCGGGACGGAGACACAATAACCGTTTCTTCAAAGTCCTATGCCCGCTTTGTCGAAATCTATTCCGAAACCGACGATTTTGTGCTTTCGGACAATTTCTTTGACCTGAACGGCGATTCAAAAACAGTTAAGGTTCTGCGCGGAAACGCAAAGAATCTCAGCGTGCGCAGTGTTTTTGACATAAAATAGTTTTTGTATAATAAAAAATTATCGGTGCAAACTAATAAAAAAACCAAAAGGACTGATATTATGCTTGCACTGATTCTTTTTGTTTGCGGACTTATGCTCGGCGGAATTACCGGAATTATCACGATGTGTATTTTTCAGATAAACAAATACCGAAAATAACGCTGTTTTAATCAAAAAACGATTGACAGAAACCGAAAAATCAAATACAATATATGCGTTCGGAGTTTCTCCGATACGCAGGTATGGCGGAATTGGCAGACGCGCACGGTTCAGGTCCGTGTGAAAGCAATTTCATGCAGGTTCAACTCCTGTTACCTGCACCAGAACGGCTCGTTCGCAAAAGTGAACGAGCCGTTCAGTTATATTCGCCCGCAGCGAGTGAAATATATCTGTGACATATCAAGGAATGAATTCTGTATCGCCGTTCGTATAAGCAAGTGATATCACTAAAAAAATCCTGCCGAATATATTGAATACGGCAGGATTCTTTTTTATCCTGTCAATTTTTCTGCCAGCGTAAGGAATTTTTTATCCGACTGTATCGCGTGAGTTACAAATTCGCCGTTGTAAAACAGCGCATACGTTGTGAGAGGCGCGGGCGCTTTCTGCGCGGTCTGTTTGTCGGTAATGTGAACCGTTTTAATAAAAATCCCGTGTTCTGCGGCGACTTCCCGTACCCGCGGAACCCAGTAACAGGTAAATGGGCACTGATCGGTATAGTAGAGAACAAATCCGTTTTCGTCAATTTTCGGGTGCTTGGCGCATTCTTTGAACTTCGGCAGCTCGGCGTCCTCTTCAATGGGAAGATACATAAGGTTTATTCCGCAATCGGATATGTCAGCCACCTTGAAACCCTTGTGTTCCATATATTTCGGGTCGGAAAGAAATTCCCTTTTCCGTCCCTCGGAAGAAAGAATGCAAATGCCCTTTTTGCCCTGTGCACGACTGTCGCGGATACACTCTGAAATAAGGTCGTTTGAGTATCCGTGCCCTTTCATTGACCCCGCTATCCACAGGCAGTCGATATACATATATCCGTCGGCGTCAATGGGCACCCACGCGTTTTCGGCGGGAATGTATTCAATAAAGCACTTGCCGCGCTCTTTGCTGCGATAAAACACAAGTCCCTCTTCAAACCGCTGTTTCAGCCATTCTTTTTTTGCTTCGCTCTGCTTGCCCGACATTGCGCAGCAGATATGTTCCTTGCCGATATTTTCCTTTGTTATCCTTATGTAGTTCATATAAACCTCCGCCGTATGTTTTCAAAATATATTATACACGGCTGAATTCTGACTGTCAATATTGAAAAATCCCCCACTGCTTCTGCAACGGGGGATTAAGAAATTATTATTTAAAATTGATTCTGACTATCCGCATTTTCATAAGATTATCACCGAGTTTTGCAAGGAATCTGAAAAATCCGCTTGCCGACAGGCCTTTAAGGTCGTAAATCATAATCGATTTTATCAATCAATTCTGCCGCACTTTCGTCAAAAAACAGATTCGGATAAAGTTCCGAACACTTTTTTCGCCCGCAAAGGAGACTTACAATGGTTTTCTGCACGGTATTCTTCTCAACATGATATTTCATTGCTCTCTCCCGTTATTTCAATGAATTAGCGTCTGCTAACCGAGATTATTATAGCATCTGTTTGCAAAAAAGCAAAAGGATGTTCGGATTTTCACTTGAAAATACAATTGATTTATGATACAATGTAAAAAAACTCGGAGGAATTGATATGAAAGAAAACAGAAAATTATTGCGCGAAGTGCTTAATGATATCCGCCACGATATGAGTGACGAAGAAGTGCTCAATTTACTTGCCGACAGTAAGATTTCCGTCAGTCCCGAAAGTGAAAAATACACGCTCGGTCAGCGGGCGGCTGATGCCATTGCAAAGTTTGCGGGAAGCTGGGCGTTTATTTTCTCTTTCACTGCGGTGCTTGTCCTGTGGATGATTGCAAACGTCTTACTCGCCTTAAAGGCGTTTGACCCGTACCCGTTTATCCTGTTAAACCTCGTGCTTTCCTGCGTTGCGGCAATACAGGCGCCGCTCATTATGATGAGCCAAAACCGGCAGGAAGAAAAAGACCGCAAGCGTGCGGAGAACGATTATAAAGTAAATCTGAAAACCGAAATTATGATTGAGGATTTATACGATAAGGTAAACGCGATTCTTGCCCGAATGGAAGCAGAAGAAAAGAAATCAAACGTCAAGAAAAAAGAAGAGAAAGCGCCCGAGGACTAATCCGGGCGTTTTGGTTTTATAATAAAGAATGCGATAACGCAGATTATTGCCGATAAGAGCGAGCCGGCGGCGGTTGCAAGCCCCATAGGGAACAGCGTCTGCGGGAACATTTTTGACATTAAATATGCCCCCGGCACGCGAACAAGCACTATTGCCGTGATATTATGCAAAAACGACAGATATGACTTTCCGCAAGCGCAGAAATATCCGCTGAAACTGAAATGAATTCACGCAAAGATGCAGTCCCTTACGTAGCCGCGCAGATACTGACCGATTATAAATAAAATCCGCCATACCGTAAAGCGTCTGCAAAAAATAAGAAAGCAGATACGGCAGCGAAAACAGAACGATATTTTAAAGCACGCTGCCCGTTGTAAGATTCTTTTCCATACATTTGCCCCGAAAAACAAGTACACTTTTATTATAACGCGGATTTACTTCACCTCAACGGAATTCTTATATTTTTTCTGTATCTTTTTTTGAAAACGAAAACCGCCTGCACGGCGATCACTGTTCTTTTGAATATTCAAGTATATCTTTTATTTCGCAGTCAAGTGCTGTACAGATTTTATCAAGAATATATCCATCAAAGCGCTTAACCTTATTCTTGTAATAGTTATCAATTATCTGATACTGTATTCCCGTGCGCTTAGCAAGTTCGTATCGGCTGATTTTTCTTTCATCAAGCGCCTTTTCAAGAGTAAGAAGAACCATTTATATATCCTCCAAATATACGTATATTGTAATAGATATATATTCGCTTGACAATTCTCTTGATTAAGTATATACTTATATAAAGATATAATTATAAAGGCAGATATGATATGAAAGATTATTCAGGTTTAAGGCAAGTTGCCGGTATTGTTGCAGCAATACATATAGTAATCGCAGTTTTACTTACATTTCTTACATGGATACTGGCGGCTTACTCCTCTGCAAATAGCAGTCTGTTTATTATTATAGGATTTGTTTGCGCCATTCTCGGCTGTGTAGGTGCCTATGTAAAATTCGTGATTATTGATGCGTTAGGTATACTTGTTAACAACAGTCAAAAAATTGTTGAAAGCAACAACCTAACAGCAGCAAACGAAAAATTTACTGACGGTAATCCGCAGTAATGTTTTCGTGCGCCGATTATTAGTAAATTTTTAAGGCTCTGATTTTCGGCTTGAACGCTGATGTTTTCACATCGGCGTTCAAGCCGCCCGCCCTACTATCTTAAAACGGATTTTGGAATAAAACAATTCTAATCAATTAAGCCCGTTTTACGGCAATTCTCGGTTTTGCTATTTGTTTATTCACGTCTAAAATAAAACGCGGCGAACCGCATTGTTCGCCGCATTTATTGTCTTCCTTAAACGTATTCAACCTTAATGTTCATACCCATTTTGCCCACGTTTGTGCCGCCGACAAAAAGTTGATAGTCAATGTCCGCGCTTATGCCTTTTTCGTCTTTGCTGATATCAAGATTTACGGTAAAAATCTTCATATCAAGGCTGATTGCGCCGAGAGCGTTATACTTTGTTTCATAGGTGGTGGTTTTCTTAAAGAACATATCCCCGCCCGATTCGCCTATGCGCTCCACCATAACGCTGTCGTCGCCTATAAGCAATTTCGTGTTTACCACGTCTTCGTCGCTTAAATTCTCTTCGTAAGCAAGGGCGATTCCCTCGCTTGTTTCTTTGCACTCGGTGCGGGTGGTAAACGTTATGTCCTCGTCCTGCTCGTGCTGTTTTGTAACTATTGTCAATAATGCTTCTTTCATTTTAATCCTCTTTTATTGCAACAAGGGTACCCGACCCGTCAATTGGAACGGTGTATGCATATCCGCTGTCCGTGTCATCAAACACGAAAAGATTTTTTCCCGCCACATCAATTGAATCAAGGCTGTATACCGACGGCACATTGCCAAGCACCGTTTTATTCTTGCCCTCATAGTCCATACGGTAAATATCGCCCGTTTCGGTTTCCACGAAAAAAATATAGTCATCGTTAAGGCAATACGCGCTTATGTCGCTTGTATGAAGTTTGAATCGGGGTTTATTGCCGTCTTCGCCGTGTTCCGCCCCCGCAATATTGCCCGCGGGCTGAAAATACAGTCCCAGATCATCGGTATCGCTTGCCTGAGCAATTATCGCGTCGTGCTTTTTGTTGAAAATCAGACTTTTATAATACGATGTGCTTATTTCGTTAAGTTCAAGCGTGTTTGCGTTAAGTCTGTACGGAATACGCGTTGAAACGAAATATACTTCCGTATCATCGGCATAAAGGAACATACCTATATCCGTGCAAAGCGATTCGATATTTCCCGTTTCGATACTGAGCCTGTTGGTGCTCGCCACATTCTGCGCGTAGTAATAAATATAATTTTCGGTAACGTAGATTCCCGCCGTATCGCACTTGACATCAAACTCGGTTTTTTCAAGGGTGGTATAATCGATATAAACTATCTTGTCGTCCTTTTCGATTGCGGCGCCGTTCGGTCCGTAAGCGATAAATTTGCCGTCTTCAAATGAGAATATACGCTTATAACCCGTGCCGTCGGTGCCTACCGACGCAAAACAGATTTTCGATTTTGCCGGAGTGGTGTAAAAAATCCTGTCCTTGAAAATATACATCGTGTACGCTTTGTTGGGCGATACCACGTCAAAACTGCTTCCGCTGTCACCGTCCTTCATACGGCAGATTTTACCGCGGAGCGTGTCAGCCTCTGCCTCTTTTGAAAGCGATGGCATACCGCCCGCAATAAAATAGAGCCAATCGCCCTGTTTTACCGCAATCCCGCCGTTTGACTCTATTTCGCCGTCGGGCTGTGCGCCTTCAAGTTTTGTTCCGCAGCCCGCAAGGCTCAAAAGAATGACCGCCGCGCATATTACAGATATAATCTTTTTCATTTTTCTCTCCTATCAGCCGATGTCTGAAAATTCTTCAAGTTCCACACATTCTGTTTTTTTTGTTTCGCAATTTACCCTGTAAACACGGGAATAGTCGTCTTCCGAAAAGAAATATACAAATCCGTCAAGAATATCAAGAGTGTCATAATCGAAAGTATACTCTTCGTCAAGGCATTCATCAACGCTGCCGTCAATGGCACAGCGGTACAGTTTGTTGAGTTTTGATGTGTTGATGTAGTATATATACCCGTCATAAACCGCCATACATCTGCCCGAATTTTCCGAAACTTTTGTTTTTTCTCCGCCGTCGGCGCCGTTTACGAATATACCGCCGCCCTCGCCGCTGTCGTCCTGACTTATCGAAAACACGTTCAGTCCGCTTTCTTCGTCAAAGCAGTACTCGGTATATCCGCCGTAGATTATCGCCTTATGCTCTCCCGATTCAACACCGTACCTGTAAACGGTGCCGTTATCAAGAAGATAATAATAAACGTTCGTGTCGGTTATCAAAAGTACGTAAGCCGCGCTTTTCGTAACCTGAACAATTTCACCGTCTTTAAGCGTGAAAACGCTGCCTATGTTCTCGTTTTCCTCGCGGGTAAAGAACACGTGTCCGCCGTTTACGCGAAGATTATAAATCTTAAACTCCGTTATTCTCTTTTTATTTTCACCGCTGCGGTCCATTCGGTAAAGCCGATAATCCTTTGTATAATAGATATAATCTCCGCCGAACGCATAACAGCCGCCGTGATAGATATCATCTATTTTGCAAAGCGTTTTATACCCCGTACCGTCTATCAGCGCCTTTGCGGCAACGCTTCCGTTATTTTCATACACGCAGAGAAAAATCTCTTCACCGCGGATATTAAACAGAGAAACGTCCCTGTCAACAACCACCTGTTTATCGCTGCCGTCGGCGCGCATTCTGCAAAGCGCACCCGCGTACCCGTGAAATCTGCCGTTTTCTTCCCGCGTGAAATTATCGCCGTTTATATAATATATCCAGTCTCCCTGTCTTGCGGCTATGCCGGAATCCGAAACGGTTTTCTCTTCCGGCTGCGCCCCCGTAAGCGGCGTTTTAAGACCCGTGTATCCGCTTTTACAGGAAGCCAGGCATATACACACCGAAAAGCAGGCGATAATCTTTATTAACTTTTGCATAACGCCCTCCTTTTCGGCATATGATGAAAAAAAACAAAATGAGGTGTTATTATGCGCAGATTCAATTTCAATGCTTTTAACCAAAAGCCCGAAGAGAAACCCGAAGAGAAGCTCAAGCCCCGTTACAGTGCCTACCGAACGGTAATTTCGCGGCACGAAACTTCCGCCGAGAAACTCAAAAACGAACCTATCGCAGTAATCAAAAACGATTGACTTACGCCACGGGCATTCTGCCCTCCATTAAGAGATTCAGTGCCTCGGCAACGTTTTCTATTGAGCGGCACCTTACCGTAAACACGGCATTTTCGCTTTCATTGCTCTTAAAAACGGCATAGGTGTCGCTTATCTTGTAGTATACACCCGTGTAAACCGTATCTTTTACATAACTTTCGCCGGTTGACGCGTCGGTTATGGGAATGGACACGCTGAGCGAATACGAGAACAGCTCCTCTCCCTTTTCCGTTTGCGGCGATACACTTCCCTCTACCGAGAGGAAAAGCACCTTTGAATAGAACATCTTGAACTGCATATCATCAAGTTGCTTGCCGTTCATATAGTAGGTGTTCTGCGTGGATTCCATACCGTCCTCGTCAAGAAGCGGTTTGCCGTCGTCGCCGTAGAGCGGTTTACGGTCAATGGTAAGAGTATAAGTTTTGCCGTTTATTTTGAACTCGCCGCCGCGGAGCCAGTAAACGTTAAGTGAAAGCAGATACGGATCCGCAAGTTTAACGATATCGGGCTTGATGTTTGCCACCTGTTCCGCTTTTACGGTATATACCGGCGAATCGGCAAAGGTTTTGTCCTCGCCCGTAAGCAGCGCGCAAAGGTAAGTTGCATCGTCAATTTTTTTGCCGATAACAAGGTGGTCAAGCAGTTTGCCCGAAGCATCATAACTCTGAAATTCGCAGTATGGCGTTGTAAAGCCGTACTGTTCCAAATCTTCTCCCGCTTTTTCGGCATAGACGCTTGAAAGCGCAAAACCGCTTACGTTCTCAAAGTACGTATCCACGTTATCGCTGTACGTACCGGAAACGGTAGGTTCAAGTATATACCATTCCTCAGCGCCCGAAAGTTCGCCCGGAATGTACGACAGGCGTGTTACCGCTCTGTCGGTATCAATGTAGAAAAGGCTCTGTGCACTTAACTTTGTGTTTGTAAGCGATGGCAAATTAATCAAATCGCTCATCTGATACGTCATATATTTCCCCGCCGTACGCGAAACAACGTATATCCTGTCGCTTCCCTCAATATAGGCATATGTGCCTTCCTGTGCGCCGTAGTAGTCCCCTATCCGCACTTGCAGATTCGTTCCGTCGGTAAAATCAATGCTGAATCTGCTTTTTGGGTCGTCCAAGCCGTACTCGGAGAAATTTGTATTGTCAACCTCGTAAAGCGCTTCCATATGGGCGCAGAAAAGCATGAATTCCGAAAGCCTTGTCTGATTTAGATTATCGTATTTCTGCCCCTCGATATTCCACTCCTGTGTTGTTCCGTTCATAAACGGAGTAAGCACAAGAGTTTCGTTTGAATCCCTTATATATGCTTCAATTCTTGTTATCTCGGTAGTTTCATGATTATATAGAACGATTGTGCTCTCTTTCGTTTCGTCCTTTTTGCCCCAGATAACGAATCCCGCAATCAATGCGGCGATAACGACAACTGCGATTGACGCAAGTATTATCGCCCGCTTCATATTGACGTGCTTTATCTTCTTGGTCTTTTTTTCAACCGAGAGCAGCTCGCCGTCTTCCTGTTCAATCACAGATTTTTCCGTTTTATCCAAACAATCATACCTCCCGCAAAGATTATCAGCGGCACTGCCACAACAAGCACAATAAACCAAACTTTCATTTGCATTTGGCTCATCTGCACGTAACTTGAAGTAAGGTCAATGCCCAGTGTCACAACCGTGTCGCTGCTGCTTCTGCCCGCAAGCCAATTTACGCCGTTGCGCAGTATGTTGGAGTTGCCCAGATAATCGCCCGTAAGCAGCGATTCCGAGCCCACAAACAGTATACGTGTTGCGGTTGTTGCAATCGTACCGGTTATGCCCGTATTCTGGCGCTGATATGCGCAGACTATATTCTGTATGTCTTTTTCGTAATCGCCGCTCATATCAACGGCATCGCTCCAAGGAACAAGCTCCGCGGAAGAATAACTCGTAAGCACGGGCGAAAAAGTTTCTTCGTAAGTGTTCATCGTTGTTCCGCTCTGATACTTGTAGGTGTAAGCCGTACTTTCGCTTACCCAAACAGGCTCGTTTGCGCTGCGTACCGCGGCGGAAATCTCGTGTGCCTGGTCGGCAACAAGTTCTATAAGTTTTGCGCTCTGCGCACTGCGGTGTTTCTCGTCCGTTTCAGCAACAACGCCGTCGGAAAGCAAAACATTAAAGTAGTCAAGCAGATTTACATAGTTTTTCAAGGGCTCGCCCGCATCGTCAACAAGACGCGTTGCGGCAAAAAGCATATCGCCGTAACCGTCGTCAAGGAACGCTATTATCGTGTCGTACTCATCTTTTGTCAGGTCGCTTTTGGGCTGTAAAACAAGCAGAATATCGCCCTGTTCAAGTTTTGCCTGTCCCGAAAGCAGATTTATTTCTTCCACGTTATAGTTTTCCCTGCGGATACGGTTGAATACCGTCTGCATTTCGTCACCCGTGTTTTCGCCGTGACCGGTTAAAACATAAACATTATTGCGGATTCCCGTGCGCATATACATAAGGGCGCTCGTTATCCAGCGCTGTAAAACAAAGTAGTTTTTCTGCGTTTTGGAGTTGTATTCAACAAGTTCGCTTTCGTTGTACGCGTGGAAATTTTCCTCGTTGTCCTTTTCGGCAACCACCACCGCATAAGCGGAAAGTTCCTTTGTGTTTGTGGAAAACTGTTCAAGTTTTGAGGGGTTTACCACCGGGTCAACGTTCCGGCTTGTGATTTTATCGCTTGCACCGGAGAAAACTTCAACGATGTTTTCCGTAAGATAACTGTACGTGCTTGATGAGTTTGCCGGAATAAACGTGTAGATGATTACATCCTTATCAAGGTCGCCTATTGCCGCCTCGGCATTTTTGTCAAGGGTGTAGGACGCCGTGGGCGTAAAGTCAGCGCGCAGACCGTTGTTTGTTTCAATATACGTTGCAAGTACATTTGCCGCAAGAACGGCTATTACCACAAGCACCGTTATCGCTATCGAAAATCCGCCGTATTTAAGACCTCTTTTATCGTTTAACTTGCTCATTTTTTATACCCCCGTCCATCTTCTGCGTTCTATTGACCTGACGGTTAAAAATACGAACAGACCCGATATGCTTATATAGTAAACAAAGGGCGAGAACCCAACAATGCCGTCGGCAAAGTTCTGATATCTTGCAAGCATATTGAGGCTTGACGCAACCGTTTGGGCAAATCCGCCGCCAAGGCTTGAAGCGGTATTGTTACCGAGCCAAACTATAAACGCTATTGCGAAACTTATAACCGCCGCAACAACCTGACTTTCGGTAAGTGATGAAATAAACACGCCCATAGCCATAAAAGTTGCGCCGATTAAAAAGAATCCTACGTACTGCACCGCGAGCATACCCGCGCTGAGCGAACCCGACGAAGTATAAATTGCAATTACAATCGGAAAAATAAGGTTAAGTACCATCGCAATAAGCAGCACCGCCAGTGCGGCAAAATACTTGCCCAAAACAACGGAAGTAATGCTTATGGGTGATGTGATGTAAAGTTGGTCGGTCTTGTTTCTTCTTTCCTCGGCAAAAATACGCATTGTAAGCACGGGAGTGATAAAACTGAGGTAAATCGTCATATTTTGCAATGCAACGGAATAGTCCGCCTTACCCGAATAGCCCGTACCGTAAGTATTCGCCGCAAGATTTATGTTAAAGAACAGTATCGCGCTTATAAGCATAAATATCGCCAAAAAGACGTATCCGACAGGCGAATAAAAATAATTCTGCAATTCTTTTTTACAAACAGCCCACATATCAAAGTTCCCTTTCAGTTCCCGTAAGTTTAAGGAATATATCTTCAAGTGTAACGTCAACGTATTTAATCATAAGTATCGGCATATTTGCCTTTGCCATGGCGTTGAACATGGGACGGCGCACGTCGGTTGCCTTGTCGGTTTCAACAAGCATATCCACGGTATCCTTTTCCCTTACGCCCAAGCCCTCAACGTATTTTACACCCGAAAGCGAACGGAGTATCTTTGTTGCCGCCGATTCGCTTCCCGCAATGCGTACGACCATATCCGCGCTTTCCTGCAATCCTTCCTGCAAGTTTGCAAGAGTGTCCTGTGCAACGATTTTGCCCTCATTTATAATAACAACCTGTTCGCACACGTCGGCGACTTCGGGCAGAATATGCGATGAAAGAATTATTGTATGTTTTTTTCCCAGTGCCTTTATCATTCTGCGGATTTCTATTATCTGCTTCGGGTCAAGACCTACGGTAGGTTCGTCAAGGATAAGCACTTCGGGATTTCCCACAAGCGCCTGCCCCATACCCACGCGCTGCTGATATCCTTTTGACAGATTGCCTATGCGCCTGTCCATAACTTCGTTTAATTTTACAAGGCTTGCGATTTCCTCAATATGGCTTTCAACCGAACTTGCCTTTACGTCCTTTATGGCGCAGACGAATTTAAGATATTCGTTTACCGTCATTTCCTGATATACCGGCGGGTGTTCGGGAAGATAGCCTATCGAACGCTTTGCTTCCCGCGGCTGTTTTAAGATATCGTAGCCGTTTATCCGTGCCGTGCCGCCGCTTGCGGAAATATAGCCGGTAATCATATTCATAGTGGTGCTTTTCCCCGCGCCGTTACGGCCCAGGAACCCCACTATTGCGCCTTTTTTTACCTTGAAACTGATATTGTCCACCGCAAGTTTTTTGCCGTAGTATTTAGTTAAGTTTTCAATTTCTATCATAAACTCTCCCCTTTTTAAGGCTCTTCCCTGAACGACCTGCTCAAAAACTGAGTAAGTTCGGGTTTCCAAGTAAGTTCCACCGTGCCGGTAGAGCCGTTACGCTGTTTAGCAATAATTATCTGTGCAAGGTTCTTGTCCACGTCTTCCGCCGCGTCCTGATAATACCCCGGTCGGTGAACAAGCATTACAAGGTCGGCATCCTGCTCGATTGCGCCCGATTCACGCAAGTCCGAAAGCATTGGTGTGTGCTCCTTTCTGCCTGCCGTAACTCCGCGGTTTAACTGCGAAAGCACTATTACGGGGACGTTTAGCGTCCTTGCAAGTCCTTTTAACTGCCTTGAAAGTTCGGCGACTTCCTGCTGGCGGTTGGCGTCCTTATTTTTCTTATCTATTCCCATAAGTGAGATATAGTCGACAACCACAAGTTCAAGGTCCTTGATTCTTCTGCACTTGCTTCTTATTTCCGCAACGCCTATGCCGCCCGTATCGTCAATATAAAGTTTTGAATTGTTGAGAAGTTCCGTTGCGTCGGCAATGCTCTCCCAGTCTTCGGGTGTTAAATCGCCCGAGCGGATTTTGTTTCCGTCAATACAGGCGGCGGTGCCGAGAAGTCGGGTAAGCAAATCATTTCTGCTCATTTCAAGACTGAAAAAAGCCACCGACTTTTTTTCTATCATTGCCGCGTGCGCCGCTATATTCATTGCAAGTGACGTTTTACCCATACTGGGACGCCCCGCGATGATAACAAGGTTCGCCTTTTGTAGTCCGCCGGTCATCCGGTCGATTTCATAGAACCCCGTAGGTACGCCGCGGGTCTTGCCGTGATTAAGATAATTCTGCATTACCTCTTCGTAAACTTCGTTCATACTCTCGCTTACATGGGTAAGGCGCGACGCCTCGTTATTCATTGCTATATCGAACAGCGAGCGCTCGGTACTCTCTATGATTTCCTTTGCCTCGTCGCTTTCCTCGTAGCAGTCGTTAACCGAATCGCTTAACTTCGTTATCAGTTGCCTGAGCTTATACTTCTCCACAACGATATCCGCATAGTGCCCCACGTTTGCAACGCTGGGTACGGCATCGGTAAGTTCGGTAAGATACGTAATCCCGCCTATATTTTCAAGAGAACCGCGCTTTAACAGTTCGCTTGAAAGCGTTACCATATCTATGGGCTTGTCCGCGGTCATAAGGTCGCACATAGTGGCGTAAATTTCCTGATGATTGCTGCGGTAAAAATAATCGCTGCCCTTGATTTTTTCGTAAACCTGATTGATGCATTCCGAATCAAGCAGAATCGCGCCGAGAACGGAGCGTTCGCTTTCCAAATCGTTCGGCATCACGTGCGTGTTTTCCAATTCGTCCACCTACTGTTTATCAGCCGAAACTCTCGGCGAATTTCTTTTTGCCCAAAATGTGAAAATGCAGATGTTTTACCGACTGTCCGCCGTCCTCACCCACATTGCTTACAAGCCTGAACCCGTTTTCAAGTCCCTGCTCCTTTGCAATTATCCTTATAACCTCAAAGATGTGTGCAATAAGTGCGTCGTCCTCTTTTGTGAGAGCAACTGCGCTTTCTATATGCTTTTTGGGTATAACAAGAATGTGCACGGGCGCGGCGGGCGCGATATCGCAAAACGCAAGCACCGTATCGTCCTCATACACTTTTTTTGACGGAATCGAACCGTCGGCAATTTTACAAAACAGGCAATTTCCCATATTTATTCCTCCAAAAGTTCGCCTTCAAGACCTTCGTCCGTCACGGCGGTAATCTTTACTTTTACTATTTTGTTTTCGATATCGGGGCTTTTGAATGCCACTCCGATATGCTCTTTTGTAAGCCCGTGCTGAATGCCGTTTTCATTGTTTTCGGCAAGCACGGTTTTCGTTTTGCCTACAAACCGCTGTCTGTATTCTCTGCCCTTTTCTCTGCATATTTCCGAAAGCATCGCCGCGCGGCGTGCCTTTTCGCCTTTTTCAATCTGCCCGTCCATTTTTGCGGCAACAGTACCCTCGCGGACGGAATACGGGAACACGTGCACCCACGCGAAACCGATTTTCCCTGTAAATTCAAGGGTTTCTGCGAATTCCTCTTCCGTTTCGCCGGGGAAACCCACTATTATATCCGTCGAAATTGCCGAATCGGGATAGTTTTCCCTTATAAGCTCAACCGCTCGGGCATACTGCCCGGTCGTATACTTGCGGTTCATTCGTTTAAGCACCGAATCGCAGCCCGATTGCAGTGAAAGATGATACTGCCGGCAGAAATTTTCGTTTTTTGTGACCTTTTCAAGAAAATCTTCGGTTATGATGTTCGGTTCCAACGACCCCAGCCGCACACGGCTGATGTTTTCTGTTTTGCAGACCGCGTCAACCGCGTCCGACAAATCGGGCTTAAAGCTCCATTCCTTGCCGTAGGCGGAAAGATGTATGCCGTTGATTACTATTTCCTTAAAACCTTTTTGTTTAAGGCGTTCGCTTTCGCCTTTAATGCTTTCAATGCTTCTTGACCGTTCTCTGCCGCGGACATAGGGAATGATACAGTAGGAACAGAAATTGTTGCAGCCGTCCTGAATCTTTATAAACGCCCGCGTTTTTTCAGCCGCCGCGTCGGGAAGTTCTTCATATTCACTGAAATCTTTTATATCGTAAACCCGCGTAAGACGCGTGTGTTCAAGAATCATTTCGGGAAGCTTTCCCTTATCCTTTGTGCCCGCAACAACCGTAACGCCCTCAATGCGTTCAAACATTTCCGGTGCACGCTGTGCCGCACAGCCCGTAACCGCAATAACCGCATCGGGGTTAAGCGAGCGGGCTTTGCGAACCGCCTGACGGGATTTTCTTTCGCCCTCGGCGGTAACGCAGCAGGTGTTGACTATGTAAACGTCTGCTTTTTCGTTATGCCCGACTATTTCGTGCCCAAGATTCTCCATTTTGCGGGCAAGAGATTCGCTTTCGCACTGATTTACCTTGCACCCAAGAGTGATAACGGCGCATTTCATATGTCCATTTCCCCCAAAAACGCAAGTATTACCGCGCCGCAAACAACCGCCGCGGTTTCGGCACGGAGAATCCTCTTTCCAAGGCTTACGCTTACGCCGCCGTTATTTACAAGGCACGCGTGTTCTTCGCTTTCCATTCCGCCCTCGGGGCCGATAAAATATGCCACGCTTCCGCTTTTTGCAACTGCCGAAGAAATGCTTTTCGTCTTTTCTTCCTCAAAAGCCACAAGTTTCGTTTCAAAGTGCGAAAAAATTTCCGCGGCTTTTTGAAATTCAACAGGTTCGTCCACCTGCGGCACTTTTGACCTGCCGCATTGCTTGCACGCTTCGCGGGCGATTCTCTGCCAGCGTTCCTGTTTATTCTTTCTGTCCTTTGCGTTTTCTGTTTTTACCACAGTGCGCCCGCATATTACGGGAACAATCCGCGTAACGCCTATTTCAGCCGCTTTTTGCACCGCATAATCCATTTTTTCGTTTTTGATTATGCCCTGAAACAGAGCGAGTTCGCACCTGGGCTCATTTTCATTTATTTTCGTTTCCTCTATTTCGGCAACACAGTCGGGCGAATCAAGCAGCCGGCACAAAAGGTCAACGCCGTCGCCTGAGGACACAATCATTTTGTCCCCCGCCTGCATGCGCAGAACTTTTTTTATATGCGCGGCTTCTTCTTTGGTGAAATACACTTTGCCGCCTGAAATATTCTCTTTTTCGCACCAGAACCTACGCATACAAGTCCCCTATTATCGCATTATGTAGTGTATTATATCATAATACGCCCCGAATGTAAACACAAAGAATGTGAAAACTCGCAAAAATAAACCGTGCAAATTTTCATCCGCACGGCAAAAAAACTATTTTATTATTTCCCTTAAAACCTTTTCAAGCACCTGTGCAATGCACCAGAACCCGAAATCGTTGGGGTGAACGCCGTCAACGGTCATAATGTCCCTGTCGGCATAGTCAAGCATTTCCCGCCCGTTTATGTGATAAATATTCTCATCTCCCGCATTTTTTGCGTCCACATAATTCTTCCTGATTATTTCGCGCCGCTCGTCCGCGTCGGACATAAACATTCGTGTGTGGGCACTTATAAACACTATGGGAAGTTCGGGATTCCTTTCCCGCACAATCTCATACATTCGTCTGTGTGTTTTTTTAAGATGTTCCGCATTCGGAGCGTTGCAGTCGTAATCCATAACAAACACGCTCTGTTCAAGCCCCGCAATGTATTCCGCAATGCTGTCCTCGCCCTTTGCGCTGCCCGAAAAACCTAAGTTTATATGGTCAATATCCATTCTCCGCGTGATTATCGCCTGATATGCGTTGCCCGGCCGCGACGCACAGCCGCCCTGTGTTATGCTTGAACCGTAGTATACTATCGGTTTTGTATATCGGTATTCTTCCGCCTCTTCAATTTTTGCGCCCTTTTCAAGCCCGATATAAAGTTCTTTCACGTTTGAATAAAGCGGAAAATTTATTGTAATCTGCCGCATCTTCTTTTCATAAAAAACAGTTTTGCTCTCGTAGCCGTCGGTCATATCCATAGGCGGCACGAAAGAACCCGCGTAATGCGAATCGGCATAAATATCGAATCCGCCCGACCCGGTAAGCGTAATATGCTGCATTTTAAGTATTCCGTCCATTACGGCTTTAATGAAAACAAAGTTGCTGTCCGTTTTGAACCTTACTCTGCCGCCCGCGGTACAGGTGTGCAGTGAAAATACGCCGTCGTTTACCTGTTTTGCGATTTCTTCGGGCATTCTTCTGAAACGTGTGCCGTCGTGAAACAGCCCGTAAATCTTAAAGGGCGCTTCTTTTGCGTCATAAATGTCCATTTCGGCACTTTCCGTTTTAACAAAAAAATTCTTGTCTATATCTTCTATTCTCTTCATAAAATCACCTCGCGGATATTATACCGCAATGCTTTATGAAATTCAATCCCCTTTTTCAGACATATTTATAAAAGCCGAATCATAGTAGTTAATGTGCTTAAAAACGCAAGGAGGACTAAAAAGTGGAACAGTTTGATTTGTACAATGACATTTCAAAACGCACGGGCGGCGATATATATATCGGTGTGGTAGGACCCGTGCGGTGCGGCAAATCCACATTCATAAAAAAGTTTATGGAGTTACAGGTTTTGCCCAACATCAGTGACGAAAACGAAAGAACCCGCGCCCTTGACGAACTTCCTCAAAGCGGCAGCGGAAAAACAATTATGACCACCCAGCCGAAATTCGTGCCCAACGAGGCGGTAAGAATAGACCTTGACGGGCACACATCGTTCAACGTTCGCCTTGTTGACTGTGTGGGATATCTTATTGACGGAATTATAGGCGACACGGAAAACGATGCGCCGCGAATGGTGCGCACGCCCTGGTCGGAAGAGGAAATGCCCTTTGAAAAGGCGGCGGAAATAGGCACGCGCAAAGTGGTACGCGAGCACGCCACAATAGGCATTGTGCTTACAAGCGACGGGTCATTTACCGGGCTTCCGCGCAGCAGTTATATTGACGCCGAACAAAAGGTTATTGCTGAACTTAAAGAAATGGGCAAACCCTTTGTTGTTGTGCTTAACACAAACGAGCCGTATTCGGTTGACACGCAGAAACTGCAACTTGCCTTGGAGGAAAAGTACAAAGTCCCCGTTATCCCCCTTGACGTGCTTCAAATGGACGCAAACGACATAAATTCACTGCTTGAACGCATACTTTATGAGTTTCCTCTGCGCGAAATGCGGATCCGTATTCCCCGCTGGATTCAGGCTCTGCCCGCCGACCACGAACTTATAAGTGAGATTTTCTCTTGCCTGCCCGCGGTTTCGGGAACAAAAATGCGTGATAACGCCGCCCTTGTAAACGGGTTTGAGCCCACGGAAAACGTTTTGGGGCTTGAACTTGAAAAAGTGCTTCCCGGTGAGGGCGCGGTTGAATTCAATATGCAGATAAAGCCCGAGCTTTTCTATAACATCCTGGGCGAAGAGTGCGGCTGTGAAATAAAAGGCGATTATCATCTTATTGCCCTTATGCGCGACCTTATAAGCGCAAAGAAAGAATATGACCGCATTGCAGAGGCTTTGGAACAGGTTAAAACCACAGGCTACGGCGTAGTTTCGCCCTCTATGGAAGAAATGACCCTTGAAGAGCCGGAAATCGTGCGCCGCGGCGGTCATTTCGGTGTAAAATTAAAGGCAAGCGCGCCGAGCCTTCACCTTATGCAGGTAAATATCAATACGGAAGTCAACCCCATTGTGGGCAGTGAAAAGCAAAGCGAAGAACTTGTTAAATATCTTATGAGCGAGTTTGAAAACGACCCCACGAAAATATGGGAAAGCAATATGTTCGGCAAGAGTTTGAACGAACTTGTTATGGAAGGTATTGAAGGCAAACTTGACAATATGCCCGTTGAAGCAAGGGCGAAACTGAAACGCACGATGGAGCGCATAGTAAACGACGGCGGCGGCGGACTTATCTGCATACTGCTCTGAAAGAAAAAACGCGGAAAGTTTCCGCGCCGACATATGTAACAAAGCAGATAGGACAGACGCCCTGTCTGCTTTATTTTCACGAGTAAAATTACTTATTGTTCTGCTCGTACTGTTCAACCATTCTGCGAACCATCTCGCCGCCTACACGGCCGTTGTCCTTGGATGAAAGGTCGCCGTTGTAGCCCTTTTTCATATTTACGCCGAGGCTGTTAGCAACTTCGTACTTCATATTTTCAAGAGCAGTTTTAGCGCTTGACTTTGCCATATTCATTTCACCTCCCTTTTCGTTGTGCTATTATTCTGTGCAGGTTGTGAAATAATATACAAAGTTTTATAAAAAAGTTTTTCAGTTGTAGGCAATGTCCTCTGCTTCTTTTAACATATCCCTGTTTACCGCATCCGTAAGTGCGCGAAAACGTTCGGGATCGGGCAAAATTTCTTTTTCCGTAACGGTTTCGGTTTCTTTGAGCAGTGCCGTATTTGAAAGCGCATATGAAAATCTCGCCTCGGGAATTCCGCTTTGCCGCTTGCCTATGTAATCGCCGGGCCCCCGCAGTTCGTAGTCGTACTGCGCAATCTCAAAGCCGTTGTTTGTCTTTGTCATAATTTTAAGCCGTTCAAGTGTTTCCGGATTCTGCGAATCCGTAAGCATAAAGCAATACGCTTTCTGATTTCCTCTGCCCACGCGCCCGCGCAACTGGTGCAACTGTGCAAGCCCGAACCTGTCACTGCCGTATATGACCATTACCGACGCGTTTTTTACGTTTATTCCCACCTCGATAACCGTCGTTGAAACAAGCGCCCTGATTTCGTTTTTCGCAAAGCGCTCCATAACGTCCTTTTTCTCTTCCGCAGTCATTCTACCGTGCATAAGTTCAATGGGAATATCCTTAAAAACATCTTTTTTCAGCCGTTCAAAAAGCCCCTCTGCCGATTCAAGCGGATTTTCCTCGTCCTCTTCAATAAGCGGACACACAAAATATGCCTGTTTGCCCGCAAGAAGTTCGTTTTTTATATAGTTAAGCATATCGTTTTCACGGCGGCGCGGAATAATTGACGTGGAAACTTTCTGCCTGCCCGCGGGAAGTTCGTCTATTATCGATATATCCAAATCGCCGAAAACAATCAGCGAAAGCGTGCGCGGTATGGGCGTTGCCGACATTACAAGCATATGGGGCGAGTTTCCCTTTGCCTGAAAGCGTGCCCTTTGCGCCACGCCGAAACGGTGCTGTTCGTCACAGATAACAAGCGCCAAATCGTTGTATTCAACGCCCTTTTGCACAAGCGCGTTTGTTCCCACTATGTATTTTGCCTCGCCCGTGCGGATTTTATCAAGCGCGTCCTTTTTTTCTTTTTGCGTCAGCCCGCCGGAAAGAAACACCGTATTTTCTTCGCCGAAATAACTTTTAAGCGTTTCATAATGCTGGCGGGCAAGAATGTCCGTAGGCGCCATAAGCGCCGCCTGTGTGTTGTTTGCCGCCGCAAGCACCATAGCTGCGATTGCAACAACCGTTTTTCCGCAGCCCACATCACCCTGAACAAGCCGGTTCATTGCCCTGCCGGAAGAAACGTCTTTTTTTATTTCTTCAAGGCATCTGCTTTGCGCGTTTGTAAGCGCATACGGCAGACTTTTTATAAAATCATCTGCTTGCGGAACGGTTATATCAAAAATTTTACCCGCTTCTTTAATATTATTATCTCTGTGCAGTTTGATAAAAATACGTATACGGATAAGTTCTTCAAAAGAAAGCCTGCGTTTTGCGGCAAGAAGCGCCGTTTCGCTTTCGGGAAAATGAATGTTCTTAACCGCGTACGCTCTGCTGCAAAGGGAATGTTTTATGCGCATGGCATCGTCAAAGACTTCCGTTTCGCTTTCAAGCAAAATTTCTATCGCCTGTTTCATTATGTCCCGCATAACTTTCTGGCTTATGCCGGCGCTTGTGCTTATCCTGTAAACAGGTGTTATGTTAAGTCCGTCAGCCTGTTCAACGCTCGGGTTCATCAGTCTGCGTCTGCCCTGTTTAAGCACGATTGAACCGTAAAGGTACACGTCCTGACCCGGCTCCACCTGTTTTGCGATATACGGCTGATTGAACCATACCGCCTCTGCGGGTCCCGAAATATCTTCTATTCCGCACGTGGAAATGCTGAAATTTTTTCGCGGATACCGTATTCTCGGTTTTTCGGCAAGGCGTACCTTAAAAAGTGCCGGCGTATCCACCGGCACTGCGTTCAGTTTTGATATAACCGTTAAATCACGGTACCGTGCGGGCAAAAACGCAATCAAATCCTCAACCGAGAAAATTCCCAGTTTGTTAAGAGCCTCTCTGCGCTTGCCGCCTATACCCTTTAATCTGTCAAGTTCCATAGTTATTTATTCTTTTTAATATTTGAATATATAAGCCCCGCCACACAGCCCGCGGCAACAACGATAAGTACAATTTTGTACCAGTTGCCCATAAGCATTTCGGAATTTATTCCGTCAAAGACCGAGGGAGCCGCCGTTGTTTCGCCTTCAAGCCTTGCCGCAAATGCAAAAAGATTCATCATAAAAATCACCCTGAAAATTTATCTTGATTTATTATAACATTTTCTCTTAAAAATTTCAACAAATATATTTGCACTATAAAATAATATTTGGTATAATATATACGAATAAATTCAGGAGGAAAATAAAATGATACTTTTCGGTGTTCAGGTGCCCGTAGTTGCCGTAATAATAGGCGCAGTGCTTATCGTGGGCATAATCGCTTTAATAATCGTCAGCATTGCGGGTGAAAAGAAAAAGGCCGTGCCCGACGTTGATACAAGAGAGGAATTCGGAGATTTTCACGGGTTGCTGACAAAGGAGGATTTTGACACTCGCGCCGACGACCATATGCTTGAAGTTTACCGTATGCAATGGATAAACGCCAAGCCCGGCGATGAAAAAGACAATTATCTGCTTTTGTATCTGGCATTAAAGCAGCTTAACAAAGAGCAGGACGAATCGGAAAACGAGTGGACGCAGGAGCAGTGCGAAGCCCGTATGGACGAGATTATCAGGGAATTGAGCGAAAAAACCGGTCTTAAACTTATTGAAAACGAATTGAGCGATACCGAGTTTGACGCTTATTTCAATTCTCTGCCCGACGAAGAAGATAATGAAAGTGAAGAATAAGGCGTTAAAATGAAAGTCAGGTTCAACACCAACAAAGAAATTGTAAAGACCGTACAGGAGGGCTTAAAGCGACGTGGCGGGTACTGTCCGTGTATGCTTGAAAAGAACGAGGATACAAAGTGTATGTGCAAGGACTTCCGCGACAAAATCGCCGACCCTGAGTTTGAGGGCTACTGCCACTGTATGCTGTATTATAAGGAGAGATAGTTATGGATATCATTCACGTTAACACGGAAAATTTTGACAAGGTAATTGCCCAAGGCAAAGTAATAGTCGATTTCTGGGCGCCGTGGTGCGGTCCGTGCCAGATGCTCGGTCCCGTTCTTGAAGAAATCGCCGACGAATACGACGATATTGTTATCGCCAAAGTAAACGTTGACGAAGAACCCGCTCTTGCCGCCCGTTTCAAGGTTGCAAGCATTCCCACCGTATTCCTTTTTGAAAACGGCGTTCTTGCAAAAAAAACAATGGGTTATATGGACAAGGACGAACTCTGCTGTGAACTCGGAATCTGACCTGCTTTTTTCTTGTAAGAAAAAAAGCAGGCAAAAAAGAACTGTACTTTAACTCAAATAGAAATAATTTTTTGCAAGGGCTGTTTTTCTGTAAGAAAATGCAGGCAAGAAAGAACGGTTCTTTGACTCAAAATAAATATTATCTAAACAAGAAAAGAGCATAAAATGTGCGTTTCTGCAATGCATATTTTATGCTTTTTATTTATCTCCCACGGCAGGGCGGGGCTTTATGTCCCGCCGCATTACATGGGGCACTGCCCCGTTCCCCGTGCTTATTTCGGGGCGCTGTCCCGTTCCCCGTCCGCTTTCTTGAAAGAAAGCGGAGCAAAGAACTTGCTTTTTTGATATGGCGAATTCTCTTGTTTTTTTAGAAAAGGGCATAAGATAAATAAAGAGAAGGGAACAGACATGAAGCAAACCCCAAAGTTCAGACAAAATTAAATTACTTACGAATAGGCACGGAATTGAACCGCTGCACCCCTTAATCCTTTTGCGCCCCGCGGCAGCAGCAAGCCGCTGCCCTACAATGTTAAAATGATTTTTTGTTATAAAATAATTATCCCCGATAAATCTGTCTTTTGTTTTATATTTGCCCTCTTTTCAAAAATAAATAAACGCCCCCATATTGAAAGGTTCAAATTCTTTGCCCCGCTTTCTTTTAAGAAAGCGGGCGGGGTGCGGGGTGGAACCCCGTGAAAAGAGGTACGGGGCGGAACCCCGTGAAAAGGGGTACGGGGCGGAACCCCGGGGAAGAAAATCGAGGGTTCGAGGTAGAGCCCCGGAAAACAATAAAAGCAAAAAAATACGGGCGTTCTGCCCGTATTTTGCATTATTCTATCTCTTCCTCTTCGCCCGGAAAGCCGCTTTCGGTAAGTATTGCCTCGTCTTTAAGGCTTATTACTTTTATTTCGGGTTTAATATATGCTTTTTTCATTTTTTCTCCCCCAAAAATCAATATTCTTTTGCCGACAGCCCGTAATTGTAAACTGCCTTGGCAAGTTCAGACATCGCGCCTGTTTTTCCTTGCTTTGAAAATACATACGATTTCACGCTGTACGTGATTTTCTGGCGCAGAACGCCGTCATAATAAAGTTCCGCAACAAAAGTGCTGTCAAATTCCTTTGGTGACAGAGGCACTGTGAATGCCGCTTTCCCCTCTTTGCCCTTAACGGTTCGTATGTCGGTACAATCCTGACCGTTCAAAACAACTTTAACCTTGCTTAAATCATCGGCAGTAAACCTGAAATACAGCATATTCTTATTGTAAAACCACATATTCGCCGCCTTGAACGAGCAGACGGATACGTCAATATCTTCTTTTGTAAAATCGGTTGCCGCTATGTCCGTCCACGCTCTCCCAGTAACACCCTCATCAACACAGGAAGCGGTGTTATAATTCATATATCTTTGTGCGGCGCCGCCGTAAACAAGCAGGTCTTTTACAAGATTGTCCGTTTTTTCGCCGTACGAGCCTGCAAGAATTCCGCTGAGATACTCTTTTACCGAGCCTGTTTTTTCATCAACCGTTTTCCCGTCGATAATAAGTTCTGCATTATATTCATCACCAAGCATATGCGGTGCAATGTTTATGCAGTCGAACAAAAATGCGCCGTCGGAATCAACGGTATACGTATCAGTCACGTAGTTTTTGCCGTTAAAAGATACATTAAGATTTATGCTTTGGGGCTTATCAACCACATTTGCCTTTATTTTCAACGCTATATCACTGCCGAGTTCAATAAAGCGGGAAGTAATCTTTACTTCATCGGCATAAACCGCCGTGCTGACTCCTGCATTTGAATTTTCGCTTTTAATTCTCTCTGCCACAGCGCTGTAATCAATTTTGCCCCATTCAAGATTATTTATGACCGCGCGCACCTTTGCGCCCGCCGATACATTTGCATACAGGTAGAAAGTACCCGCACCGCCGAATTTGTCCTCAACCGTTACGGTAGCCGAGCTGCCGGGTGCGAGAATTGCATCTTCGGAAAGCGAATTGCCCGAAGTGTGATAAATTGCGCCTTTAAGAAAAACATCGTTTTGTCCTTCATTAAACAGCGTCAATGAGATCTTTCCGTCTTTCGCAATATCCTTTACGCTTACTCCGTTAAACCAAATATTATTATTAAAAGCATTTGTAAAATCAAGTGTGATTCCGTTATGTACCGTATTGTTTGAGTAAACGCTTTTTGCGCTGAAATAAGTGTCGTTACTGTTTTGTGCGACCCATTCCTTATAATATGCGGAATTGTCAACACCGTTTGCCTTTATTACAATCTGCGTTCCTATACCGAAATATCTGAAACAGAATCTCGGGTTGTTTTCCGTACTGAGTTCGGTTACGTTGAACTTTTCAAAAATCACGGTTTTGCCCGCAGGAACAGTTTTAACCGTATGAACATCCCCGTAAATCAAACGTGCTTCAACATCGGTTGTGCCGTTATTCGTTACTGATACGGAATACCCGCCCTTTTGGGTATCAATAAGGCGACTCGGGCAGAATCCGGATGCGCCTTGCAGATAAAAATTTGCCCAGTCATTATCCCCGCCGTTGCTGTTAAACGTAAGTGCCATTGCATTTACGCCCTTTAAGTCAATTTTTACATTTGTAAGCGTAAATGCATTGCTGCCGCTGCCCTGCATATTTGACGCAGTAAGCAGCGAATAATCCGCGTCGGTATTGCTTACATAAAAAGTAACGTCGCTGTTAGCGTTAAGCCCTTTAAGGTTAAAGTATATTATATCATTTGCCTTAACGTCAACATTCTCCGCTTTAAGCGTAAGCTTTTCACCGGTCTTTACCTCTCCCCCGTATGAAAACTTTTCTTTCCACGAAGAATCTACGCCCCTGAAAATCACATTAAGCGTATCGCTGCCGTTATTGATAAAAGTTATCTCTGCACTCTTATCATTGCCGAACATCTGCCGTCCGAACTCGTTAAGCCAGAAGTTACCGTCATAAGCAGTGTTTTCGTTAAATTTAAGATTAACTCCGTCTGTTGTCCCCTCAGCGGCGGAAACACATGTTCCCGCAGAGAAGAGCATAAAGCATACCGCAAGCACCGCAACTGCCTTTTTAAGCCGCTTCATAATATCAGTCTCCCTTTTTAATCTTTCAACATAATTATGCGGCATTATTAACTTTTTGTAAATAATCGCTGCTGCACTCTTTCATACGCAAAATTCACTTTTACAAAAAAAGACTGCCCCGTTTTAAGGCAGTCTGTATTCTAAAAATCGCCGAAATCCATTTCGCACGGGAAGTGATTTTCCCTGTCAATCCGTTCAGCCTTTAAGTTCAACAATCGTAACGCCCGCGTCGCCCTCACCGTAAGCGCCCATCCTTTGGGATTTTACGCGTTTGTCCCGACGGAGATAATCAGTAACCGCACTGCGCAGTGCGCCTGTGCCTTTGCCGTGGATAACCGTTACCGAGCCGTAAGAGCCTAAAATTGCCGAATCGAGATAACTGTCAAGATTGATAAGCGCCTCATCAACGGTCTGCCCTCGCAAATCAACCGACATAGGTACGCTTGTGTGTGACCTCTGCACTTTTATTGACGTAAGCTGCTTTTCTTTTTCACCTCTGGGGGCAAAAAGATTCTTTTTGTCAACCTCGGTCTGAATTGCGCCCATACGCACCATTGCTCTGCCCTTTGAGTTGGGAAGTGATACAAGCACACCGTCTTTATTAAACGTGCTTACAAACACGTTTTCACCCACCGTAAACTCTTTCAGCGGCTCGCCCGAAACAAACATTTCCGCTGCCGTGCCGCTTTCTTTCTTTTCAAGTTTCTTCTTTTCTTCACGGGCGGCAAAAATATCCGACGGATTCTTTCCCGACAGCGACTTCATCTTTTCGATTATCTCATTCGCCTCGTCAAGCGCCTTTTCACGAATTTTTTCTGCGTCTTTTTCGGCTTGCTTTATAAATTTTTCTCTCTGTTTTGCAAGTTCCGCCTGCTCTTTTTCTATCTCTTTTTTCGCCCTGTTTATTTCCGCCCGCGCCTGCTGTGCTTCAAGCCGTTCGCTCTGCGCCGCCGCCCTGTATTCTTCGGCATTTGACAGCACTTTCTCAATTTTGCGGGAATCTTCGTCCACATAATTCCGCGCCCTGTCGATAAGATATCTGTCAAGCCCAAGTTTGGCGGAGATCAAAAAAGCGTTGCTGCTTCCCGGTACGCCCACCATAAGACGATAAGTGGGTTTAAGGGATTTTACGTCAAACTCCACCGAAGCATTTTCGCACCCCGCGTGGGAAAGCGAATACGCCTTTAATTCCGCATAGTGCGACGTTACAACCGTGCGGATTCGTCTTCTGCGCAGTTCTTCCAAAATACTCATTGCAAGCGCCGCGCCCTCTGCGGGATCGGTACCCGCGCCAAGCTCATCAAAAAGCACAAGGGAATCTGGCGTAAGGCTCTTCATAATCCGTGCAATGTTCTTCATATGTGAAGAAAACGTGCTCAGATTCTGTTCAATGCTCTGCTCATCGCCTATATCGGCAAATATTTCGTCAAAAACGGGCATTTCACTTCCCGGAAGTGCGGGCAGAAACAGTCCGCTTTGGGTCATAAGCGCAAACAGCCCCACGGTTTTAAGCGTTACGGTTTTGCCGCCGGTGTTGGGTCCCGTTACAAGCAGCTGAGTAAAATCTTTTCCCAGCCATATGCTTATGGGAACGGCTTTGCGTACATCAAGCAAAGGGTGTTTGCCGCTTTTTATGTTTACAAAGCCTTTTTTATTTATTTTCGGTTTTACCGCGTCGGTCTCCCTTGCGTATTTCGCCTTTGCAAAAATAACATCAAGTTTTATTAAAATCTCACTGTTGCTTTTAAGCGCAGGTTCGTTTGCTTTAAGCCGTGCCGAAAGTTCTTCGAGAATCCGTAAAATCTCGTCCCGCTCGTCAAGTTTAAGTTGGCGGATACTGTTGTTTATTTCAACAACCGCCATAGGCTCAATAAACAGTGTTGCCCCGCTTGACGACTGGTCGTGCACTATTCCCGGAACTTTGCCTTTGTGGGCGGCGATAACGGGAAGCACATAGCGGTCCGAACGCATTGTGATTATGCCCTCTTGCAGTACGCCGTCCTTTTCAAGACTCTTTACAAGGGAATTAAGCCTGTCTTTTATGCTGTCGCTTAACCTGCGTATCTGACGCCGTATTGACGCAAGCGCCGGACTTGCCGAATCCGCCATTTCGTCCTCGCTTAAAATGTCGGCATAGATTTCTTCCTCGATATCGCGCATAGGTACAAGCAGCCGCGCAAGTTCTTTAACCGTGCCTGCGTCCTCTTCTTCCTCATCGTTGCAAATTCCTCTGCGTGCCGTGCGCACCGCGTTAAGGAATCCCGCCGCAGTAAGCAGTTCCCGCATTGAAAGCGTTGCTCCCACGCTTATTCTTGTAAGCACCTCCCCCATATTCCCGCAGCGGGAAACGGGCGACGAACCGCGCTTTTCGATAATTTTTGCCGCCTCGTCCGTTTCGTCAAGCAGTTTTTCGACTTCAATCGCGTCCGTTTCCGGCAGAAGTGCGTTAAGCAGTTCTTTGCCCTCGTCAAGCACCGCAAAAGACGCAACTTTTTCTCTTATTTTATCAAATTCAAGAGTTTTAATAGATTTACTGTCCATTTTTATAATCCTCAAAAGTATTTACGAGTGTTATTTTAACCTAAAATCACGCTGTGCGCAACAAAATTATTCGCTTTTTTATAAATTACGGAAAGATATCGCGCAATTTTCATTGAAATTTTTATTGAAGTGTAGTATAATAATATTGAAAATGTAATTCAGGCTCGTAAGGAGGTTTTTCAATGAGCGATTACAAACCCGTTAAAATCAAAAGAAAAAGGCGTTCGGATCCCAAGTTCATAAGAATGACGGTGTTCAGGATTATTCCCATAGCGCTTGTTGTGGTTATATCCGTCTGCGGCTTTACTTTGTTCGATAAAAAAATAAGCGAGGTTATCGCAAAACAGAAAATGGAGCAACTTGCCCCCAGCGGGACGATTGACGACCCCACGTCGGACGATTACACCACCACTTCTATTGACTGGATGAATATTTACTCTGCTTCCGACCCCAACGGTTTTGACCCGTTAGAGCTTTCGCCGTTAGGGCTCTCGGAGGATTTGCGTCCCTCAAACATAATTGCTTCAAACGAATTTGAGCGTGCGCTTGGCTACACAAACAAACAGTCCAAGATATGGTCGCTGCACGAATCCGTAAACAGCGATATCGTTGCGTGGATTTATATGTACGGTTTGGGAATCAACTATCCCGTTGCCGAGGACCCCGCAGGTTCGGACTATTACCTGCGCCACAGTTATGACAAAACGTATTCTACTTCGGGAACGATTTTCCTTTCAAACGCAAGTTCAATAAATCCGCTTTCCCGAAACCTTATACTTCACGGGCATAATATGCGCGACAATACTATGTTCGCAACGCTTGCAAACTATCTTAAAGGCACCCGTGCCTATTACGATTCCCACCGCTATATTTTCATCGATACCCTTTACGGCACGTATCGATATGAAATATACAGCGTTTATAAAACGCACCCTGAGGATATCTATCTGCGCAACGCCTTTGAAAGCAGTTCCGCATTCCTTTCCTGGTGTGAGGAAACAAATTCCCGCGGGATTTTCAAGAGCGATGATACGGCCTTTACTGCGTCGGACAGGATTCTGACCCTTTCCACCTGCGATTCAACGAGCAAATACCGCATAATCGTTCACGCGAAAATGGTTTATCCCGTTCCCACTGCCGATGATGATTTTATTTACAGTACCGACCGCAAGACCCCCTCTCCCTCGCCCACAAGCGAGCCCGAGGTGACACCCACGCCCGACAGCACCACTCCCGAACCCGGGCTTACCGAAGAAGAGTTTGCCCCCGGTTCACATTACAGGGTTTCCCTTGACAACCCGAAAAGCACACTGCGTCTGCGTTCGGGTCCGGGCACTACATATTCTTTTATTTCAGGTCTTGCCCACGGTACGGAAGTCACTATTGAGGGTGTGACCGGCGACTGGGCAAAAGTCACTACCGCCGGCGGATTACAGGGCTATTTATTAAAAACAAAACTCAAAAAGGACAGTGAGTTTTCGTATACGATTCCTTCCGGGAACATAGGCGCTCCCACGGTAAATACGATAACTCCCGCACCTTAAAACATACTTTGAGAAAGGACGGTCGGAGCACTCCGCCCGAGGTTAAATTTTTATGGAAAACAGCGAAATCAAGAAAAATTCAGGTCAGTATATAATGATTGGCGACAACCGCGTAAGATACTTTGAAGAGGGCGAGGGCGAAACCGTTTTATTCATTCACGGAATAGGACAGGCTATGTACACGTTCCGCAAAAACGTTCACGCGCTTTCGCAATACTGCCACGTAGTAACGGTTGACCTGCTCGGTCACGGTCTTTCGGACAAACCCGATATCGACTACACCATTGACGATTTTTCTTCAATGATATACGATTTTACACAGGCAATGGCACTTGAAAACATAACTCTTTTAGGGTTCAGCACCGGCGCGGTAATCGCTCTTGACGTTGCGCAGAAGCACCCCGAACTCGTAAAGCGGCTTATTCTGCTTTCGCCCGGCGGAGTAACAAAAACCTATCCCGCCACGGTAAAATTCCTTACCGTACCCGTTATTTCGGATATAATCTTTACGTTTTTCAGCACGAAAACGGTAAAGAAAGTGCTTACCCAAGCGTATTTTGACCCCACTATGGTTTCCCGCGACCTTGTCCGCCACTACTACAAGGTACTTTCAAACCGCGAAAATCTTGACTCGGCAATGACGGCTCTTGCGAATTGGAATGATGAGGAGATCGCCTACCGTATGTCTGAAATCAAGGCTCCCTCGTACATTTTCTGGGGTGAAGAGGACACCTGGCACCCGCTTTCAATGCTTGACCTTTATGAGGACGCTCTGCCGGAAGTGCTTTCTTACACACTTGCCGACTGCGGACACATTTTGCATGAAGAGCGCTCCGATGAATTCAATAAAAAGTTGATTGAAATCGTTTCGGCGGGAAACTGAAATGAAAATTTTTGATATGCACATTCACACGGGTTGCGGAGAGCCGCAACCCGAAAAACTTATTGACAGTATGCAGTCCGCGGGGGTTTACGGCGGAGCAATAATCTCCGCCTGTCCCGAGGATTCAACCGCAGCGCTTTTTTCTTTGCCGTACAGCGAACGTCTGAAAAACGTCCTTGCGTGGACAAAAAATGACCGCCTTTTCCCCGTACTTTGGGTCAGCCCGTTTGAAAATGACATTGAAAACAAAATAAAAAATGCCTCCCTTGAAGGCATTCGCGCATTCAAAATAATATGCGATTCATTTTATGTTTATTCGCCCGAAAATATGCGATTGCTTGAAGCAATAGAATCCGTTTCGCTGCCCGTTATTTTTCATTCGGGAATTCTTTGGAGCGGAACGGATACATCGCGTTTTAACCGTCCCGCCGACTGGGAGTGCCTGCTGAACTTAGAGAGTATTAAGTTTTCAATGGGACACTGTTCCTGGCCGTGGCACGATGAATGCATTGCCGTTTACGGGAAGTTTCTTAACTCATATCTTTCAGGAAAATCATCCGAGATGTTTTTTGATATAACTCCCGGGACACCTAAAATTTACAGGGAAGATTTGCTCACAAAACTTTATACCGTCGGATATGATACAGAAAACAACATAATGTTCGGCACGGATTCACTTTGTACCGAATACGATTCCGATTGGGTCAGGTCGTGGCTTGAATTGGACGGCAGTATTTTTGACAAACTCAATATCACGGCAGAACAGCGTGAAAAAGTATATTCAAAGAACTTTTTAAGATTTATCAGCGGAGATGATGTTTCTCACAAACTTCCGCAAATGAACAGGTAATTATATGGAATTTTTTCTTAACGAAATCCTCGATGACG
This sequence comes from uncultured Clostridia bacterium, assembly GCA_934434555.1. Classification (GTDB taxonomy): domain Bacteria; phylum Bacillota; class Clostridia; order Christensenellales; family QALW01; genus UMGS1322. Next base: position 97,699 of record CAKRZX010000001.1, read on the forward strand.
GCAGCGTCAAGGAAGCGGTAAAAAACAGTACCGAACTGTACCCGGAAGCCAAAAGGACCGCCGAGCAGTTTATTTCTTCGGGTATTGCGCCAAAACTTGCCCACGGAATTTTCCCCGTGATTGTGCTTGGCTGCCTTGCCGACTATGCTCTGAAAAAGAACAGTTCACGCGGGATAAGCCGTGAGGTGACCGCTGAAACGCTGAAAGATATAAACATCTGGATTAAAAATTATAAATTGATTTCCGGCAAAGACGGGCTTGCGGAATTTCACTGGCTGAAATACCACTATACGGGTGACCTGTTCCGTTTGGGCAGGCTGCAATTCAGGATAAACAGGAGCCTTGACGGCGTTCCCTCAGGCGAATATTCAATAGAAACGCACATTCCCCAGGGCGAACCCTTAACTGAATCCGCGGCACTTGATTCCTTTTCTCAGGCAAAAGAGTTTTTCAAAAATCATTTTCCGGAATATTCTCCCGAATACTTTATGTGCGATTCGTGGCTGCTGAACCCCAACCTTGCGCTTGTGCTTGACGGAAATTCAAACATCGTAAAGTTTATGCGCCTGTGGACGCCATTTCCGTTCAAAAACGATAACAGTGCCCAGGCAATGGAGCGGGTATTCGGCTTCGGAACAACGCTCGCCTCTCTCCCCTCCGCCCCCGAAAACACAAGTTTACAGCGTCGGTTAAAAGCATACCTGCTCTCCGGCGGCACACTTGATATCACCGGCGGATACAGGATAATTTAATCACCCGCGCAATGCGGGTTTTTTTATCCGTAGCAAATACACATTAACTGAATATACTGATAAAAAGTGCAAATAATCTTTTTGAGGTGATTGTTTTGAGAGAGTGCTGTATTTGCGGCAAAGAGCAAAAAGAGAATTTAGTAATCGGCGGGAAGGCAATTTGTTCGGAATGCGAATGGGAAATACTTACCGCCCACGCCCACACGGAAGGCTATAATAAATGTATGCGCGGGTTGCGCAGCCTGTTTGCGCAAAACTAAAAGCGGGTACTTGCCCGCTTTTTTCATACTTATCCGAACAAAAAGGCAGCGCCGAACTTACGGCACTGCCTCATATTTTTTAGAAACCGTCTTCGTCTTCGCCGCCGGTCTCCTGCGCGGAATTCGTTAAAATTCCCTCACTGCCTAAAACAGTGATATCTATTTCGGGTGCGGTATATGCTTTTTTCATTTTACTTCCCCCTTATGAAAGTTGTGATGCGGAATAGCCGTAGCAGCCAAGCGCACGGGCAAGCACATTTATTGCCGCATCGCCCTCGCATTTTGCCAAAACATAGCTGTTTACGCTGTACGTTACTTTGTGTACTTCTGCTCCGTCAACCTCTGCCGTAACGGTATAAACATCTGCAAATTTTAACGCCGCTATTCCGTCGGTATAATACTTGCCATTGTTTCCGTCAACTTCGGTTCCGTTGATTTTCACAACGCCGCCGTTTATTTCCGCACGGAAATAAATCTTGTTGATATCATAGAAATACAGTCCCGCTGACTTGATTTTGTTGTTTGCGTCATTTACAGTCCCTACATTTCTTACGGATACAAGGTTATCTTTGATGTTCGCAAAGCCAGTCTTGCTTGTTGCAATCCACGTGTCACTCTCTCCTACAATTGTTTTGCCCAAATTCTTGTAGTCGGACAGTGCCTGACCGTAAACGAGCATATCTGCCATAAAGGCTCTGTACTTTTCGCCGTCGGCGGTTGCAAGCACCTTTTCGCAGTAACTCTTTATGCTTTCGGTGCGGGTGGCTACCGTTTTACCGTTAACTTTAAGTTCCGCCGTTATTTCGTCCGCCATACTCTGGGGCGCGATATCGGCATAGGTGAACTTATACCTGCCGTTTTCCTGAGTTCCGGTAAGTGTCGCAACAACCTTACCGCCGCGGATAATATCCACTGTTGAATCGGGTGTACCCGTATAGTAGTTAAAATCAAGAGTTTTGCCTGCGTCAAGGTTAAGTGAAAACGCGGGTTCGTCAATCAGCTCGCTTAAACGAGCAAACAGTTTTTCCGCCGCGGCAATATGCGCTGCGGGCGCGGGATGCAGTCCGTCATCACCGCCCTTGAAGTTCCAGTCTTTCGTATCGGCAAGATGAATCTTATCGCCGCTTGCACTGATTTCCTTAACCGCATTTATAAAGTCGGTTTTGCTTTCCGCGTAGAACTGATAAGGAATCATAAGCACGATTTCGGCATTGGGATACGTTGCGCGGATTTTTTCAACGAACGCCGTATAAGCCGCCTTATATTCTTCAACACTTCTGCCGCGGTCGTTCGTTCCGATGTTGATAACAATATAATCGGGCGTGTACTTGCTCATATCCCAGTCGGGAACAACTGTTTCGGCAGTATCGCCCTCTTGCTTTTCAACCGCCTTAAAATAGCGTTCACTCATAGGAAGCGGGTCGGCATTAAGGTTAAGCAGACCGCAGCCGCCAAACGCGATTGTGTTAAACGACATACCGTACTTTTTATTGAGCATTTCACCCGTTAAGCGGGCGTAACTGTTCATATAACTGTTTGAGCCCCATTCTGCCGCGTCGTCGGGGTCAACATAGCCTTCGGTAATGGAATCGCCGATAAATTCAATTATTTTGCCCTTTGCTTTCGGCAGAGTGCTTGCGCCGTCATCAAGGCGGAAACCGCCGATTCCCACACCTGCATTCTGTGCCTGTGCGTAAATGCGGATTGTATGCTCGCCGTTTTCAAGGTTCTTTGCAAGAATGGCTTCTTTCTTACCCCAAACTGTCGTATTTACCGGAGTCTGACCGTCTACCGAATAATACAGATTACCCGACAAAGGTTTAATAAGAGCAAACGACGTTCCCGTAAAGGCAATTTCAACATAACCCTCAAAGCCAAGTGTCTTATATCCGTTTTCACCGTCGCTCCATCTGCCGGAATAAAGAATATTTTCGTCGCTCGTGGGAACAAAGCCGTTTTTATAAGTAATGCTACCGTCGGCTTGCTTAACGCCCGTGGTATAATCGGGTTCTTCGCCTGCGGGGCGTATATTCGGTAATTCCGTAACGCCGTTTGTTGCTGATATTCCCGCGAAACCGCCCGCTTTGGCAAGGTTATTTATTACCGTTTGGTCGGTTGAGGTAATAACTATCTTTTCGCCGCTTGCAGGGGCGGACGTAAAGCCGAAACGGAGATTGTATGTTGAATACGGCACGTTGCGTACCCCGTTGCCGTTATAGAGAATCGTTGCATTTTTGGGCAGTGTGAATTTGAACACCGCCGCCTCGCCAGGGGCTATTCCGTCGGCGAACCTTACGCCGTCAACAGGTGTTGTTTCATCGTCGGGCGCATATACTGTGGTGTACCACTCATAGGCGATATACACCATACTTATTGTCGTTGAAGTCGTGTTATAAACCGTAAAAGTCACTTCTTTTGTGTCGGCATCGCCAAAATCCAAGTCAGCAAAGGGCGAATTCTTTGTTATTGCGTATCCCGCTCCCTCTAACGTGATTTCAGCGCCTTTGAAATTAACTTCATCGGGCAGCGTGTTCACACCGGTGATAGAAGCAATCCCTCTAAATCCGCTGCTTGTCGCAAGATTATCCGTTACACTCTGCTCGTTTGAGGTAACAACTACCTTTTCACCGTTTGCGGGAGCACTTTCGAAGTTAAATCGCAGGTTAATGTCTGTGTACGAATGAACCTCGTCATCCTGCATTTCTGCCGACATGGGAATTGTAAGCGTAAATGTGGCTTTACCGCCCGCTTCAATAGGAGACCAATGAAAGGTATTATCTAATGTCTTATAATACCACCACTGATAGGCGAGATAAATACCGTTAATTGTTTTCGACGTTGTGTTATAAACCGTAAACTCGATTTTTTTTGCGGTTTCGGAGCCGAATTCCAGATCCTTAAAAGGCGAACCGTTTGTTATTCCGTATGACGCAGTGCCGTCAAAGGTTATTTCGGCACCTTTATAGTTAAGCAGGGTATTAACGCCCGCAGTTGACAAAATGCCCCTAAATCCCTTGTCAGCCGCCAAATTGTTGATTACGCTCTGCTCGCTTGAAGTAACAATAATTTTCTCACCGCTTGCGGGAGCGCCGTCAAAATCGAACCTTACATTATAATCGCTGTACGACGCATTGTGTATACCATAGGTTCCGTAAAATATTGATGCCCTTTTTGGCAAAGTAAGCGTAAACGTTGCCGATGCACCGGGGGCGATTCCGCCGGCAAAAACAGCACCGTCTATCTTCTCGGTTTCTTTATCGGGGTTATACAGCGTCGTTGCCCACTCCCACGCAATATAAACCTGCTTGATTCCCTTCGAAGTGTTGTTGTAAACGGTAAATTCTACGTTTTTAGTGTTGCTTTCGCCGAAGTCCAAATCCTTAAAAGGCGAATCGGCAGTTATTGCATACGAAGTTTCACCGTTGAGAGTAATTTCTGCACCCTTGTAATCTGTGGCGGCGGTAACCGACACTGCCGCAAATACCGATGCAGCAATTACAACGCACAAAATCAATGAAAAAATCTTTTTTGTCATACATATACATCCTTTCTGTTTTATCTTAATATATTCTACCCCCCCCGTTATATTTTGTCAACACTTTTTTGCTTTTTTTCAGCATTTTATGAACACTTTAATATTTGTGTTCGGTTAATTCTGCAATAAAAAAATCGGTATGAACCGTATGATTCATGCCGATTTATTATTTGTTTGCTTAGCCTACCATACCCGAACGTTCAATACTCTGTACAAACGACTTCTGACAGAAGCAATAGAGAACAACGATAGGTGCGATATGCATTACCGTACAGGCTGACTGATACAGCGAATTAAGCACCGCATCGCCCTTGATTCCGAGAACGGCTTCAACGTACTTGCCGCCGACACCCGATATCTGCGTAGCCATAACCTTTGCCGTGGGGTTAAGTATACCGATATAATACTTATCGTTATACTGCCAAACGAACGCAAACAGGAATACCGTTACAAGCATAGGCAGTGCCGAGGGCAGCATAACCTGAACGAAAGTTCTGAAAGGTCCTGCGCCGTCGATATAAGCCGCCTCTTCAAGTTCCTTGGGCTGGTTTACAAAATACTGCCTTAAAAGGAACACGAACAGACCATTGCGGTACATGGTAGCCGTTGCGCTCAAAAGCCCGATGGCTGTCCAGCCGCGCGTAAGGTCGATGTTGGGTACGGTGTACAGCACTTCGCCGAACGAGAACATATACAGCGGATTAAATGCCTTGTATCTGAAATACATTGACGTTGTAAGCATCTGTATAGGTACCATAAGGGTGAAGATGCAAAGCAGGAATATAATGTTGTTTCCCTTAAACTTGAACCTTGCAAGTCCGTACGCGACAAGCATACAGGAACACATTTGCATAAGTGCAAACACAAGCGATGAAGTAAAGGAAGTAAGGTACAACTCCGGTATCTTTGCAAATTTCCACATTACCGCATAGGTACTGAAATTGATTTTCGTGGGAATAAGTATAACCGTGGGGTCATAAACATCCGCTGACGACATAAACGAAGTTATTAGCGTGATAAGCATTGGATAGATTACCAAATAGCATATTCCGATAAGCATAACCGAACGGATAATGCCCCAGATAACCGACATCGTTCTTCTGCCGAACACAGCCTTTTTGAACTTCTGCCAACCCGTAAGTTTGGGGATAATGTAGTTATCAACCTCTTCGGCGCCTACTTCATTGGTAAGTTTTATCTTTTCCGATTTTTCCATTACCGCCACCCCCTTAGTTCTCGTAGTAAACGAGTTTGGATATAATGCCCGCAACAACGCTTATTACGATAGTTACAAGCAGGAAGTATACCCAACTCATTGCATAGATATCTACCTGATTGGCTTCGGCAACTTCCTGATACAGATATGCAAGTACGGGGTTTGACATTCCGCAAAGAATGTCGATCATCGAGTACACCGCATTAACAAGTATCATTGGGCTTATCATCGGGAAGGTAATCTTCCAGAAGTTTTCCCAGCCCGTGGCGCCCTCAACCTTTGAGGATTCAAATATTGACGGCGATATTGTCTGCAAGCCCGCAAGGAATATCAGCGTAGGCACGCCCGCACCGTTGATTATGGACGTCAGTTTATCAAACGCCGTACCGACGAACTCGCCGAACGTTCCGCCTATTGACTGCTGAATACTTCCCGCCAGATTCATTGCCTGTGCCCCCGCAGATGCCATTTGTGCGGAGTCAACGGCACCGTCGGCTCCGAGCATCGATGCCGCTACGCCCGCCGATGTAATAACGGGCATAAAAAGTATTGCACGGGCAAGCGTTCTTCCCGGGAAATTTTGGTTAAGAACATTTGCCATAAGGAAACTGAAAATCAGTATTGACGGAACCATTATAACAAGGTCAAGCCCGGAAGAGGCAAGACTTGTTATAAACTTGGGCTGTTCACCGGTAAAGATATCGATGAACGCCTTAAAGCCGTAAGGCTCGATGCTTGTTACGTTTGTAACACTGTTAAACGACTGAACGTTAAACGAAAGCACAAGCGCCGTGTACAGGGGTGAAAGTACAAAGAATATAAGACCGATTATAAACGGAAGGATAAAGAGCCACCCATAAAGGGAACGTCTTGTTATCAATCCTAATTTATATGAACGCGGTTTTTTCATTTATTCTTTCCTCCCTTCGCAAAAGATTCGGCTTTTACAACCGTACCGTCAGGCGCGGTATAATCGTAACTGTTGTAGTTGATATAAACCGTTGTGCCGTCCTCGTAGGTAATCCTGTTTACGTTTTCGGCAACGTTTTCGTGTTTAACAAGGTACTGACCCGCAGTTGGCGCAAGCAGTTCGTTGTATTCTTTATACATTGCCACCGCATCGTCAAACCAGGATTCATACCCAAGCGAATACATTCCGTCAAACAGCAAATCCTGAACTTCACCGTTAGGTGCATAGCACCAGCGATAGTACATACCCGAACCTGCTTCCACGGCTTGCAGGAATGTGTTCCTTGTATCGCCGTTAAGGTTTATGGGCTCGCCGGAATACTCAATGCTTCCGTGGATAACCATCTGATAGAACGGTATTGACAGGTCGGCAAGGTTGAACATCGAACTTGTGTTGCTTATTTCAAACACGCTGCTTACATAAGGAAGCATATATGAGTTTGTACCCTTTGCCATAACCTTTTTGTTTTGTGCAAACATCTCCGCAACGGCGGTATAGGTTTTTGCCGTGCCGTTTCTGTCGGTGAAGTTTTTGATTTTGTAGTTACCGGGAAGATTGTATCCGAGACTTCCCATACTTACACACTTGATATCAAGTTTATCAAGTGCAGTGTTGAGTTTTACGGCGTAACTCTTGCTGTTATCCTCAGCGTTGATGTTGTAAATAATCGAGGGAGCAACTACCGACGCAACATTCTCGTCCTCATCGGCAACATTCCAGTCGTTGTAAAACTGATAGTGGAATTCGATGTCCCGGGAAACGTATCTTGCCGCATCGGTAAGTTGCGAATAACCATCGAACATAACGCTGTCGTAAACAAAGGCAAGTTCTGTTTCAAAGTAGATGTTTACGCCCAAACTCTCGGCATCGGCAACAAGTTTTTTAAGTCCGTCCTTGCCGCCTAATGCTTTTAAGACTTTAACACGGTTGAACACGGAGTTTCTCAGGCCGTTATTCGCCCAGCCCTTGTAGTTTACCGAAACGTTCTTTATGCCCGCATCGGCAAGTTTTTTGATAAGTTCGCCGCACTCTTCAAAAGTGGTAAGTGCACGCATTTCGGTATACGGAACACCGAGGAACGCATTGTCGCGGTCATACGCGCCGATAAGCTCGATATTGAACGTTACGGCATCGAAATTCTGCTTTTTAAGCACACCCTTTTCAGTAAGGTAGTTTCTGTAATACTCCGCCATACCGTTGTAATCGGCTTTGTCGCCCGTAAGTACGGTATAGGAAACGCTCAGATCCGCGGAATTCATCCTGTTCTGATAAATACGTGACGTTTTACCCGAACTCTTGAATTCCAACTCCATATATTCCGAAAGTTTGAACGTTGCATAGCATCTGTTCCTGTCGGTAACATTGCTGCTTTTGCCTGCGATATCGGCAGTTATTTCGGCATTGGTGTCGCCGCTTCCGATAATTGCAAACAGCGCGCTGTCGTCCTTCTTAATACCGAACACGGGCAGCGACGCATTTTCGGTAACATAAGGTTTTGTTTTTATTTCGCGTCCGTCGTCAAGACCGTAAAGTTGAAGCCTTACCGGATCGCTTATGTTGGTCTTCCCGTTGTTGAAATTGATGATTGCACCCGAACCGTCAGGAACAAACATATATCCGTTTTCTTCATTTGATGCGGAGCCGAAATACTGCAACAGCGTCATTGTTGAGATAGCATATGTATTCTTGTCGTAATGAATCTCATCATTGGGAACAGTAACGGTAAGTCCGCTTTCGGTAAGTTCGTAATCAACGGGAACGTAGAAGTTCTTCGCACCTTCAATTACAACGCCGAAAGTTTCGTTTATTCTGTCACGCTCTTCAAGTGTCATTCCGCCGTCACTTACAAGCGCATCCTGTAAAGATTTCATGACACTGCCGTTATTCCATCTTGTCTTATCACCTATAATATAAACCGTTTCGCCTTTTTTAAGGAAATCGGCTATATTGGGGGCAATCTTTGTCAAGGCGTCCTGTCTGTCAGAGGGATATTTTGCCCAGGTTTGAGGCGTAAGTTTTGTATAGATGCTTCCGCCGCTGATATACTTCGCTATTGATGCGTGACCGTTGGCTTTAAGCGCTTCGATATACTTTAACGCAGTTTCCTCGTCCATACAGGTGGGAATGATGTAATCGGGCTTAACCTGTCCCATAATATAAACTACGCGGAGATTTCCGTTGTGGTTCACAACATAGAACTGTTTAAGCGGATTGTCTTCGGTCTGGTTAAGAATACAGTCAAGATAGCTTTCAAGCTGTTTCTGACTGCCGTCCGTCTTATTAAGGTAAAACAGCGTCAACTGACTGCTCATTTCACTCATGATACCCGCTTTTCTCTCTGAGGGAGCGGGGTTTGAGTACCATACTTTACCCGTTTTCTTTTCTTTAAGCGCGATTTCAAGAATCGCCTCATTAAAGTAAAGTTCGTAGTTGCTGTTTTCTTTTGCAAGCACGAAAGTCGTATCGCCCGCTTCATCTCCGGGGTCTTTGCGTACCAGCGTGCGCTCGGTGTTGAACCGGAACTCCGGCTCATCATTGGTGGGTGTAATATACCCTTCGGTTTCAGTTGTTGAACAGCCGGTAAATGCTATTATCGGCAGTATCATAACCGCAACGAGGAGCATTGAAATAAGTTTCTTTTTCATATCATTCTCCTCCCGTTACCGTCTCAGTTCAAGTTCCCGGTATATGGTATAAACAAAGTTCCATATTTCCTGTACAAGGAAGAAGAACATAAGCCCGAGGAACACTATTACCGCCATACCGAGTATTATAAAGAAAAGGGTAACAAATGTTTTTCCGCCGGAATACTGGTGCGTTGTCATTGTTCCGGCATAAATCAGCAGCGCGGTCCAGCCGATACCGATAAATGTTACAAGCGAAACGATTGTCGCCTCGTTTGACGTAAGGATATTGGTAAGCAGGAGTAAAAGCAACTGTGAAATGACTATGGGGAGCATTGAATATCCCGTATAAAGCAGGATATCTTTCATACTTCCCTCACCGTCAAACAAAGTCGTAAGACCCCAGTTTGCCAGTACCCAGATTACTACAACAAGTGCAACCTTCACGAAAGTTCCAACAACATTTATCTGTTCGGGGAATACTTTAAGTGAGTTAAAGTAGTAGTTGTTGAACTGCTTATCAAGGATATCGGTTATAACGTAAAGTACAAGCAGCAGAATTGCCATATACGTTTTGCCGCGTTTTTCGTGTTTCAGGTCCCAGAATCCGTCAAGCGGGTGCAAAATCACGTGGAACGCATATTTTAAGTCTTTCCCGAAAGTTTTAATCGCTTCCATTATTCGTGTTTTCCTCCTGTCTTAACAAAATGCCTGAATTTCTTTACCCAGCCTATAATAAGGGTTATAACAACAAGTGCTATTATTACCGTAAGCAGATAAGGCATTATATCTTCAAGAACCTTATCTCTGTACTTATAAAACGCCTTGCCGTACTCTTGCTGTGAATAGCCTTTCATAAAGTAATCTGCCGCTTCAAGATAACCCGCCCGCTGTTTATCCGAATCAAGTTCCTCTGAGGCTTCCATATACTTAACTTTGCCTACACCGCGATATGCTATCGATGAGTTGGACGACATTCCGAGAATCTTGTTCCACGCCTCAACCGCGTCGGAGTATCTTCTCTCTTCGTGGCTGTTTACCGCCTCACGGAGAATCGTTCCGTACTCGGTGGGAACGTATGTGGTCATCTGTGCGCCCGACGAATCAAGTATTACAAGCGTTTCATCGTCTTTAAGAAGTTCTATCGCAACGGGACTGAGACTTGTTCCCTTTGTAAAGCCTACCTGGTCTTCACGGGAAGATGAAACTTCCGTACCGGTGTTGTTCTGCCTCTGACCGAGAGCCCCGAACACGTAAAGAAGTTCGCCGGTTGAAGAGTAGGTAAATACTCTGCCTTTCTGCGAGTCAAGTATGCTGGAAAGACCGTTTTGCGAAACCGTAACATCCACAATATATGAATATGTGGAGCGGTTCATCTTATCGCCCTGGTCGCCCGAGGGCGGTGTAAGTCCCTGACGCTGCAATACGTCCGAGCCTGCGGCATTAAGTTTTCTCAGCGCCGCGCCTACCTCTGTTTTTGATGAATAATGCGCCGTAATATCAGCAAGTTTTATCTGAGAGATCGTTCCGTAGATAAAGCCCTCATCGTCCATCGTAACGTTGCTGTATTCGGTTGAAAGGTTCTGCTGCAATTTCTTCTTTGCGCTTGCAGTAAACATACGGCTCAAAAGTGCCGAAAGCGACTGCTTTGTTTTTGTTGCGCCGAAGAACTTTGTGAATTCGCCGTTTGAGTCAAGTTCTACAAGTCCCTGATAGCAGTCCTTTGAAACTACGAACATACGCATAGCGTTATCGACAACTATCTTCAAAGGCTTATAGGTAACTTCCGTTGCACTGCTCGATGAACCCGACGAACTTGATGAGCCACCCGGCGTGGTTTCGGGCGCGGCTGTCGCCTCACCCTCTTCGCTTGCGGGTGTTGCGTCGGTAACGGTTCCGGCGCCCTCTCCGGTATTGTCCCCTGTCTCGGCTTCGCCTGCGGCGGGAGTTGCCTCACCGTCTATTGAGTTATCCTCAGGAACGGGCGTTACCGTGGGAGCGGGTGTATCCACTACCGTTGTTCCGTCAGTCTGCGTAAAGTACTTTGAGATATCCGGGTCGTCAAAGGTTCTGTCAAACGAGAACAGTTGCGATTCGGTGTCAAACGAGAACCTTACAACGCGCCTGTTTGTCGTATCGCAGACATAAAGATAATATTCGTCGTTATCATACATAAACAGACCGTTGGGGCTGTTGAACGTATCTTCTTTTCCTTTATTGTACCACGAGGAAATTATCTGTTTTACCGTACGCATATCCTTATCAAGAACAACGATTCTGTTATTTCCGGTATCGGATATGATTATAAATTCGTTAAGGTCAAACTGTACAAGGTCCTGCGGGCTGTTCAGCGCCTTGCCTTCAAGATTTTCTATTCCTATTGTGTTGGAATTGATAACCTTGTCGGGCACTATTGCCTGGGGTTCGGGATAAATTCCCGATTCGGTATATGTGTAGTTCTGGTACGGCGCCGCAACACACGTAATCGTGAGCATTGCCGATACAGCAACCACCATTGCCGCGGATAATAATTTTTTCATCTTCACTCCCCCTTAGTCCTTCATACCTGATGTTGCCATTGTTTCGATGATGTTGCTCTGTGAGAAGATGAACATCGCAATGGGAACTACCATAAGTATTACCGTAACGGCGTTTGAAACGCCCTGACGCGCTATACCGGTTGAAACAATCTGTGTAAGCGCATAAGGCAGCGTTTTAAGGGATTCGCTCTGAATGAATACCGATGCACCCAGGTTCCACAGCCCCTGAACGGAGAATATCATAAGCGTAAGCCATGCCGACTTAACCTGAGGAAGTACTATTGACCAGAAAATCTTGAAACTTCCCGCGCCGTCGATACGCGCCGCCTCTATAAGCGATTTTGGTATCTGGCTCATAAACTGCTGCATAAGATACATGCCCATTGATGAACCGAACGTGGGAACGATGATTGCCCAGTATGTGTCAATCATACCGAGTTTGGCTTTAATCATGAAAAGAGGAAGCCAAAGAACGGTACCGTTAAACATAAGTGCGGTAACTATCGCGCCGGAGATGAATTTTCTGCCGGGGAAATTGTAAAGCGACAGCGGATACGCGCAAAGTGAACAGAAAACTATCTGCCCGAACGTACCGACCGAGGTTATAAACAAAGTATTGAAGAAATACCTTGAAAACGGAACCCATGAGTTACCCATAAGCACAAACAGGTCGGTATAGTTGGTTGTAACCCAACGCTGCGGAAGCAGTGTGGGCGGGAACTTAAAAAGTTCGTCCATAGGTTTGAATGAGTTACCCACGGCATAGACCATAGGCAGCACCATAAAGCAGGCAACTATAATAAGGAAAAGCATACTTGCGACGTTGCCCGCGCCTGAACGGCTGACTTTCTTTGCCATTATCACTCACCCACCTTTGAAAGCATTTTTTTGATTATCTTATTTGTGATAATCATCATAAGGAACAGCAGCACCGCGATGCCGCAGGCGTAGCCGAGTTCCATACGCTGGTTGGCATAGTCCTCCATCAGGTGGATAAGCGTATTTGCGCAGTAGTCCTGTGAGGGGAAACCTACAAGAGCGGTAATCTGCGCACCTACCGAGAATGCGCCGGTAATACTCATAACCGCACCGAACATCAGCTGCGGTTTCATATACGGCAAGGTAATGAACCAAAGTTCCTGAAACCTGTTCTTAACGCCGTCGATAGCGCCTGCCTCATAAAGTGTGCGGTCAACGTTCTGCAAACCTGCAATGAACGTAAGGAAACTTGTTCCCAAAGACGACCACAGAATAACTATAAGACAGCACGGGACTATGTAGTCAACATTTTCAAGCCATTTGATATTTGTAAGGGTTATACCTGTGTTCATAAGGAAACCGTTAAGCAAACCGTACTGGTCGGAAGAGAATATTATCTTCCAAACAACGTATACGTTTGCAAGGGACGGCGCATAGTAGAACAGTGTCATAACCGCTCTTGTTCTTCTGCCCAGTTCATTAATGAGCCAGGCAAAGAACAGCGACATTACATATCCGCCGGGTCCGACGATAACCGCAAAGAATATGGTATTCTTAAACGATGTCATAAACAGGTCATCGGCGGTAAACAGCCTTATATAGTTATCCCAACCGATAAACTGCGGCGGTTCAAGTACGTTAAAGTACGTGAAACTGTAATAGATAGCAACGAAAACCGGCAGTACGGTAAACACAAGGAATACGAGCAGGTAAGGCGCCATAAACAGATACAGAGTTCCGTTCTTACGCATTTCCTTGAACTGATAACCAAGCCATTCCGTAAAGAACGATTTTTTCTTGGGTGTAACTTCGTTCGTCATCAATTCGTACTTCCTTTCGGTTTAGTCATTTCTGCGATTTTATCCGCAAATTCGTCACGCTTGCGCGCAATTTCCTGATTTATCTTGCTTACGTACTCAACGAACGTGGTGTTGGGGTCGGTATCGTTATTGATAACTTCCTTCCACGCAAATTCGATGTTACGCGCAGTGTAATAACCGCCGGGAACCTGCGGGATAGCCTTAACGTGGCTCCACTGCTCCTGAATGGTGGTCATTGATTTTTTATCCCAAGGCAATTTTGCCATTGCTTTGAGGTTTGCAGTCTGGTAACGTGCCGCCGCGCCGAGCAAACTTTCAATCTCGGTACCGAAGCGGTACTGGGCGTCCTCACCGGTCCACCACTTCATAAATTCCCAAGCGCGCTGTGCGGTTGTTTTGCCCTTTTCGGTACTTGTATCAATTGAGAGCATTACACAGCCCGAAACGCCGCTTGCGCAGGAGTGGTCAATTACAACGTTGCCCTTTTCGTCAAGCAATTTGTTGCCGTTCTGGTCGCGCTGAACCGTACCGGGAACCATAGCGAATTCCCACAAGCCCTGAATTTCGGGAGCGAATACGGCAAGCTGCGAATACTGACTGTAACTTGAAATACCTACGGGAACCTCACCGGTCCTGAAACGGTTTGCAAAGTCATAAGTATTGGGCAGGTCGTAAAGCGTATAGAACTGCGTCCATTCCTTAAACGCATCAAGAGCCGCGTCGGAAGCAAGGTCGGTTGTAACAAGGTCATCGGTATAGAACTGCCCGCCCTTCTGATAAAGGAACATTGCATAGGACATTTCACCGCTTCCTACCGAACCTACAACGGGAACGGGCATTGCAAACGTCATCTGTTTGTTTTGAAGTTCGCCGATGATGTTATAAACGTCGTCCCAGGTCTCCGGGGGTTGAAGTCCCATCTCTTCAAGAATGTCCGTACGGTAGAATACCATATAGAAGTCCTGAGTTTCGGGTATGGCGTAAATGCCGTTGCCGAACGAGAAAGGCGTAACCGCGCTTTCGGAATATCTTTCCGTATTTTTAAGAACTTCCGCATAATCGGGGAAGAGTTCTTCGTTGGCAAGGTTCATTACCGCGCCGCGGAGAGCATAGTTTACCGCATTTTCGGCACCGCGGGAAAGGCAGACATCAGGTCCGATTCCCGAAAGTATTGAGGGAAGCAGCGAGCCGCCCGCAACAAGACGGGTGCTTACCGTTATTCCGGTTTCGGCAGTAAACATATCATCGATAAGCTGTTTAAGTATCGTGGCGTTATCACGGGAGCCGGTAAGACCTGCGCCTGTTTCAAGCCAAACTTCAACAGGCTCTTCGCCGTCTTTTGCAACCGTTCCGCCGATGTTATCGTAATCCTCGGTAAAGGAAGCGATAAACGAGCGTACTTCGTGAAGCACTTTTGCAAAGAAGTTTGCATCAGCCGCGGGAAGTGAAGCAACGCCCTCTTCGGGACTTACAACGATATAGTCAAGTTCAAGCGGGTTCTTGCTCATATCGTTAATCCACGTACCCATTGACGCAATTGCATCTTTGAAGTTGCCGAAAACAGTGTTTATACGGGTATAATCCTTATTTATCTGTTCGAGGATAAGCATCATATTTTTAAGGCTCGAAAGCTGAGCATTCGCACCTTTGCCGAATACGGTGGTAAATTCCTCTTCAAGCGCGGCAAGATTGTCGTACTCGTTTTTGATTATTTCAAGTGCGTCAGGCACCATGGAGTCGAGCATATAGTCGGCATTGGTGTCGGGGGACGAACCTGTAATCATAAGAATACGGCGGTACGCAATGTTAAGCTGCGTAAGACTTGCCTGTGCTTTTGCAAGCATATCGCCCAAATCGCCCAAAGTGGTTTCAAGGCGAATGGTGTTCTTTCCCTCATTGAAGTAGAAATAGTATGTACCGTTCTCTTTATCGCCGAGAGTATAGTTTGCAAACGAGTTTGAATACTGGAATCGGATATTCGTCGTTTCCTGACAGGGTTCAACACCGTTTATGGTAAGTTTACGGGTGGTATACATACCGCTGAGAGTGTTCTGACGCGCCTTGAACGTTATGGCGTAAAGCCCTGCTTTTTCAACGTTCACGCTCCACTCAATCCATTCATTGGGGCTCTGCCACTTATCAGCACCTATCGTGTTATAACGAATCTTGCTGTGGTGGTACGGTGCCGATACGGGGGACGAACGGTCCGTGATAGCGTAAAGCGTGGGCGACGATTTGAGAATATCGTATGTGATATCCTTTGTTGCGTCATACGCAGTCGTGTCTGCGGGGTCTATATAATTATTGTACTTATTTATTATATCCGTGTTTACAAACAGACTCTGCTTGTTTGAGTACGCCTCCGGGTCGTGTATGCCCTCTGCCTGAATGTATACCGAATCAACTCCCGAAACCTTTGTATATCCTTTGGATTCATAGTCCTTTTTAAGTTCGGCATATGACGGAGCGGAGGAAATCTGATGAATAACTGCCTGTTCAACAATCATTCCCTCTTTTATCGCTTCAAAGGCAAGTTGATGTGTTCCGGCTTCAAGGTAAATTTTGAAAGGCTCGTTTTCATAGCCCATATAATCCCTTAAAGAAACGGACTGCCACTGACCTGTTTCTTCCTGATAAGGACGCTTTTCGTTTTTGGTCTGTGAATCGATTCTCAGAATGCCGGAATCTTTCCATACACGCTCAAAATTTATCTGACGTGCCTGATAGAAAGGTACTTTACCGTCAATATAGAATCTGCGCTGAACCGCTGAACTCTTGCTTTCGGAAGTATGCTGCACGCCGTCTTTTTCGTATACGATGCTTTCATAAGCAAAATACGAGAAAGTGATGTTGTAAAGTCCCGATTCGGGAATGTTTACAACCCAGCCGCAGATGCCCTCATCGTAGAAAAGAGCGCCTTCGCGAGCGTCGGACGGATTGTTCTTTGACGAAACTTTAACAATGGGCAGTTTTCCCTTTGTTTTGCCTGTTTCGGCATCAAACTCCACCGCGTCCTTGCCGCTTAAAACAATTTCACGGTCGGGTGTTGCAGCATCGGCGTACTTCGCGATATAGTCCTTATATGCATAATCGCCTGACACTTTGCCGTCAAAGCCGTCCGTTACGGGGTCCTGAGTCTGTACTTCGCTGTCGATTTCTTCTTGCGTTGTACCCGTGCCTGTACCTGCCGTACTGCCGCCGTTTTCAGGTTCCGCAAACGTTACGCACGTTAAAAGCGAGAAAACCACGGAAGCGGTAAGCACAAAAACGAGAATCTTGTTGAGCAAAGACTTCATTATGTTCCTCCTGTACTTCTAAATAACCTGCCTGTGCCGCTTATATATAATGCTTATATATAATAATGAGCGGCAATATCGCAGACTAATACATATTATCTATTGTATGATACCACCTACGCCCCCAAAAGTCAATACTCAACCTTAAAAATTTTTTACTGCCGCAAAATTTCCGAAAATCCGAAAAAGCCCATATTTCGGGCTTTTTCGATAGTTTTAATCGAAGTGCAAAAAAAAATTTACATTTCCCCAACGCATATTTTTTTCTTTCCGCCCCCACATTTTTCGCCGTTTGCTCTCTTTCCGAAATTTTTTTGATTTTTTTGATTTTGGGTATTGACTTATCCGCCGCAATAGTGTATAGTTATCAAAAGTAAATTGATTTTTCAAAAAATCTCTCTCAGGTGCGGAGGTGTTTTACTTTGAAGACACTAAAACGACTGTTCCATTATTTCCGACCTTACTTGGGTATCACATTCCTTTACCTTGCAATGGGTGTATTTATCGTTGCGCTTGCAATGGTGCTGCCGCAAATTACAAAATACATCATCTCATCGGTAATCGGCGATACCCCTTTTTCACTTTTCGGGCTTGAAATAAGCGACAAAAGCCGGTTATTCATTTATCTTGCCGTTGCCTGGATTGCCATTGTAATTCTCAGGCAGATACTTGCATACGTCAGGTCAATAATTATGGCGCGTGCCACAATCGACGCCGTTTGTTCTTTGCGCGACGATGTTTTCCGCCATATGCTTTGGCAGGCGCCGGCGTTTCTGCAAAAGGAAAACACCGGAAACATCCTAACGGTTATAAACGGCGACACCGAGGTTATCTCCGGCTTTTTCACAAGTACCGTTCCCGCCGTTATCGAAGCGGCTTTCGGGTTCATTTTTGCAAGCATTATGGTGGGCAGAATGAATATTATGCTTGTTTTGTGCGCGTACCTTTTTATGATTCCGCTTTATCTCATTTCAAAAAAAATGGGCAAAGTCTTTTATAAGTGGTACCATTTTGTGCGCGAATCAAGCGCCGATTTAAGTATGGTGGTACAGGAAAACATAAACGGAATCCGTGCAGTTAAAGCGTACGCTCAGGAAGAACAGGAAAAGCGCAAGTTTGATAAGCAGAACGAGGCTTTCTGCTATCACGCAATAAATTATATGGTGGTATGGGGCAAAAACTATCTGCCTTTCGGCATAATAAGCAATCTGCCCAATATCGCGCTCACGCTGCTTGCGGCGCTGCTTGTTATAAACGGACATACCGCACAGTTCAACATCGGAACAATGGAACTTGCCGAGTTTATTGCCGTTGCCGGATATGTGGGCTATATTCTCGTGCCCTTTCAGCAGGCAAATAACTGGATTAACCAAACCCAGCAGGCCGCCACAAGCGCCGACAAGGTTTTCAACTTTCTTTCGGCACATTCAAGCATTTCCGCAAAGCCCGATGCAAAGAAAGTCGACGTATCTTCCGTTGACCTTAAACTTAACAATGCGTCCCTTTCCATAAACGGCAAGGTGATTCTCGACGATATCACCCTTGACCTGCCGCAAGGCAAGACATTGGGCGTAATGGGCGCTACGGGAAGCGGAAAAACAATGCTTACAAATGTTATAAGCAGATTTTACGATGTAACGGGCGGCAGCGTGGAAGTAAACGGCGTTGACGTGCGCGATATGGACCTTACCGCTCTGCGCGCCTGCTTTGCCCCCGTTATGCAGGACGTTTTCCTGTTTTCGGACACCATTGCAAAAAACATAGCGTTCGGGCGCCCGAACGCCACATACGAAGACGTGGAACGCTGTGCACGCATCGCACAGGCAGACGGCTTTATCCGCCAAACGCCCGATGAATACAACACAATCGTCGGCGAGCGCGGAATGGGGCTTTCGGGAGGGCAAAAGCAGAGAATCTCAATAGCCCGTGCGCTGCTCTACCCCGCTCCCGTGCTTATTTTTGACGATGCAACAAGTGCTCTTGATATGGAAACCGAGGAAGAACTCTATTCTGCTCTTGACAAAAACGAGGGCGGGCGTTCAAGAATAATAATTGCCCACAGGGTTTCATCGGTAAAGAAGTGCGACGAGATCATTATGCTTGACAAGGGCAGAATAATCGAGCGCGGCACCCACGATGAACTTATGGCGTTAAAGGGCCGCTACTACGAGATTTGCCGGGAACAGTACAGCAGCGTTCCCGATACGGTTTAAGGGGGTGTTCTTATGGCACGCAACAGATATTCCGACGACGAAGCCGAATCCAAAAAACTTGACGCAGGTCAGTTAAAGCGCCTGTTTTCCTACACAAAGCCGTATAAAAAGATGTTTATTGGTGGACTTGTGCTGCTTATTTGTGAGGTACTCTGCTCCCTTGTATGGCCCCGTGTGGTACAGTGGATAATTGACGACGTTCTTGCCGCAGACGGGAAATACGCCGATAATATAAAGATTATGCTGGGCGCAATCGGCATTGCGGCGGGAATAATCTTCCTTAACATTTTCATTGCGTCAAAGCGCGTTGTAATCGTTACCCGCCTGGGGCACGACACAATCCGCGATATCCGCAAGGAAATTTTCTACCACGTACAGGAACTTTCGTTCAAGTATTTTGACGACCGTCCCGCCGGAAAAATTCTTGTAAGAATAACCACCTATATTGACGGCCTTGCCAACCTGCTTTCAACCCAGGTAATACAGTTGATTGTTGATATTATCACCTTGGCGTGTATTGTGGGGATTCTCGTAAGTATGAATCTGCGCCTTACCCTTGTGGGCTTTGCAATAATGATTCCCCTTGCGGTTTTCGTTACGCTTTTAAGAAAATCCATCGCACGGCTTTGGCGAATCACCCGCACGAAGGGAAGCAACCGCACGGCGTACATTCACGAAAACATTATGGGCGTGGGCGTTACGCAGGCTTTTAACCGCGAGGAAGTCAACGGCAAAGAACTTGAACGGCTTGACGGTGAATGCAACGATTCGTATATGAATTCGTTCCGCGTAAGTGCAACAATGGGACCTATGGTGGATATTCTTTCAACCGTGGGCACGGTGCTTGTATACTTCTTTGCCGTAAAATACATAAGCGAGGGCACTATGACGCTCGGTGCGCTTACCGCATTCACGTCGTATCTTTCGCGCTTTTGGCAGCCCATAACCTCGTTTACGGCTATATTCAGCCAGTTTTCGCAGGCATCGGGCAACATTGAGAGAATATTTGAAACAATCGATACACCGCCCGATATTTTCGATTCTCCCGACGCTTACGAACTTCCCGACGTGAAAGGGCGCGTTGAATACGATAACGTTACTTTCTCTTATGACGGCGAAAACAACATTCTCGAAAATCTTTCCTTTACCGTTGAGCCGGGGCAGATGATTGCCTTTGTAGGTCCTACCGGTGCGGGAAAAACAACGGTTGTAAGTCTGCTTTCCCGTTTTTACGATGTAACCGGCGGAAGCGTAAAAATCGACGGACACGACGTAAGGGATGTTACGTTGAAGTCGCTGCGCACACAGGTGGGCGTTATGATGCAGGATTCGTTTATTTTCTCCGGCACCGTGCTTGACAATATCCGCTATTCCCGTCCCGATGCAACCGACGAGGAATGTATTGCCGCCGCGGAGAAAATCTATGCTGCGGAATTCATAGAAGCACTGCCGCAGAAGTACAACACCAAACTTGAAGAGCGTGGTGCGGGGCTTTCGGCGGGGCAGAAACAGTTGCTTTCCTTTGCCCGCATAGTGCTTGCCGACCCGAAAGTGCTTATTTTGGACGAAGCGACAAGCAATATTGACACAAAAACCGAACTGCTTATTCAAAAAGCGTTACAGGAACTGTTAAAGGGAAGAACGAGTTTTGTTATCGCCCACCGTCTTTCAACAATAAAACGTTCCGACAAAATTATGTGCATTGCAAACAGGGGTATTGCCGAAAGCGGAACCCACGAGGAACTGCTTGAACAAAAGGGCATTTACTACGAACTTAATATGAGCCAGAAAAAGGCTCTTGTAAACGGATAGGAGGAGCTATGGATATCTTGCAGATTATCTGCGCCGTACTGCTTTTTGCGGTACTTATTCTGATTGTTACGGTACTTATTCTTCTTGTCTTTATAACAAAAAAACTTTCGGAAAACGCGAAGGTAAAAGACAGCTTAAAAGAAGAAAACGAATCGTTAAAGTCATTTTTAATGCAGCAGAACAGCGCATTAAAGCAGGAACTTACCGCTAACTTTTCGGGCTACGCGACAAACGTAAACAACAGCGTTGCGAATTTTTCTTCCGCAATGCAGAATCAAATGAAAAACTTTGCCGATTCACAGCGCG
This sequence comes from uncultured Clostridia bacterium, assembly GCA_934434555.1. GTDB lineage: Bacteria > Bacillota > Clostridia > Christensenellales > QALW01 > UMGS1322. Next base: position 119,022 of record CAKRZX010000001.1, read on the forward strand.
CCGCAACGGAATCTGAGATTCAGCAACTTGAAAATATGCGCCGCACAATGGAAAACAACTTAAAGACCATTCGCGACGATAACGAAAAGAAACTTGAAGAAATGCGCAGGACCGTTGATGAAAAACTTTCTTCAACCCTTGAAAAGCGCTTAACCGAAAGTTTTGAATCGGTAAGCAAGCAACTTGAAAGCGTTTATAAGGGTCTGGGCGAAATGCAGACACTTGCGTCAAGCGTGGGCGACCTTAAAAACGCACTTACAAACGTTAAGGTGCGCGGTACGTGGGGCGAAGTTTCACTTGACAGTCTGCTTTCGCAGATACTCTCGCCCGAACAGTACGAACGTAACGTTAAGCCTGTCCCCCGCTCAAACAACATCGTTGAATTCTGCATAAAACTGCCCAACAACGAAAACAGCGACATCGTTTATCTGCCCATTGACTGCAAGTTTCCCATAGAAGATTATATCCGCCTTGTTGACGCATCTTCCGCAGGCGACGCAAAGGCGGTCGAAGATGCGGGCAAGCAGTTGGAATCGGCAATAAAACTCAATGCCCGCAGCATAAGGGACAAGTATATTGCCCCGCCCCACACCACTGACTTTGCAATTATGTATCTTCCCATTGAGGGGCTTTACGCCGAAATCGCCCGCCGCAGCGGTCTGTGCGAATATTTACAGCGCGAATGCCGCGTTACCGTAGCGGGTCCCACCACAATAGGCGCGTTTCTTAACAGTCTGCAACTTGGTTTCAAGACCCTTGCCATACAGAAACGCACAGGCGAGATTGCAAAAATCCTTGAAAAAGTGCGCACGAATTTCGGCAAATTCGCCACTCTTTTGGAAACCGCAAAGAAGAGAATCGATTCGGCGGGTTCGGCAATAGAGGATGTTACAAAGCGTTACGAGAACATCGACAAACTGCTGATAAAAGCCTATTCCTACAACGACACTTCGCTTCCCGATTCCGATGAAGTGCCGAAGATTGACGAAGAGTAAAGAAAAAGCGATACGGTTTTTATTCCGTATCGCAAAAAGGAAAATCTTTTTATTATTTCAGGAATCTGAGATTGCGGATAATTGCGGGTTCAACAGCCTTGCCGCAGCAAATCTGAATAAACGCGATTATCTGCAAAACGAAAACGATTGCAATTCCGATACCCGCCGCAATGGGCGCAATAAACGTCCAGCAAAGTATACCGCCGCAGAGCAAAAGCAGAATGTCGGCAACGGAAAGTTTGATTGCCTGACGGATATGGAATTTAACGTACGGCGAATCTTTTCCGGCAAGCAAAGCAATGATTATGCCGATAACGCCCATAAGGTATGCCAGCATACAGTAAACCTTGTTTTCCGAAATGTCCTGAGGGTCAAATTCGGCAGTGTGGTCATACGGGTCGGGCTGTGCGGTCTGCGGTGCCGTACCGGCAGCAAGATTCGCTCCGCAGTTCGGGCAGAATGTTGCGTTGTCGTCAACCTGATTGTTGCAGTTAAAACAGTTTTTCATTATCTTATCCCCCTTTTGGCGCTTATGCGCCTTTGTCAGTATTATAATAATCCATAATCGCTTTTCTGTCAATATTCCCGAAAGAATTTTTTTAAAAAAAACAGTTGACAAGATAAAAAAAGCGAGTATAATAACGCACATAAAAGGCAAGGGCGTCTTAGATTTAATCTTTGACGCCCTTTCTTAATTTATTAAAAACGAGGCAATGGGGTCTCGGGCTTTGATTGGTCCGCCCGTGCCTCGTTTATTTTTTAAAGGAGAGTAGAATCGTATGGAAAAGGTAACTGATTATTTCGGAAGTTTGGTATTTGACGACAGAGTAATGAAAGCAACGCTTTCGGCGGAAGTTTACAATTCGCTTAAAAAGACCATTGACGAGGGCGCACATCTTGACGACAAGGTTGCCTCTGCCGTGGCGGTTGCTATGAAAGACTGGGCGGTTGCTCACGGTGCAACGCATTTCACCCACTGGTTTCAGCCCCTTACCGGCATAACCGCCGAAAAGCACGACAGTTTTATTTCTCCCGCGCCTGACGGACGGATAATTATGGAGTTTTCGGGCAAGGAACTTATTAAAGGCGAGCCTGACGCGTCAAGTTTTCCTTCCGGCGGCTTGCGTGCCACCTTTGAGGCTCGCGGCTATACCGCATGGGACCCCACTTCTTATGCCTTTATAAAGGACAAAACACTTTGCATTCCCACGGCGTTCTGTTCCTACGGCGGCGAAGCGCTTGACAAGAAAACGCCCCTGCTGCGCTCAATGGAAGCGCTTAACAGGCAGGCATTGCGAATCCTTAAACTTTTCGGCAATACCGATGTTAAGTGCGTTCGCACATCGGTAGGACCCGAACAGGAATACTTCCTTATAGATAAGGCAATGTACGATAAGCGGAAAGACCTGATTTTTACCGGCAGAACGCTTTTCGGCGCAAAACCGCCCAAAGGTCAGGAAATGGACGACCATTATTTCGGCGTAATCAAGCCCCGCGTTGCGGAATATATGGCTGACCTGAACAAGGAACTGTGGAAACTCGGAATTTTGGCAAAAACGGAGCACAACGAGGTTGCTCCCGCGCAGCACGAACTTGCGCCTATCTACACCACCACGAACATTGCCACCGACCATAACCAACTGACTATGGAAATAATGCAGAAAGTGGCATTAAGGCACGGTCTTGTTTGCCTTTTGCACGAAAAGCCCTTTGCGGGCGTAAACGGAAGCGGAAAACATAACAACTGGTCAATGGCTACCGACACGGGTGTAAACCTTTTAACTCCCGGCGAAACGCCCTATGAAAACGCGCAGTTTTTGCTTTTCCTCTGTGCGGTAATAAAGGCGGTTGACGATTATCAGGATTTGCTCCGTTTAAGCGTCGCCACCGCAGGCAACGACCACCGTTTGGGCGCAAACGAGGCGCCTCCGGCAGTAGTTTCAATGTTCCTCGGCGACGAACTTACCGCCGTGCTTGACGCAATAGAAAAAGACGTTCCTTACAGCGGCAAAGAAAAGACCGTTATGAAACTGGGCGTACACGTTCTGCCCCGCTTTACCCGCGATACCACCGACCGCAACAGGACTTCTCCCTTTGCCTTTACCGGCAACAAGTTTGAGTTCCGTATGCTGGGTTCTTCAAACAGCATAGCCTGTGCAAACATTATGCTTAACGCCGCGGTTGCGGAATCGCTGAAAGTTTATGCCGACCGTCTTGAAGGCGCGGAAGACTTTGAAACGGCGCTGCACGATATGATTAAAAAGACAATTAAGGACCACAAGAGGATTATCTTTAACGGCAACGGTTACGACGATAAATGGATTAAGGAAGCCACCGAGGAGAGGGGTCTGCTTAACCTGCGCACCACGCCCGACGCACTGCCCACGATTCTTGACAAAAAGAATGTGGATATGCTTACGAGCCACAGGATATTCACTCCCGCCGAGATTCGTTCCCGCTACGAGATTACCCTTGAAAACTACGTTAAGACCGTAAATATTGAGGCGCTTACGATGATTGATATGACAAGAAAAGAAATTCTGCCGGCAGTTGTTGCGTATTCAAAAGACCTGGCGGACGAAATTGCCGCAAAAACGGCTGCTATGCCGGGATTAAAGGCGAAATACGAAAAAGCGACGCTTGCCCGTCTTTCCGACCTTACCGACGAAATTGCCGACGCAGCCGATGCCCTTGACAAGGCGACAATCAGATTTAAGGCTATTGACGATATAACCGAAGCATCGTTTATGATCCGTGACGAAATTTTGCAGAAAATGGCGGAACTGCGTGTTGTATGCGATGAAGCGGAAACTCTTACGGCTGAAAAATACTGGCCGTTCCCCACTTACGGCGACTTGCTGTTCGGCGTAAAATAACGGAGGTTTAATATGTACAGTGCGGTAAACACAATATGGGTGCTTGTAGGCACGGCGCTTGTATTCTTTATGCAGGCGGGATTTTCAATGTGTGAGGCGGGTTTCACCCGTGCAAAGAACACAGGCAATATTTTAATGAAGAACCTTATGGACTTCTGTATCGGAACTCCCTGTTTCTGGCTTGTGGGTTTCGGTGTAATGTTCGGCAGCGGAACGGCTCTTTTCGGCTGGATTGACCCGCTGATTATGAAAGACTATTCAAGCATACTTCCCGCGGGTGTTCCCCTTTGGGCGTATGCGGCGTTTCAGACAGTATTCTGTGCCACGAGTGCAACGATAGTTTCCGGTGCTATGGCTGAACGCACAAAATTCAGCGCATACTGCATTTATTCCGCAGCAATATCGCTGTTCATTTATCCTATATCCGGTCACTGGATATGGGGCGGCGGCTGGCTTGCACAAATGGGATTCCACGATTTCGCCGGTTCGACGGCGGTGCATATGGTAGGCGGTATCTGCGCTCTGATCGGTGCAAAAATGCTCGGTCCCCGTATAGGGAAATACGATAAAAACGGTAAGCCCCGCGCAATTCTCGGGCACAACCTGACTTTTGCGGCACTGGGCGTGTTTATCCTCTGGTTCTGCTGGTTCGGTTTCAACGGTGCTTCAACCGTAGGTATGGATTCTGACGAACTGCTTGTCCGTGCGGGACTTGTGTTCTTTAACACCAACCTTGCCGCGGCGGTTGCCTGCTGTGCAACACTGATTTTTACGTGGATTCGCTACAAAAAGCCCGATGTTTCAATGACGTACAACGCCGCTCTTGCCGGCCTTGTGGGCATAACTGCCGGCTGTGACGCGGTAAGTCCTTTGGGCGCGGCAATTATGGGTCTTATATTCGGCATTGTTATCGTACTTTCGGTTGAATTCTTTGATAAGGTTGCAAAAATAGATGACCCTGTGGGCGCAGTATCCGTTCACTGCGTCTGCGGCGCTTTGGGAACTATCCTTACCGGATTGTTCGCAACAGGTTCTTCTACCGAAAAAGGTCTTTTCTACGGCGGCGGAGCGCACTTTTTAGGCGTTCAGACGCTTGGCGTCGTTTCCGTTGCGGCATACGTTGCGGTGATTATAACGGTTGTGTTCCTTATAATCAAGCACACAATCGGGCTCCGCGCCGACGCGGCTGACGAAATTGCAGGTCTTGACGTTTCCGAGCACGGCTTGCTTACCGCCTATGCGGGCTTTGCAATGCTTCCCGACACGGTTGAATACGAGGCTCCCGCAGTTTCGGGCGATACTCCCGTTGCCGAGGCGATTCCCGTAAGAAAAATGCCCTCATTTGACGACGGCAGTGTTCCGAAGATGACGAAAGTAGAGATTATATGCAGGGAATCGAAATTTGAGGCGCTTAAAAAAGCACTTATCGATATCGGCATAACGGGAATGACGATGTCACACGTTCTGGGCTGCGGAATTCAGAAAGGCAAACCCGAATATTACCGCGGCGTTGAGATTGAGCCCACGCTTCTGCCGAAAGTTCAACTTGACGTTGTTGTAAGTAAAGTTCCCGTTTCAAGCGTAATAGAAACCGCCAAAAATGTACTTTACACCGGGCATATAGGCGACGGAAAAATATTTGTTTACGATGTTGAAAACGTAGTAAAAGTGCGCACGGGCGAAGAGGGCTACGACGCACTGCAAGACGTGGAATAATAAAGGCATTTGAGCAAAGAGAAGTAACGCAGAAACTCATAAAAAACAGAGAGTGCGGGCATGGTGAGAGCCGCACTGAAAAGATTTGCGCGAATAACACTTTGCAAGCCGCAATCCGAAAGGCAGCAAGTAGGTGCGCCGCATACTCCTGCGTTAAAGAGAGAAAAGAGAACAAAGATAGGTGGCACAGCGAGTTACGGCACTTGCCCTATCGGATGCTGAAATTTATCCGGAGGAATTTATTATGTGTTCGATTATGGGTTATTGCGACGGCTGTGCCTCTCTTGATTTATTCAAAAAAGGCTTTGAGCAAACTGTATCAAGAGGCCCCGACGACAGCAGAATCGTTGATACGGGAAAGGGATTTCTGGGTTTTCACCGCCTTGCCATTATGGGGCTTACGCCTGAGGGTATGCAGCCTTTCGGTTTAGGCAAAAGTTTTGTTGTGTGCAACGGCGAAATTTACGGGTTTGAGAAAATAAAAAAGGAACTTGAAGAAAAATATACTTTTAAAAGCGGTTCCGACTGCGAAATTCTCCTGCCACTTTACAAAGAATACGGCACGGATATGTTCAGAATGCTTGACGCCGAATTCGCGCTTATTATCTATGACGGCGAAACGAAAGAATATATTGCCGCACGTGACCCCATAGGAATCCGTCCCCTTTATTACGGTTTTGACAAAGACGGCGTTACAGTTTTTGCAAGCGAGCCGAAAAACTTAGTGGGACTTTGCGATAAAGTTATGCCGTTCCCGCCGGGACACTACTATAAAGGCGGAGAGTTTGTGTGCTACAACGATATTTCCCGTCCCGATACCGCCTGCTTTGACGATATTGACGAAATTTGCGCCGCAATACACGACAAACTTGTTGCGGGCGTAGACAAGCGGCTTGTTGCCGATGCAAAAGTAGGTTTTCTGCTTTCGGGCGGACTTGATTCCTCTCTTGTGTGCGCCATTGCCGCAAAAAAGAGCAAGAAGCCCATACGCACCTTTGCAATAGGTATGGAGGGCGACGCAATAGACCTTAAATACGCAAAGGAAGTTGCGGAATACTTGGGCAGCGACCATACGGAAGTTATAATGACAAAGGAACAGGTGCTTTCTTCGTTAAGAGAAGTTATCCGCATTCTGGGCACATTTGATATTACCACAATCCGCGCAAGTATGGGTATGTATCTTCTGTGCAAGTGGATTCACGAAAACACTGATATCAGGGTACTGCTTACGGGCGAGATTTCCGACGAACTTTTCGGGTATAAATATACCGACTTCGCACCCTCCGCGGAGGAATTTCAAAAGGAATCGGAAAAGAGGATAAGGGAACTGCATATGTACGATGTTCTCCGCGCCGACAGATGCATTTCCGCGAACTCCCTTGAAGCCCGCGTTCCCTTCGGCGATCTGGATTTTGTAAAATACGTGCTTGCCATAGACCCGGAAAAGAAACTTAACAAGTATAACAAGGGTAAATATCTCCTGCGCCGCGCGTTTGAGGGCGACTATCTGCCCCACGATATTCTTTACCGCGAAAAAGCGGCTTTCTCCGACGCGGTAGGTCACTCGATGGTGGATTATCTTAAAGAATATGCCGAAAACTTTTACACGGATGATGAGTTTAAGGAAAATTGCAAAAAATATACTCACGCCGCGCCGTTTACAAAGGAATCGCTTTTGTACCGCGAGATTTTTGAAGAATATTATCCCGGAATGAGCGAAATGATTGTTGATTTCTGGATGCCCAACAAATCGTGGGAGGGCTGTAACGTTAATGACCCTTCCGCCCGCGTGCTTTCCAACTACGGTGCAAGCGGAAAATAGTGTATTGACTTTTTGCCGCCTTTACTGTATAATCAAATTGAGACAACAGGAAAGGCGGTATTTTTTATGAAAAAGAAACTGTTTGCCATATTCTCCGTATTTGCGATTGTTGCCTTGCTTTTTGCAGGGTGCGGCAGTACATATGATAAATCCGGCAGTATGCCAAGCGCCCCCGATATTGCGGTCGGTACCGACAAAACGGGAAATATAGAAGTTTCAGAGTCCTCGGCGAACAACAGAAAAATTATAGAAACCGTATCTTACTATTCACAAACAAAAGATTTTGACTCCTTTGTTTCTTCTTTGCAGAAAAAAATTCTTTCTGCGGGCGGATATATAGAATCTTCCACCCTTTACGGCAAAGAGTATAACTCTTCCGACAGCCGCCGCGCGATTATCAAGGCAAGAATTCCGCAAAAGGAAAGTGCGGACTTCTCTTCCTATATTGAAAACAACTCCAACGTTACGCGCAAAGAAATATCCACCGACGACATCACCCTTAAATACGTAGATGTTCAAAGCCGTATTTCTGCCCTTGAAAGCGAAAAAACTTCCCTTGAATCCATGCTTGATAAAGCGGACAGCATTGATTCTCTGCTGAAAATCAAAAGCCAGCTTACCGACGTAATATATCAGCTTGACTCATACAAATCACAGTTAAGAACCTATGACAATCTTGTTGATTATACTACCGTAAATATCACCGTAAGCGAGGTACGCAGATTCTCCGACACCGAAAACACGGGCGTATGGCAGCAGATAGGCGAAAATCTTTCCGAGAACTTCGCTTCCGTAGGAACTTTCATTGTAAACGCATTTATCTTTATTGTAAGCGCACTTCCCTACATTTTGCTTGTTTCGGTTCCGGGAATAATAGTGATTATAATAATATTTGCCCGTAAAAAGAAAAAATAAAAACAGTTTTTTCAGACATGTAGCGGTTTGTCCTAAAAAGCACTTTGTATTTATAGTGCAAAAAGAAAATCTTTACATGCGCAAAGAACCCGAAAGAAATAAAGGAATAAAAGAGAAAGCGGGAGCAAAATGCTCCCGCTTTTCAGGTAATGTAAAAAAGTGAGAACTATCTTATGATACGGGATATTCTTACGTGAGAACAAATTATGTTGACAAAAGTGACTATCCGTCGCACAATGAGTTTCGGACGGTTAATTTTGCCAAGTAATATGTATTTTATAGTATTACAAATGTAAACTGTTTCTCAATTCAAAAAATCGTTTTCGGTAAGCAAGTAAGTCCCCTGCCACCTGTCAAAACTATAGCTACTTTTTTATTTTACCCATTATTATATGATAAGTTCTTTGCATAAAATCTTCATAGTCATTATAAATCACTCCATTACCAAAGGTGTCTTTGGTTTGCTCAAAATATTCCATAATATCATTATCATTCATGATACTTTTATACCATTCGGCGTATTCACTTTCATCTGCAAATTTATTTCCATCTCTTTTATCTTTTAATTTTACAACAACAAAGAGTGTTTTTTCCGGAGTATGAAAGAATATATCCGGATTATCTTTTGAAAGCGCCAGGTATTTTCCCATATTGTGTTCTGAAATAATATCGTATTTTTTGAACTTTCCGTTCCTTTCAAAATACGGAACCTTGTCAAATATAATAAAAATCTGAAAATATGGAACGGAATTTGTCCGCAAATTTGCTGTCTCTCCAAGCATTCCTTCAAAATAATTATTGCTGTTCTGTGCATAATTGCGCATAACAAATTTTACCGCATATGCCGCAACGGGCTTACCGTTCCTTAACACTGTAATATCCGTTTTTTTATCATAATATCTTCCCTTAACCGAGTATTCGGTATTATTGCCGTAGCCTTGTGATATGACTTCAAATTCTTCGCCAAAACGCTCTTTGATATCTTTTGCAATGCCGCCGTGCAAAGGTTTCAGTTTTCCCGTGCTTCTTGACGTCCCCTTATTCAGATACATATTGAAAGAATTCTTTATTATCTGCAAAAACTCATTATTATCCATTTAAGCGCTCCTCACTGTTTTGCGATTTTATAATCAAGGTACGTTTTAACATCTTTTGACGAAAACGTATAGTACCCGCCGCTTTTATATTTGCCAAGCAACGAAACATACTCCTGAAAATCTGTATCTTCCAACGCTTTTTTTGCCGCTTTCAGTATATCAGGCTCTGCAACCAGATACAAACCACCGTAAACGCCGGTTCCCGACGGAGCATCAACAAGTTTCAAGTCATCGGTTGTTCTTATCATTGCATTCATTGCAACTTTATTCTTGTAAGTGTCACCTATCGCCTGACTTCTTCCGTATGCATACCAACATTGCTGTGCTGCCTTATCATTATTTCTTTTTGCCAATCTTGATTTGTTTTTAAGCAACTGCCCGTATACTTTACCGTCCTGTTTCAATTGATCTTCCGAAAAAGCATTTCCGTTTTTATCATATGGATAAATCATATTCCTTGTCTCGCCCCTTGAAGCCTTTATTACGGGGATAGTAAATTTTGACTGATAATCGGTAATGTACACTTCATCACACAGCGTAGCGTATCCGTTTTTCACCGCAACGGAACAATCTTTTTCTTGGGTAAATATCATTTTAAGTGTTTGAAGTTTTGTTTTTTCCGAAAAAAAGAACTTGCCGTCAATAAAATAATCCGATACCAAAAGCGTATCTACAAACTGCGGAATATGACTGTCATTATCGAACTCATAGTATTCCGTGCAATATTTTTTTTTCTTATCAAGCACGACTATTGCACTATATGTAGTGGCATCAAACGCGCGAAAGTGCTTCATATCAATTACTTTATCAAGAAGATTCTCCCTGACAAAAACATTTCGCATATATTCTCCCGCAACGCTTGTAAAAAAGGAACTTGGCGTTATGTATCCTAAAACACCGCGTGAATTCAGCATTTTAATCCCTATTTCATAAAAGACTATATATAAGTCCGTCATTCCGCTTTTTGCAAATGAAAAACTCTTCGCCTCATCAAACGAACCTTCAAGATTATGTACTCTTACATATGGCGGATTTCCCAAAACAAAGTCCATTCTGCCATCAAATTCGTTATATGAAAGCGCATCTGTGTTTTTAATATCCCACAAAACGCCCTTTATACCGTATTTCAAGGCAACTGTATTGAGATTTTCAATACACTTATCGCATTCCGCTTCATCAACATCTATGCCATGGATATAGTTTTCAAGTTCTTTCTTTAAAGCATCCGGATTTCTTCCGTCTTTTATTGCTTGAATACAGTATCTGTCAACGATTTCGCAAAGAAATGCACCGTCACCGCAACTGTTATCTATAACGTTTTTTCTCACGATATTCACACCGTAATATCCTGACATATCAAGCACATTCCTGACTATGAAATCAGGTGTATAGACGCGCCCGCTTTTTTTGCATTTCTCTCGTTCTGTCATTATTCTTTATAATTCCGTTTCATCAAATACATTGTGTTCGGCATCGGTAAACTTAACAAAAACTCTGCCGTTTTTTATGGTAAGTGCGGCGCCCTCAACCGTTTTATAATCCGTCCGTGAGCCGACTATCACGGGAAAACTGTGCTTCTGCACGCCACCGTTCGGCTCAATGATATATATTTTGTGTTCGTGCCCCGAAAGCATAAACTTAACGCCCATACGGTCAAGTTCGCGGCTCCAAACAGTGTAAATGTCCCGTTCGATATCAAACTGTCCGCCCGCTTCGCCCACAATTGACATCGGACAGATGTGCGATACGGCAAAAATAATTTTCCCTTCCGGTTCTGCCGCCTTCAAAAACTCCGTTTCCCTTCTGCGCATCGGTTCAAACACATTCGTGCCTCCGTATTCGTTGCTTGAATCCGCCTTATCTTCTCCGCAATCCATTACAATGCCGCCCAGTACCCCCACAGAGAATTCAAAATACGTCTTTTTGCCGTCAGAGGGCAGAAAATCGGTGTATTTTTCGGCAAGTCTGCCGCGGGCATCGTGATTTCCGCGGGCGAACAGCGTGGGAATTTCGCCCTTTGTAACTTCGCCCGAAAACGCGCACACGTTAAAATAATCTTCCTCGTTCTCGACCTCGCCGATATCGCCGTTAAGGATAAAAAGATCCAGGTCATCGCCGAAATACGTGCTTGTTTTTACCGCCTCGGCAAAATTGCGATGAACGTCGGCAATATGGTAAATATTTATGTCGTCCGTCTTTTCAAGAGGTTTGAACGCAAAAGTTTGGCTCTGCTCTTCCTCAAATTCGGAAAAGTACGCACGTCTGCTGACCGTTTTTCTGAAAAACACCGTATATTTGCACGCTTTGTCAAGAATCGTTTGCGGCAGGTTTATTTTTACATAATTCTTTTCCGATGAAAGAACGCCGGAGTTTTCCTCATAAAAGATATTCCCGCCTATCTTTATACCGATAATCCCGTTAAAAACGGTATGTACAAGAATTTGATATTCATTTTTTACAACTGCAACCGTTGGCAGGCATTTGAGAAAGCTCATTTATTTTTCCTCCAAAACTGCGGGATTTCCCGCAACGATATCACCTACACCGTTATATATGTACGTGGGGCGGTAAGGGAATTTTTGCATAATGCGCGTGTCCGTTACTCCCGAAAGCACAAGCACGGTTTCGATTTCCGATTCCACGCCCGCGATGATATCCGTGTCCATTCTGTCGCCCACAATGAGAGTGTCCTCTGTTGAAGCGCCCAAAAGCTTTATTCCCGTGCGCATCATTAAAGGGTTGGGTTTGCCCAAATAGTACGCCACCGCACCCGTTGCAAGCTCGATAGGTGCAACAAGTGCCTTACAGGCGGGAATTATGCCCTGTTCCGACGGACCCGTCATATCGGGGTTTGTTCCGATAAGTTTTGCGCCGTTATTTATAAGGCGCACCGCGCGGAGAATACTTTCGTAATTATAATTTCTCGTTTCGCCCACAACAACATAGTCGGGGTTCACGTCATTCATTGAAATTCCCTTTTCGTACAGCGCGTTTATAAGTCCCGGTTCGCCGACAACGTATGCCGAACAGTTGGGTTTCTGATGTGCAAGGAATTCCGCCGTTGCAAGCGCACTTGTATAAAAGTGCTCTTCCCCCACTTCAAGCCCCATACGGGCAAGTTTCTGCTGTAATTCTTTGGGCGAGCGTTCGGAACTGTTTGTTAAAAACAGAAAGTTCTTATTTTCGTTTTTAAGCCATTCCACAAACTCGCGCACACCGGGCAGAATTCTGTTGCCGTGGTATATTACGCCGTCCATATCACAAATAAAGCCTTTTTTCTTCGTTAAATCAACAACTTTTTCCATAAGCACCTCAAATAAAAAATACCAAAATCAATGTACGTTTATTATACACTAACTTCGGTATTTTGTAAAAACTATTTGCTTGTTTGCGTGTTAAATTTCCTTTACAGCGCCGATAAACAGCGGCATTAAAGTTTCGGTATCGTAAACAAGGTACAAAAACGGGCGGTTAAACGTTATCGTTTCCATTGCGGCACTTTCCTTCACCGTTATTTCCGATGCGGCAAACGCCTTTGTACCGAACTCGTCATTTTCAATCGAAACGGCGCTTATCGCTTTTGAAACAAATGTTTCGCCCGAATCCGGTGCAATGCGTGAAAAGTCCCCGTCAAGCGTGAATCCCGCTTCTTTAATAACTTCTGTTAAATTCGCTTTGCTTTCTTTTTTGAATTTCGGAATTATTGCCGTAATATCGCCCGAACTCGTTTTTAATGCGTCTTTAAGTTTTTCGGCGTCAAGGCTTTCAACAAATGAATTCAAATCGCCGTAGGGCAGAATCGCGGCAAAGCACAGGTTGCCCTCATATTCCTTTTTAATGCCCTTGGCGCCGGGGAGAGTAAAACATTCTTCCACCGATGTCATCATTTCCGCATTGGTTTCCGTGCCGTCTGACGAATAAAAACGCCCGCTGACGCTTCCCGCATAGGGATAGCGCCATTTTGCCTCAACCGCCGCCGTGCTTACAAGGAACATACGGACATCTTCAATTTCCGGCTCATTGATAAAATCTTTTATGTTTCCGTCAGTGTTCTTTTTCACCCAGTCGTTTATTTTATTCTGCGTGCTTTTATTGAATTTCAGCGCTTTATATTCCGCGCCCTGTTTCACACTGTTGACAAAATCATCGTACGGCGCTTGCCTTTCCGAATTGTACCAAACGGAATCGGCAAAATTCACCTGTGCCTCTTTCGGTTGAAACTTAAAGAATTCAGAAAATTCGTTGAGTTTTTCGGAAGAACAGCCCAACAAATCGATAATTTCCTGTTTTGTCGCGTCCCCTGCCCCGAAAGACAGCATAGCAAGGGTTCGGTAAACGGTAAACGGGCACAGCGTGTCCCCGCCGGACTTATAATACGCCTTAAAAAGTTCCGTTGCAAAATTTATGTATCCGCCCGTTTCGTCAACATAATCTTCCGGATTATATGTGCGGTTGTTGGGCTTATACGTATTTTTCGATTCCGCGCAGAACGTACAGGTAAAAAGTATCGTTGTTGCAAGCAGTGCAGTAAAAATTTTTTTCATATAGAATACCTCGCTTTCTGCCCTTAATACGCTTTATACGTGCGATATGTTACACTTAAAATCAAATTTTTTTGTGAAATTTTTCTACGCCGTCAAAAACCGAAAGCACAACGCCTATTCCGGCGGCAATCGCCAGTGCGCACTGGGCGGTCTGCCACGCAAAATCGCCCGCAAGAGCAAAATTATTATCCACCATTGCCGCGGCGCAGTAATACAGCGTTCGCCCGGGAATAAGCGCTATAACTGCGGGAGTAAAGAATATTACCGCCGGTGCTTTAAGTATTCTTGCGCACACTTCGCCATAAATTGCGGCAAAAACGGCGGAAAACAGACTTGAAAAGAACAGTCCCGCGCCGACATAATCAAACAGAAGATACGTTCCCCAGCAGATTACGCCGCCGAGCGCAGCAACGGGAACGAATTTTTTTCTTTCTCCGCAGAAAAGTGCAAATCCGGCAGTGCCCAAAAAAGCCATAATCAACTGTACCGTCATTTCACAATGCACCCCCAGACGAAAATTGAAAGCATAATGCCGATAGCAAGACCGAGCGCCCACATAAGGCTTTCAACAAAGCGCATAACGCCCGAAATGGTATCGCCCGCGAGAATATCCCGCACGGAGTTTGTCATTGCAAGCCCGGGGATAAGCAGCATTATATCGCCGATAATAACCTTATCGGCGCTGACAGAGGGAATAAAGTTTGCCGCAGCAAGGGCAAGCATTCCCACAATAAAGGATACAAGAAAGTTAAATTGCAGATTGTATTTCAGAATCCTGTACGCTTTTGTTTTGAAAAAGCAGATAACAAGGGCAAGCACCGCCGCAACGATTCCGTCGGCAATACTTCCCTCGAAGAACACCGAAAACGCGCCCGCGGCAAGCACGCTTCCCGCCCACATTGCAAAGGGCTTAACCTTGATTTCGCATTCGTCGGCACGCTTGCGCAATTCCTCGTTGGAAATGGGATTCTTGCAGTATTCTCTGCTTATGGCGTTAAGTTTTTCAAGGCAGAAAAAGTCCGTGCTTGCGCTTTTAAGAATCCGCCGTGTGTCGGTAGCGTATATCCCGCCCGGCATTGACAGGCTGATTACTATATTTGACGTTATTACAAACACGCTCCGCTTGTCCGTGCCGTAAGCCTCCGCCATTTTTGAAAGCGTATTTTCCACTCTGCTTACCTCGCCGCCCGAAAGCAGCAGTTTTTCGCCTATGTCAAGCAGAATATTTATAAATTCAAACAGTCTTTCAGTTTCCAATTACGACCTCAATTTCCCGCGGTGCAGAGTATGTTGTACGCACCCGTCCGTTTTCGTCTTTTTTGTGTTTTACTTCAAATTTGCCGTAGGGCGTATAAATACTGCCGCCGGCAAAATCAAGTGTGTCAATATGCGGCGAAACTCTGATTTTTCCGTTCTCTTCAACGTTTATGCCCAAAACGTACTCGATTAAAAACGGCACGACGCCCGCCGACCATCCGTGGCAAAGGCTGTGGCGGAATCCTGAATAGCAGAATTTTCCGTTATCGCCGTGAATATCGGATTTATTCTCCGGGCAGATTTCGTCAAGTTTGCAGGAATTTTCAAGCCACTCAATATCAAAATCTTCCCAAAACGATGTAGCGCCCGCTTTAAGCATTCCGCCGTAGTAGTCCTTTAATGCTTTTAGCGCCTTTTTTTCGCCCCCGCAGAGCGCAAGCGCAGAGAGAATATAATAACTCATAAAGGTTGAAAAGCCTTTTGCCCCGCCCGATTCAAGCACTTTTTTGCAGTTTTTGTCTGCCATGTCCTCCAAAATAAGAAACGCCGCAGTCTGCTTGAATCCGTAACAGTCAAGTTTCTTTTTGCTTATTTTCTCCAAAACGTTTTCGCACGAACAAACAAGTTCCTGTTCGTCAAGCAGCGTAAGCAAACGCACTGCGGCTTCAAACCCGCACTTTGTAAGCGCTTCCACGCCCGAAAACGTTGCTTTCGTTTCCCGCGTGGGCCAGTCAAAGAAATCGCCCGCCGTGAACACGCCGTTACCGTCAATGTTTTCAAGCACCCGCTTTATTGAAAGCAGAATAAAATCCCGCTTTTTTTCAATAAACTGCTTATTGCCCGTATAGCGGCACCATTCGTCGCACACAATAAGCCACCAAAGAGTGTACGTGGGCATATCGTTTACCCACTTCTGCTTTTCGTTTGCCGCAAAATCGAGCGCCCCGCAGATTTCGGGAATATCGCCGTAGGTGTATTTCAGCGCTTTCATTTCCGGGCACAAATCGCCGATCCACACAAGTCGGTCGCGCTTTATGCCGTCCCAGATATTATTCTGCACGCACAAAAATACCGTGCGCAGCGCAACGGAATAAATTTTATCAAGCAGTTTATCGCTTGAATAAAAACTTCCGAAATTTTCATACGGCTGATAAAGGCTTGTCCCCTGAACGGCTTTTATTTGAATATAACAGTCGTCAAGAAGTTCAAGGAACAAAAACCTGTACCCTGTCTGCCCGTATTCGCCCGAATAAAAGTTTGAAACGGTAACGGTAAAATCCCGCGCGCTGTGGTCGTTGCACGCGCCTTTTTCACCTATACCGGCAAGGGCTTCGTTTGCCGATTCACCGAAAGAAAGCCGTATTTTTGCCTCTTTTACACCGGAAACAAGAAATACCGAAACATATGCTCCGCCGCAGTATTCCTGCCCGAAATCAAAAAGAATGCCTGCATTTTTTCCAAAAAGCGACGCACACTTCTTTTCAAAAGTGGAAATCTGCCTTTCGGTATTTTTAAGCAGGCATTTTGTATTTTTAACTTCCCCGAAAGTCTTTATTATCCTTTGGGGCATTATATAATCTTTATGCATAATAGAGTCAAACTCCTGACGGTTTTAACGGACATATTATAAGCCGCTTTGATGCCGTAGATGTGCGTTTTTTGTGCATTTGAACGGGTTCGGATTGGTAGTATAACCCTTGCTTCCCGTTCCATTTTGTTTTTCCTCTAAACCTTTTTATCGAACTGTTTTTTGCACACACGGCACGTGATTTTAATCTTCCCCTTGCCCCTTGGCACGCGTGAATAATTTTTGCAGTTGGGACATTTTATATACCGATAATTCTTTCTGTCGGCAAATCTTGTTTTTTCAAATTTAATTCGATTTCTGAGTTTCTCGGTTTTAGCCAAATACTTGTGGTTTTCCATTACGCGCCTGTTGATATTCTTTGAAAGTGCGCGGAAAATGATGATTCCGATAATAATAAAACTTAATATTGAGCAGATAAACGGCGCAATTTTTAACTTAAACAGGTTAAGAATCATACCTAAAAGCGATATGAAAAGCGACGAAACAAGCATTTGCTTGCCCAATTCGTCTACGCCGTATCGCCCATACATAAACCTTATGATTTTATCTCTCATACACTCACCTTAGAATACTTTTAATATATTTTACCTTATTTTTTTGAAATGAATAAGTGTATACAGTGAAAAATGCAACACAGTATGCCTATTTGCGCAACTTTTCTATCGCCGTTTTTTCGATTCTGCTTACATACGAGCGCGAAATTCCCAGTGCTTCTGCGGTCTGTCTTTGTGCAAGAGGTTTTCTTCCGCCCAATCCGAAACGCATTATGATTATTTTCTTCTCCCTCTCATTAAGCACCGCATCCATTTTTTTAAGCACTGCCTTTATGTTCAGGCGCTTTTCCACATCGTCCGGCACTTCGGGACCGTCGCTTTTAAGGATATCGAGCAGCGTGACTTCGTTGCCCTCTTTATCCGTTCCCACAGGTTCCGAAAGCGAAACCTCGCTCCGCTGTTTTTTTGTTGCGCGCAGATGCATAAGAATTTCGTTTTCAATGCACCTTGACGCATATGTTGCAAGATGTGTGCTTTTTTCGGGCGAAAACGAATTTACAGCCTTTATGAGCCCTATTGAACCTATGGAAATCAAATCGTCACTGTCGCAGCCGGACGCCGCGTACTTTTTGGCGATATGCGCAACAAGGCGCATATTGTGTTCGATAAGTGCGTCCCGTGCCTGTTTGTCGCCCGCAAAGAATTTTTCAAGGCAGATTTTTTCCTCCGCCCGCGTAAAGGGCTTGGGAAATGCGCTTTTGTTTGTGATATGTCCTATAAAAAAGCGCAAAGAAGTCAAAAAAGAAATAAGCCAGCACATAATATTACCTCCGCGGTAAAATATATGCCGGCTTTTGTTGTTTATTGACTGAAATCAAAAACTGTTTTTCCGTCCTCCAATTTCAGATACGCGTCAAAACTCTTTCCGTTTTTCGACGTAAAGCCCTTGATTTTTGACGTTCTGCCCTCTTTAAGCAGCAGTTGCGCATTTTTAAGGGAAATTACACGCTTACAGATAACGCCGCTGATTTTGAATTTGCACCCGTCTTTATAGCCCGTACAGCCGTAGCCGTATCTGCCCTTGACAACGTCTTTTCCGCACAGAGGACACACGCCGACTTTTTCCATATAAAAGCCGTTGTCCGTGTCGGTTTCGGCGGGTTCTTCGCGCTTTTTGAAAACTTCGGCAATTTCACTTTCCGCCGCGCGGACGCCGTCGTCAACGGTGGCTTCGCCGTGATAAATCTTTTTAAGCATTATGCCCATCTGCGAAGTTTTATATTTATCCATCGATATTCCCATCTGTTCAAGGGATTCAATCAGATACTCGCCTTTTGGCAGAATTCTGTACACGTCCTTTTTCAGTTCTATGTATTCGCTTTTGCGGGCGTTGTCGATAATCCCCGTGCGCGTTGCTTCCGTGCCCAGTTCAAGCCCCTGAAAAATCGCCTTATAATCCTCGTCGTCGTTTTCATCGTCCGTCTTTTTCTCATCGCGGAACGGGTTTTTAAGGTAATTATTCAGCGTTTCTATCGTATAGTGTTTCGGCGGAGCGGTTTCGCGTTCGCAGGGCTTAAAATCAATGTTTATCTGCTGCCCTTTTTCTAACGGCGGCAGAAGTTTGTCCTTTTGCGTATAATCGTCGTACTTCGTCCAGCCTGCCTGTACGATTACCGTGCCTTTAAGAATAAATTCCTCTTTATCCCCCACAGCAACGGTTATTTCCGTCTTTTGCGCAAGGCAGTCTTCCCCGCAGAACACCGCCGCAAACCTACGCATAACAGCGGTATACACAAGCGCTTCCGCGTCGGAAAGGTTCTCTTTTTTGGGAATCTTATACGTAGGCGTAATGGCGGAGTGAGATTCTATTTTTGAATCGTCAAAAATAGTCTTTTCGTCCTTAAACTTAACGTTGTAGCCCAGATTTCTGACGTTTGCAAGAATCTGCTTTATCTTATCCTTTTCGGCGGCGGCAAGATATTCCGAATTCGTTCGCGGGTACGTAAGATATCCGCTTTCATAGAGTTTCTGCACTATTGCAAGGCTCTGCTCCATAGGCATTTTGTGCTTTTTACCCAAATAGTTCTGCAATTTTGACAGCGAATAGAGTTTGCCCGCCTTTATAACGTCTTTTTTGTTCTTTACGCTTTTAACAGTCGCCGTGCAGGCGTTATATTCGCTTGCCGCCTGCTCCGCTTTGTTCTTTTCATTTTTCTGAAATTTAAGTTTGCTTATAAGTTCAATGGGTGTGCCATCGGTTTCCGCAGCGCTTTTAATCGAATAGTAGATATCCGGAACAAAGTTTTTTATCTGCATATCGCGGTCGTAAATAGCCTTTACAACGGGAATTATTACCCTTCCGACCCTTAGAAGAAGTCCCGTTTTAAGGGTGGCGTATCGGGTAAGATTAACGCCGTAAAGCCAGTCGATATAAGTCCGTGCAAAGCCCTCGGACGCAAGATTATCGTACTCCGATTCGCTTTTCATTTCCCCCAGTGCCTTTTTTACCGTCTGCTCCGTCTGGTCGGGCAGCCAAAGCCGTTTCTGTTCTTTTTCCGTGCCTGAATTTTTTATGCACAGCCTTACTATTATCTCTCCCTCCCTGTCCGCATCGCCCGCGTTTACTATCGTGTCAACGTCCTCTCTTGCGCAGAGGCTCTTTATGATTTCAAACTGCTTTTTTACGCCCTCATCGGTCTTTTTCGCTGCGTTTTTCCTTAAAGCGAACCTGAATTTTTCGGGAAAGCAGGGCAGATTCTCCATTGTCCATTTTCCAGAAGCGGTCGGCGAATAGTCCTCGATATCGCACAGGGAAAACAAATGCCCGAACGCCCAGGTAACTATGTAGCCGCTGCCTTCCATAAAGCCGTCGCGACGGTTAAGTTTTCCTATTCCTGCTGCAATATTGCGGGCAAGGCTCGGTTTTTCGGCAATAATAAGTATCATTTATAATCCTTCGTTCTAATTAACAAAAAGTTTGAATATCCTTTACTTGCAAAGGAGAGATAGTTATGTTTGACTTTTCTATTGAGGAACGCGCCCAAAAACTGGGGCATTATATTGTTGACACGCGCGACACCGTGCGCGGTGCGGCAAAAAAATACGGCGTAAGCAAAAGCACGGTACACAAGGACGTTACCTTGCGGCTTGAACACATCAATCCGCCGCTTTTCGCCGCCGTAAAAGAAATCCTCGAACAGCATAAGGACGAAAGGCATATCCGCGGCGGAATCGCCACACGCGAAAAATACCGTGCCCTCAAAAAAGAATCACTTTAATTTTGCGTTTATCCGGCTTATCTCTTCCGGCGGAGCAGAAAAAGTGATATTCGTACCCTCATCGGTATGTTCCTGATTTATCACCTTGCACTTTGAAAAGATATACGCAAGAACGTCGCCCCGGGCGTAAGGTACAATCAAAGTTACCTCCGCGCTCATGGCTTTTACTCTTTTTACGATTTCCTGTTTCAGCGCATCTAAGTTTTCACCCGTGGCAGCTGAAATATATATTGCGTCCTTAACTGCGGGCAGCTCGCCCTCAACACGGTCGATTTTATTAAGTACCGTAATTGTGGGAATATCCGCTGCGCCTATTGAAACAAGCACCTCTTCAACTGCGGCAATCTGTGCAAACAGTTCCGGGCTTGACGCGTCGCACACATGAATCAGAATATCGGCAAAAACCGCCTCTTCAAGGGTGGAGCGGAATGCCTCAACAAGTTGGTGCGGAAGTTTTTTAATAAACCCAACCGTATCGGTGACGCATACGTTTATATTTTTATCAAGTTCACACCTACGGGTAAGGGGGTCAAGAGTGGCAAACAGTTTGTCCTCACAGAATACCTCGCTTTGGGAAAGTGCTTTAAGCAGCGTGCTTTTGCCCGCATTTGTGTAGCCCACAAGCGCAATCTGCGGCAGTTCCTGTTTTTTGCGCTGCTTGCGCATAAGTCCGCGGCGCACGGAGAGTTTGGAAAGCTGCTCTTTAAGTTCATATATCCGCCTGTTCACGTGGCGGCGGTCTGTTTCAAGTTTTTCTTCTCCCGGACCGCGCGTGCCTATTCCGCCGCCCTGGCGCGAAAGCGCAAGTCCCTCTCCTTTAAGGCGGGACAGTTTATATTTAAGCTGAGCAAGTTCAACCTGCATTTCGCCCTCTTTTGTGGCGGCACGCATTGCAAAAATATCAAGTATAAGGGCGGTGCGGTCAATAACGGGTACACCGAGTCCCTCTTCAAGATTCTTCTGCTCCGAAAACGTAAGTTCGTCATCATACACTGCCAAATCAACATTCTTTGACTGAACCGTAAGTGACAGTTCGCTTATTTTTCCGCTGCCTATAACGCCTTTTGCGCTTTTCTGTATAGCCTTAAACACCGTTTCGCCGCCGGCAGTATCAACAAGCCGTTCAAGTTCTTCAACCGAATCCTTATCGTTTCCCAAAAGCATAACTCTCTCTTTTTTATGCTCTTCTTCGGAAAAAACTTCGTGCTTTATTATTCTGTCGGCATCATAGATTTCGTTTATCCAGCCGTCCTGCGGAATTTTACTTACGCTTGGCGCGGTAAAATAAGAATATCCCTCTTTCGAATCCGAAAGCACCGCCATTGTAACGTTTGTGCTTTTGTTTTCAAGCACACCTATCGCGCACATAGCGTCAAACCTGATTTTTTTAAGGCTTTCGATATCAACGGAAGAAAGATGCCCGTTTCCGCCGGGATGCGTATGAATACAGCGCAGGCCCGAAAGACGGCTGTCGGAACGGCGCAAACTGATATTTGCCAGATTTGCCCTGTCGTCCTCGCCGATATTTACATATTCTATTTTCCCGCCGCGGGTAAGATACACGCATACTTCCCTGTTAAGGAGCCCCGTTATCTCGCTTATTTCCTGCGCCAAAACAGGGTCAAGGAAGCACGACGGGTCGGTTTCAAAATCTTCAAGTGCCTCAATGCGTTTTTTTATATGTTCTTTTATGCCTTTAATACTTCCGCAAATCATATATAACCTCGATGAAAAATATCCTCGTTTATTGTATCACATTTTTTAATTTTCATCAAGAAAAAAGACTGCCCGCAAAAGGACAGCCTTTGAATTTTTATTCCGTGCGTTCGCGCCGGCGGGTAATAAACATCACCGTAAGCCCGATTATAAGCCCCAGCACTGCGGGACAAATCCACCCCAAACCGAAACCCGAAAGCGGCAGAACTTTGTTTATGCCGTCGATTACGGGCTGAATATGCATTGCGTTTCTCAATGTTTCGGGCAATGCGGCAAACAAATCAACGACTGCGGCAGCAAGCGTAAAGCCCGTTGTAAAACGGTAAACATGTTTGTTGTGCCCGAACAGGTTCCCGAACAGACCCAAAAGAATAAGGGTAATTGCCAGCGGATACAGGAACATAAGTACGGGGATAGAATACTCTATTATCGCGTTAAGCCCCAGGTTGGCAATAAGAAGCGAGCAGGCGCTGAAAATAATCGTCCATATCCTGTACGAAAAAGACTTGGGGAACATTTTAACAAAAGTCTCTGAGCAGCTTGTTACAAGCCCTACCGCCGTTTTAAGGCAGGCAAGGGTAACCATTATCGCTAAAATTATTGCACCTGCTTTGCCGAAATAATGTTCGGCTACACACGCAAAAACATCACCGCCGTTGCTGCACTTTGCGGCGATTTCCGCTACGGCACCGCTCTGCGCGCCCACAACCGTAACGGCAATATAAATTGCCGCCATAATAAGGCAGCTGAATATTCCGGATTTTACGGTGTTTGCGGCAACCGCCTTGGGCTCGGTTACGCCCAGATCCCTGATAACGGTTATAACAACTATGCCGAATGCAAGGCTTGCAAGGGCATCCATTGTGTTATACCCCTCCAAAAAGCCCGTTGCAAACGCTTTTGTTGCATATGCGTCGGTAGCGGGTGTAACGTCACTTATATTCCCCATGGGTTTTACTATTGCCGCAACAACAAGCACGCCCAAAAAGATAAGGAACAGCGGCGTTAAAATCTTGCCTACCCACGTAAGAATCTTGCCCGGAAAAAGCGAAAAGCCCAAAACGACCAAAAAGAATATTACGGAGTACACAGCAAGTGTGACCTGTGTGTTTGCACCTTTATTAAGCATAGGCTCAATGCCTACCGTAAAGGGAACCGTTGCGCAACGGGGTATTGCAAAGAAAGGCCCTATTGTAAGATAGAGCGCACAGGTAAAGAACACACTGTATGCTTTACCCACTTTGCCCGCAAGTTCGCTCAGTCCGTCGCTGCGGCTGATACCCATTGCAGCCACGCCCATAAGGGGCAGTCCCACGCCTGTAATAAGGAAGCCGACGACGGCACCCCACATTTCCTTTCCGGCAAGTTGACCCATATATATGGGAAAAATCAGATTGCCGGCGCCGAAGAACATCCCGAACAGCATACTTGCAATAAATATGAGTTCTTTTTTGCTGAGTTTCTCTTTCACATTCTCACTCTCCTTTTATTACTCAATTAAATTGAGTGTATTGCTCGTAGTATATCCTATTTATTGTTTTGTGTCAAGGAAAAAATAGTTTTGCGTAAATTTTGTGGGAAATATCATATTGCATAAGTCCGTCACAGAATCAATGTAAAAAAGCGGCGGGACATAAAGCCCCGTCCTGCCGCGCAATAATCAAAGAACATAAAACAAGCATTTCAAAAAGATAATTTTACCGCAAAATTGTTTTGCCCTGAAATTTCATTTTAAGATTGCATGGCAGCGGCTTGCTGCTGCCGCGAGCGCAAAAGATTGCGGCTTTGAAAATGATATAACATTGAAAAAACCTATCTCACAGCAAGAAACACCGCTCCGAAATCCGGCATAACCGCAACGCTCTCCCATACAGCATATTCTCACATTGCCCGTACCGTTTTTTGCCCCTGCGCTTTGCCTGTCAACTTTTCATCACATATCACTTGTATTTTCTCCGTCAAAGGAAAAATCAATATCGCTTATAAATTCGTCAACATCATCTTTGCTGCAAAGGCGAAACGTGCTTGTAATTCTGAATTTCGTTCCGTCAAACAGGAAAACTTTCTTTTTTGAATTTTTCATCATACACTTTCTGAGGGCAATTTCGTCTTCTGACGCGTCGGTTATTTCGCCGTCCGTGCTTATCCCCTTGCACGAAAAGAACATTATGTCCGCGTGCACGTTTTTTATAAACTCTTCGGCAAAACTTCCGAAAAAACAGCGCCGTTTTTCGGAATATTCGCCGCCGGTGCAGTAAATGCGCATACTTCCCGCGTCCTCGGGCAAAACACTGCTGTTTGTTATCACCGTCACACGGCGATTCTTTATATGCAAAAGCACCCTGCCCGCCGTTGACGACGAATCGATAAACACGGTGTCGCCGTCGTGCACAAGTTTTGCCGCCTGCTGTGCGATTTTCTCTTTGCCCGCCGAATTTTCGTTTTCCCGCCGTGCAAGGGGCAGAACGCCGCCGCTGAAATCCGCCAGCGTAACTCCGCCGTAAAAACGCTCCACGTAACCCGCCTGTTGCAGTTTTTCCACATCTCTGCGCACGGTCGCTTCACTTATGAAAAGCGCCTTTGAAATCTGCTTTACCGTCGCCGAATTCTTTTCTTTAAGGAAATCCACAATGTTTTTTTGTCTTTCATATATCAGCATAACGTCCTCCGTGAAAAAGTCTGCAAAAGTTTGGCAATATTTGATATTGAATAAGAAAATCTATCATTTTATATGGTGTGTATTGACTTTTTGCCACATGTCAAGTATAATAATTTTATCATATGATGAAAATCTTTGCAACAGTAATTTGGAGGAGTATATTATGAAACGTTCGGAAGTCAACAAAATTCTTAAAGACAACATTGAATTTATAAAGAGCATGAATTTCAATCTGCCGCCCTTTGCATATTTCACCCCCGAGGAGTGGAAAGAAAAGGGGCACGAATACGATGAAATCAGAAATCATATGCTCGGTTGGGATATTACCGACTACGGCCACGGCGATTTTAACAAAATCGGGCTGTTCCTTTTTACCCTGCGCAACGGCTCGCTTTCCGAGCCTGACTGCAAAAAGACCTATGCCGAAAAACTGCTTATTTCCGATGAGGACCAGTATTCGCCCATGCACTTTCATTGGAACAAAATGGAGGATATAATTAACCGCGGCGGCGGCAATCTTATTGTAGAAGTTTACAACTGCGCCGAGGACGAATCCCTTGCGGACACCCCCGTTACCGTTACCTGTGACGGCCGCGTGTTCACCGTTCCCGCAGGCACGAAACTCTGCCTCAAACCCGGCGAAAGCATTACTCTTCCGCCCCGCCAGTACCACGCATTCTGGGCACAAAAGGGTCACGGCAAGTGCCTTATAGGCGAAGTTTCAATGGTAAACGACGATAATACCGACAACCGTTTTTACGAAACCATGGGTCGTTTCCCCGAAATAGAAGAGGACGAGGCGCCCCTGTATTTCCTTTGCAACGAATATCCGAAAGCGAAGTAAGATTATGAATATTACGGTTTTTGGCGAAGTTTTGTGGGACGTTTTCGCATCTGACAGAAAAATAGGCGGCGCGCCGTTCAATTTTGCCGCTCACGTTTGCCGTTTGGGCGGGAATGCCGCTCTTGTTTCGGCTGTGGGCAATGACGAATTGGGTACCGACGCATTAAAGGAAATAAATCGGCTCGGTGTTGACTCCGCGCCCGTTGCGGTTTGTGACAAGCCTACCGGATATTGCGCCGTTACGCTTAAAAACGGCACTCCCGAATATGACCTTGTAAAAAACACCGCCTACGATTTTATCCCCGTGCCTCAGGAAAAGTATTTCAGTGCCGACGCGCTGTATTTCGGCACTCTTGCCCAAAGGAGCGAATTTTCAAGAAAAACGCTGAAAAAACTGCTTTCCGGCTCTTACGGCGAAGTATTCTTTGATATCAACATCCGCGGCGATTTTTATTCGGACGAAATAATCCGCGAATCGCTCTCCGCGTCAACGATACTTAAAATTTCCCGTGAGGAAATAGGCGTTCTCGGCATAAAAGGCGATAACGAAACCGTTTGCCGCGAGTTAAAGAAAATTTATCCCAAACTCAAACTTATAATCGTTACGCTTGACTGTGACGGTGCCTTCGTTTTCTCCTGTGCGGAAGAAACGTTTACATACGCAAAAAAGCCCACCGTTACCCCCGTTTCGACCGTAGGTGCGGGCGATTCGTTTTCGGCGTGCTTTTTGTACAACTATCTTTCGGGTGCAGCCGTGAAGCAGTGCCTTGACCGTGCGTCAAACCTTGCCGGTTTTGTTGTAACTCAGTTAGGCGCTATCCCCGAATACCCCGCGGAACTGCTTTCCGCAATACGTTAATCCCCCCCATTATTTTGCTTACATCTTTTTTATACACCTTCCGCCGACGGCTTTTTCCTTTCCAGCCGTCGGCACTTTTTTATATAAAAGAACTCCCGCAGCGGGTGCTGCGGGAGTGATGGGGGTACAGAAAAGCAATGAAGTTTTTCTGATTCAGAAATCGACGCCGGGCAAGTGAATGGGACCGTCGTTATCGCCGTCGTCGCCGGTATCGGGCGGAAGAATTATTCCGCTGTCGCCCAGCATAACATCGGTATTCTGAATACTGATTATCTTAATTTCGGGAGTGCTGTATTCTTGTTTCATATCATTCTCCTTTATCCGTTAACGTAGGCAAGTGCGGATTTTCCGTACGAGCCGAGGGCTTTTATAAGTTCGCCAACGGCTGCATTGCCGTCCATTACCGCTATATAAGAGTTTACACTGTACGTACAGGAATGAACCATTTCGCCGTTTTTGTAAAGTTCAAGTTCAAACTTATCATTGAAATTCCTTGCCGAAATTCCGTTGCTGACAAAGTGGTATACGCCGTTTGCCTTATCAAGTTGCGAAACCTTTTTTTCAAGCACGGTAACACCGTTACGCTTTAACACGGCTATCACGTTTTCCGCGTCGTCGGTAGTAATATTGTAGTAGATTTTAACCGTATTTTCAAGTATCAGACCCGCACCGCCTATACGCGCTCCGTCGCCTGAACCCGACAGCGATTTAATGTTTCCGGGCTTAACGTACTGTGAAACCCACTTGCTCACCCAATCGCTTGAATCGGCAAGCGTAGACGTATTGTAGTTTGCAAACACCTGTGCTTTGCTGCCGTAAGTAAGCATATCGGCAAGCATAGTTTTCAGTTTTGCAAACTGCTGTGCACTGATATTCAGACTTGTTGTACTGCTTGCGGCAACCGTATCGCAGTACTCTTTTATGCTGTACTTCTTCTCATCAATTTTGCTCTCGCCGTAATACAGTTCAATGCTGATTATATCCGCCATGCACTGGGGTGTGATTCCCTCATACGCAAACCGGTATTTGCCGTCATCGCTCAGAACGCCGTCCGCCCATACCGACTTACCGTTACGGGTGAATTTTACACGAAGTTTTGTTGCGTCCGTCATTCCCTCATCGGGCTTTGCAAAGCAGTTAAGAGTGAGCGTCGAATCCACGTCCACGCTTGCGCCGGTGAGGGCGGCAATGCCTAATTCAACTTCGTCAAGAAGAATGTAGGGGATATTGTTGTTTATGGCATACTCAAACATCTTTGAATCGGAATAACAGCGAAGAGTGACCGGTGTGTTTGTCTTAGGGATATTAAACTCTGCCTCCTTGCTCAAAACCGTGATATCCGTAAGATTTGGGTTGTCCCAAAAAAAAGCATTTGGATGTATGTTGGTAACATTTTTCTGTATTGTTATGCTCGACAGGTTTGTGCATTTGCCAAACGCATTCATACCTATTGCGGTTACACTGCTCGGTATTGTTACACTTGTTAGACCTGTGCAAAATGAAAATGCCAGACCTTCTATGCTCTTTATGTTGTTAGACATCGTTAAACTCGTCAAACCGGTACATCCATAAAAGGCTGAACCACCTATATATGTTACGCTGTCAGGTATTGTTACGCTTGTTAATCCGGTGCACCCCATGAATGCATCATGGCCTATACTTGTTATGCTATTAGGTATCGTTATACTTACCAAATTTACACAACCTCTAAATAATTGTGGTCCATTTGCTGCATAGTCATCAAACCCCTCGACATTATATCCATTATAATTCGGCTTAATCGTAATGTTTGATACGCTTTTATCAATGCATCCGCTCACCACTGCATGATTATCCACTATGCTGTAAAGTACGTTATCATCAACAAATTTGAACTTCTTTTCTATGCCATATGTAAGTGCATATGAACCTTGTTTACATTCAATTGCGCACATTCCTGGCCAGATTGCATTCGTGCCAATACTCGTTATGCTGCTCGGAATAAATATACTCTCAATTCCTCCACATTCTAAAAACACATATGCATCTATTTTTGTTACCGGATACCCCTGATATTCTGACCTGATTTCTATACTTCCCGTTGCATTCTTATCACAACTTTTAACTACCGCTGTGCCGTTTTCTATTGCATAGACAACATAATCATACGATGCTCCGCAAATTTCACACTCCGCCAGAGTAGGATAGTCCGCTGTTCCGCCGGAATGTTTAACATTGCCAAACTGTTCTCCGCATAAGTCGCAAATATGATAATGCTCTGTTTCATTAAACTGCCATGCACTGTTAACGCTCTCACAGATATGGTCCTTATACGGTATCGAATTTTCGACCGCATACTTGTGCGCAGCAGAGTTTTCGTTACAAATTATTGTAAGATTAGGGCAATCAGCAAACGCAGAGCCCCCTATACTCGTCACACTGTCAGGTATCGTTACATTGGTTAAGTTGGTGCATTTCCAAAACGCCGAGTCACTTATACTCGTTATACCTTCCGGTATTGTTATGCTTATCAAATTTGCCAGCGAAAAAAAAGTACACATATTTATCCCTAAGACACTTCCATCACTTGGAATTACACTACTACCTATCCCCGCAATCAACGATTTATCTTCTGTTTTTATTATGCAATTACCTGCACTATGGTATGTTTTATTCTCTTCATCTACAAAAACTTCTTTAATACCTGTACATCCACGAAACAATCCAATACTTATAAATTCAACATTCTTTGGTATTGTTATGCTTGTCAGTCCTGTACACTCACCAAAAGCTGCCCATGATAAATACGTTAAACTGTCCGGCAAATCCAATTTTTTTAGACCCGAACATCCTGCAAATGCTGCACCTTCTATGCGAAGCACTCCCTCTGGTATCGTTAACTCCGTTATTCCCGAGCAACCTGAAAATGCGTTGGTATTTATTTCCGTCACCGGATATCCCTGATACTCCGATTTTATCACAACACTCCCTGTTGCACTTGTATCGCAACCGGAAACATACGCTTCTTCGCCATTTATCTTATATGTAACCATATCCGACGAATCTACTTTTTCCGCCGCTCCGACCGTTATCGGCACTATCGGCAGCACAGCCATAACCATCGCCAAACATAAAAACAATGTTAAAATCTTTTTCATCTTACCTATTTCCCTTCTAACAATATTTAATGTTTACCTATTTTTCTTTTTCTTTTTTACAACAAACGTTGTTCCTGCGGCGGCGATAACAACAACCGCGATAAGTATGTAGAGCCAAACGAACGATTTGCCCGTTTCCGTGGGCGTGGGTTCGCCTGTGGGAGCAGCCGTTACGGTCACATCGTCTGTGGGCGCAACTTCCGTATCTCCGAGTTTACATATGGCATAAATTCCGGCAGCAGACAACTCAGCCGTAACCGTACCGTCATCGTTTACAGTACTTTCTGCTTTTTCGGCTTTGCCGTCGACAGTAATATAATAAACCTCAACATTTTCGCCGTAGCCCTCGGGAATTTTGAATTTTGCCTTAAATTTGCCGTTAATCTTTGCATCCTGACCGTTGTCAAGAGCCTTGACATCAAGAGCGGTAAACTTACCCGCAATATCGGCAAGCGCATTTTTAACCGACTCCGTTCTTGCATCATCATCGGTAAGGCCCTCGACAGTAAGTTCCGTTCCCGGAGTGAACACGCCTTCCTCTGCTTCAAAAACAGTGCCCGTTTTGCCGTCAGTGGCAGTACACGGAATAGTTTCCTGAGTAGCTTCTCCGCAGCGTTTGCACTTGCCTTCAAGTATTCCCGCAGAAGAAATTGTTGCTTCTTTTACTACTTTCGGATCCTCAAAGTCATGCCCCAGCGCCTCGGTATTCTTCTTTTCTTCTGCACCGCATTTTGTGCATTTTCTTGTTTGAACGCCGCCCGCAGTACAGGTTGCTTCCTGTGTCACGCTCCACGCGCCGAAACTGTGACCCGTGGGATTTATGCTCTGGCTTGTTTTCTCTCCGCAGCGGGTGCACTTTCCTGTTTTTTCACCTTTCTCGGTACAGGTAGGCTGTTTTGTTATTGTGGGATTGGTGAAATTGTGACCGAGCGGATTGGTACTTCTCGTATCGTTGTGTCCGCACTTGGTGCAACTTCTCTGCTCCGTACCGCCCGCGGTGCAGGTTGCAGCCTTTGCTGTTGTCCACGCACCGTAACTGTGTCCTGTGGCGTTTATCGTTTCACTGTCAACTTTGCCGCAAACCGAACATTTTCTTTCCTGTCTGCCCCGTGCAGTACATGTGGCTTTCTGAACGACCGTCCAACTGCCGTATTGATGTGCTGTTGTTGCCGATATCGTTTCATTTTTGGTCGCACCGCAATCTGTACAGGTGTATGTTTTTGTTCCGTTTTCTTTGCACGATGCGGGCTTGGTTACCGTTCCGTTATTCCAGCGGTGGTTTGCCGATTCTTCAAAACCGCAAACCGAACAGATGTGCTTATGCTTGGAATCGTTTTGTTTTTCGTAACTGCCGAAAGAATGGTTTGCGCAAGCAATACTTACGCTTTTTTCGCCCGAAACGGTTATTGTTTTATCGGACATAACTATGTCGAATTTTACGCTCTGCGCATTTTTTGACGCTGATTTTGCCTTAACGGTAAGTTCAAAGAAAGCACCGTTAAGGTCAATTTTGCTTGTAAACGCCAACGCACCTTTATTTTTTTCAAAATCGTAATTTGACATTATTGCGCCCTCTTTAAAGAATTTGCCGGAAACAACTTCTAAATTCTCACTTACGGTTACCGAAACCGAACCTCCGGTAAGGGCAGGCAAACCGCTTAAAGACACGGTAAACGTGACCGTTCCCCCCACCTTAACCGTTTGGGAAGACGATGTAACACTTACCGTTACACCCGCCGCGTTTGCGGTAAAGACAAGCATCAATACCGCCATTGCCAAACACAGCAGCATAGAAAGTACTTTTTTCATTTTGATTTCTCCTTACTCAAATATTTATCGGATACTCATCCGGAAAATAACTGTGCATTAAGAGGTAAATCGCGTCCGCATCGTTAACTTCGCCGTCACCGTTATAGTCACAGTTTTGCTCTATGGGATAATCTTCCGGAAAGTATGTATGCATCAGAAGATATATCGCATCTGCATCTGTTACTCCATCATCGCCGTTGAAATCGCCGGGGGTGTAATACTGAATATCGTATTTTTGTCCGCAAGTGTCACAAACAAGGTAACTTTCGCCCTTTACATAATGGCGTTTATCATCAGTGCAAGTATGTTTGCCCGTAGGCTCAATCACCGTGCCTGTGGTAAGTTGTTTTTCGCAATCGGTGCAGAATGTGTCGCCCGTATAGCCCGCGTTTCCGCAGTCGCCGGGTTTCGCATTGCGAAGTTCAGTGTGTTTGTGATTCTCGCTGTTTTTCTCACCGTAAAGTTTTCCGCAAACTTCGCACTCCGCCTGTGATATACATGTTGCTTCACCGCCGGTGTGATTTGCGTTATCAAACTTTTTTCCACACACATCACAGATGTGATAGTGTTCGTTTTCATTGGAATACCATTTATTGTCTTCGCAAGTATGTTTGCCCGTAGGCTCAATCACAGTGCCTGTGGTAAGTTGTTTTTCGCAATCGGTGCAGAATGTGTCGCCTGTATAGCCCGCTTTTCCGCAGTCACCGGGTTTCGCATTTCGAAGTTCGGTGTGCTTGTGGTTCTCACTGTTTTTCTCGCCGTAAAGTTTTCCGCAAACCTCGCACTCCGCCTGTGAAATACATGTTGCTTCACCGCCGATGTGGGGTGCGTTGTCAAAATGTTTTCCACATACATCGCAGATGTGATAATGTTCGTTTGCATCTGAATGCCATTTATTGTCCGCGCAAGTATGCTTACCCGTAGGCTCAATCACAGTGCCTGTGGTAAGTTGCTTTTCGCAATCCGTGCAGAACGTGTCGCCTGTATAGCCCGCGTTTCCGCAGTCACCGGGTTTTGCATTGCGAAGTTCAGTATGCTTATGGTTATCACTGTTTTTCTCGCCGTAGAGTTGTCCGCAAACCTCGCACTCTGCCTGTGAGATGCATGTCGCTTCGCCGCCGGTGTGGGGTGCGTTGTCAAAATGTTTTCCGCACACATTGCAGATGTGATAGTGTCCGTTTGCATCTGAATGCCATTTATTGTCCGCGCAAGTATGCTTACCCGTAGGTTCAATCACCGTGCCTGTGGTAAGTTGTTTTTCGCAATCGGTGCAGAATGTGTCGCCCGTATAGCCCGCGTTTCCGCAGTCGCCGGGTTTCGCATTACGCAGTTCTGTGTGCTTGTGGTTCTCGCTGTTTTTCTCTCCGTAAAGTTGTCCGCAGACTTCGCACTCTGCCTGTGAAATGCACGTTGCTTCACCGCCGGTGTGGGGTGCGTTGTCAAAATGTTTTCCGCACACATCGCAGATGTGATAGTGTTCGTTTGCATCAGGTAACCATGCATTATCATCGCAAATATGTTGGCATTGAATGAGCGAAAATGGTATTGAATTTTCAATTGCATACTTATGCGCGACGGAGTCCTTGTAGCAGTAGATTGTAACATTCGGACTACCCTTAAATGCATTGCTTCCTATACTCGTTACACTATCAGGTATTGTTATACTTGTTAAATCAGCACAGTTCAAAAATGCATAACCGCCTATGTTCGTTACGTTGTTGGGTATCGTTATACTCGTTAAGCCGCTGCATCCGCCAAACGCATAATATCCAATGCTCGTTACGCTCTCCGGTATTGTTATGCTCGTCAGTCCACTGCATCCGTTGAATGCCGATTCCCCTATGCTCGTTACTCTTTCAGGTATCTTTATCTCGCTTAAACTGCTGCATCCGCTAAACGCATACTTACCAATATTCTCCACACTGTTAGGTATCGTTACGCTAGTTAATCTGCTGCATCCGTTAAATGCTCTTTCCCCTATGCTCGTTACTCTTTCAGGTATCTTTATCTCGCTTAAACTGCTGCATCCGCTAAACGCATACTTACCAATATTCTCCACACTGTTAGGTATCGTTACGCTAGTTAATCTGCTGCATCCGTTAAATGCTCTTTCCCCTATGCTCGTTACTCTTTCGGATATCTTTATCTCGCTTAAACTGCTGCATCCATAAAACACTCTCTCTTCGATGATTGTTACTCCGTCAGGTATATCTACGTTCTTCAAACTGTTGCATCCGTTAAATGCATCGTTCCCTATGTTCGTTACACTATCAGGTATCGTTACGCTCGTCAAACTGCTGCATTCTCTAAACGCATAATCTCCTATGCTCGTTACGCTATCGGGTATCGTTATGCCTGTTAAGCCGCTACATTCATAAAATGCAGAAATCTCTATGCTCATTATGCTATCGGGCATCGTTATGCCTGTTAAGCCGCTACAACCAGCAAATGCGCTTATACCGATACTAATTACACTTCCATCATTTGGAATTACGCTATTCTTGCACCCGGCAATAAGTGTTTTGCTTTCTGTTTCTATAAGACAGTTTTCGGATGAATGATATTTTGTGTTTCCGTTTTCAACACAAATTGATTCCAGCTCACTGCATCCGTAAAATATTCCGTATAACGTTCGGCTCCCTATGCTTATTACGCTATCCGGAATCGTTATACTTGTTATTTTTTTACATCTATGGAATGCACCACCCTCTATTTCCGTCACCGGGTATCCCTGATACTCCGATTTAATTACAACACTCCCTGTTGCACTTGTATC
The DNA here is from genome assembly GCA_934434555.1 of uncultured Clostridia bacterium. Lineage (GTDB taxonomy): Bacteria > Bacillota > Clostridia > Christensenellales > QALW01 > UMGS1322. The sequence continues at coordinate 153,404 of CAKRZX010000001.1, forward strand.
GCAGCCGTAAACATACGCTTCTTCGCCATTTATCTTATATTTAACCTTATCCGATGCATCCGCTTCTTCCGCTCCGACCGTTATCGGCACAATCGGCAGCACAGCCATAACCATCGCCAAACATAAAAACAATGTTAAAATCTTTTTCATTTCTTTTTACCCCTTTTCCCCTTAATATCGTAGAATCCAAGCAGTTTATCAAAATCAACTTCAATTTCTGCGTCTTTCAGTCTGTCTTTGCGTTGCTCGTAGAGCGTTTTAAGCATTTCTTCCTTATCCTTGCCGTAGTGAAGTTTGTTGTGACACTCGCTGCACAACGAAACTATATTAGCCGGATTATCAAGAGATTTTTGAAACTCCCCATGCTTGCTTAACGGAATAAGATGGTGTGCCTCGGTATATCTTCTTCCGTCAGACGCTTTTTCAAAAGACTTGTGTTCGGCGCAGTACTCGCAAGAGTAGTTGGCAAGCGCCAACGCTTCAATCGAGAATTTTGGATTCCGCGGATAATACTTATCCCCGTTTCTCTTCACAAGGTCAATCTTTTTCATTGGCTCGTCTTTATAGTTTTCAATATTCACTTCATCAGTGTTAGTCTGTCCTCGACTGATTTTTGCGTTTGTCTCTTCCTCGTTATAATCATCATTACTTACCGTATCTTTCGGGTTATGATTCTTATAAAGATTATGGGCAAATTCAAGGTAATTGTCGCTCTTATCGTGCTCTTTACAGTATTTAATCAACGCCTTTTGCATTGAAAACTGGTCTTTACGGTCTGCCGAAAGGCCAAGCATGTTGACAAAAAACTTCAAATGCTCTGTTGAGTATATAGGTAAAAATTTGTCAGGGAAATACACGTAAAGTATCTTTCCGCGAACCATCGGGCCAAACTTTGATGACTTAATTGCTTTGGTATCATTCTTTTCGCCCGCCTTAATCAAGCGTACAATTTCGCCTTTAACACATTCAAATGCTGAATCCGGATTATCGCCGAATTTTGCATTGAATTGCCTGCCTTCTTTTGAACCGTTGTGCTTTCCGTACCACACTCCGAACTTTTCCGAACTGTTCCCCCGCACACTGCCGAGTTCGCCCAATTCGTGTTCAAGCCGGTAACAAAAAGTATGGCTTTCTTTTCCGTGCCCGATGACATATTCGTCCCAAGTCAAATCATTAATATGCTCTTTCGGATAGTCCTGAACGAATTGCCGACGCATCTGTTCCGCATTGTTGCTCATAAAAATCCACCTCACATAATTTTTCTTATAGGAACTTCTCTTCCTATGATTATACAGTAAAAATTCCTATGTGTCAACATAAAAAGGAAGTATAATTCCTATAATAGGGGATTTGGGAGGAAGTAAAATGTTTATTTATGACCTGATCAGGATTGGGAACAGACTGTATGAATTCAGGCGATTAAGAGGGTTAACACAAGTTGAAGTAGGCGAACTTGCGGGGATATCGGGACGGACGTATGCCGACATTGAGCGGGGCACGGTGACTATGCGAATGGACACGGCGCTGAAAATATGCGACGTTTTGCACATAACACCAAACGACATTTACGTTGACGATGAAGAGATGAAAAGGATTGATATTGAGCGGATAAACGAAAAACTGAAAGACTGCACTTCTTCTGAAAGAATTGCGGTGATGAGATTGATTGACGTTTATATGAATTCGATAAAAAGATAAAAGGGAGTTGTTCGGACTCCCTTTATTTTATAAGTGTTTTAAGCACGGTTACTTCAAACTGTTCGGCCTGAAAATGAATTTTACCGGGAAGCGTGCGCGCGAACTTGCTTTCGCTGTTAAGCGTTCCGGAATAGCCGTAATTGTGCAGAGCGTCGGAAAAATCGTCCCAGTCGCCGTCGCCGGAAAACGGAAGCAAATGCAGATCCGTGCCGAGGGCGGCATCGTGAACATGCAATGCCTTGATTTTATCGCCGTTAAGCATAAAGAAATCGCTGACCTTGCCATTAACGGAAAACAGATGTCCGGTATCAAGGCAGGCGCAGAGGCCGTTAACGGAATCAAGCATTCTTTTCATTTTTGCGCCGTCATTTATAAAGCCGTGGGGACCGGGCAGATTTTCAAGGCACACGGTAGTGTGTTTTGCCGAATCGCACAGGCGGGTAAGCATTTCCTTGTTGAACTCAAACGTTTTGCTTTCGTCCGGGTCGGGAATCGTCCACGAATAAATATAGGGATGCACCACAGTATAAGGGATTTCAAGTTCGGACGCAACGCGGACACAGTCTTCCATTGACTTAATTACCTTTTCAACGGTGTCGGGGCTTTTTTTATAAAATTCGCCCGGCATAGGTGCGTGGCACTGACCTATTTCAAGCCCGCATCTCTTTACCGTATCGGTTATCTCCCTGCCCCGCTTCAAGCCGAGTCCGTCTTCATACATTTCGGGCACATAGAATTCGTCCAGGTCAACGGCATCGAATCCCGCTTTTTTGAGCATAGAATAATACTCTTCTCTGCCATTGCGGTAAACATCGCAATAGATATCACTGTTTCGGCTTAATTTCATAAGTCACCTCAAAAAACCTCCGAGAATATCGGAGGTAAAAAGTTATTTTTTAATGTCAATCACAATATGGCGGTTGGGTTCTTCGCCCTCACTGTATGTTACAACAGCCTCGTCGTTTTGGAGCGCAAAGTGAATTATTCTTCTTTCAAAGGGGCTCATAGGCTCTAAAACCACTTTTCTGCCCGTGCGCACTGCCTGACCCGCTTTTTTCTTTGCAAGACGGATAAGCGTATTTTCGCGCTTTTTGCGGTAGTTTTCGGTATCAACCGTTACGCGGTGGTAATCTTCCTTGTCCTTGTTGTACACAAGCGATGCAAGATACTGAACCGCATCAAGAGTTTCGCCGCGTCTGCCGATAAGCACGCCCATATCGTCGCCTTCAAGATTCACAAGCAAGCCGTTTTCGGTATTCGCCGCCTTAACCGTGCCGCTTACGCCAACGTGCTCCATAAGTCCTTTAAGGAACTCGGTTACTTCGTTTTCAACGAACTCGGTTCCCTCTGGGAAATACTCTCCCTTTATTTCTTCACGGTCTTCGCGTCTTTCGCGCTTCTCGTGTTTTTTTCTTCTGTCGCCGCGCTCCCGTGCGGGACGCTCGGCGGGTTTATCCTTATTAAGCACAAAGTCGGGAACAACCGCTTCTTCACGCTCGGTAAGTTTTATTTTTGCGGGTTTGCTGCCTATGCCCATAAAGCCCTTTTTGCCGTAGTCAAGCACTTCCATCTCAACTTCGTCAACAGTAAGCTGCATCTCTTCAAGCCCCTTAAACAGAGCCTGGTCGACAGTATCGCCCTCAACTTCCAAAATTCTCATTGTTCAATTTCTCCTTTTTTTGCTTCTCGCGCATCAAGTACTTTATTGATGATAAAGTTCAACAGGAGCATACAAAGGCTTGAAGTTATCCAGTAAATTGCCAGCGCCGTACTTGAAACAAGACAGAAATAAACAAACATAAGGGGGAAGAATATTTTCATAAACTTGCCCGTGCCCGCTGCCTGCTGCATTGTCGGGTCGGTTGACGCCGGCTGCTGATTCTGCTGCCCTTTAAGGCTTAAAAGCTGTACTGCGCCCGCAAGCAAAGGCAGAATATAGAAGCCGTTTCCGCCCACTGCTCCGCCGGTGGCAAAATGCGTTTTCACGAACTCCCTTGCGGGTTCAAGACCGGCGCTTACGCTGTCGGCAAACGCCTGGAACGTTTCAAAATCGCCGAAATTCGAGAAAGTATTCTTGAACGTGGATTGAAGCATCGCCGCCACATTGTTTGCCTGAGGTATAATATAGCCGTCGATGTTCTTTATTATCCAAAGCGTGCGCGTTCCCCATACTTCGCTGAAATTGAAGTACACGTCGGGCTGCCAGATATTCTTTACCCACAAAAATCCGTTTGTGGAGAACCAGTTTGCAATGTCGCTTTCCGTGCTGAGACGGGAAAGTTCATACATATGTTCTGCCGCAAGATTGCGGAAAACGGCGAAGAAAGCAATAAGAATGGGGTAAGTAAGCAGCATCGTGCCGCAGCCTTTGGGCATCATACCGATGCCGTTCTTTTTGCGCACTTCCATCATTCTCTGCTGTGCCTTTTGAGGGTCGTTTTTGTAAGCCTTATTGATATTGTCAATTTCCGGCTGGATTTTTTTGAGTTTTGCCGTGTATTCACGCTGTCCGATACGGCTGCGGATATCAAGCGGCGAAAGAACAAGCCTGAACAGAATTGTAAAGATTACTATCGACAGACCGTAATTGTTCGTTAAACCGTTTATCCAGTCGAATATCATTCCGAAAAAGTCGCTGATATAACTCACTTAGTTTTCTCCTGTCCTTTTTTCTCGGGGACCGGGTCGTAACCGCCCTTAAAAAACGGATTACAACGCATAATTCGCCAAAGTGCGAGTGCGCCGCCCTTTATCACGCCGAACCGCTCTATTGCGGTATAAGCATACTCCGAACACGTGGGTATAAACCTGCACGCGGGAGGTAAAAAAGGCGAAACTTCTCTCTTATATCCCTTTATAAGCCGCAGCGCCGCTTTCTTAAACGGATTCTGCATTAAAAGCACCCGCCTTTGTAAGCAACGCCTGCATTTCATTTTGTGCAAAGGCAGAACTCTGCCCTATAAGCGGTTTGCGGGCTATAAAAAGATATGCCGTATTGCCGTTAAGACACGGCGCAAGCGGAGAAAGACCGGCGCGCATAATGCGCTTTGTCCTGTTACGGACAACGGCATTGCCCAGTTTTGAACTGACCGACACGCCGAACTTTTTACCGGACCTGTTTTTTGCGCAGATAAGCACCATATAAGGCGATGAAACCGACTTGCCTCTTGAAACCACATAGCGGAATTCCTTGTTCTTTTTTAACATATCCTGTTTTTTCAAGAGGTTGCCTCCCTTATATTATGCGCTGAGAACCTTTCTGCCGCGGCGACGACGCCTTTGAAGCACGTTGCGTCCGTTCTTTGTGCTCATTCTCTCGCGGAAGCCGTGAACCTTCTTTCTCTTGCGTCTGTTGGGTTGGTAGGTACGTAACATAATAAAATCATCCTTTCATAAATCGCCTTTACGGCGCAAAATTACGTATTATCGCATAATAGCGTGACACTATTATATAAAAATTAGCCCGATGTGTCAAACGAAAAATAAAAGAATTTGTTTTTGTCCTCTCAAAAGTGCAAATGGGCACATATCCACAAGATGTGGTATAGGCAAAAAAGTTATCCACAATTTTGCGAAAATTTATTTTTTCAGCGCGTTTTTTCTGTTGATTTTACGGGCATTTTGTGTTATTATTTTAACGCTCTGAAGTTTTGGGGAGGTTCTTAAAAGTGAACGCAAAAGATATTTTTTCGCAGATATGCGGCATAATCGAAAATGAGCCCGAGGAGATTTCACCCATGTCCTATAAAACATGGATATGTACTCTTGAACCCCTCGTTTTTAAGGACAATACCCTTTATCTCGTTGTGCCCTCGGAAATGCACAGGCGGCATATTATGACCGTTACCGGCGGCATACTGTACACTTATCTTATTTCTGCGCTCAACATAGTTATAAATAACCCCGGAGCAAATGTAACGCTGCTTCTTAAAGAGGAAGTAGCCTCGGTAATGGACAGCGATGTTAAGACGGGCGCAAAAATTCAGCGGCCCATGCTTAACGAACGCTACACTTTTGAAAACTTCGTAACGGGGCCCAGCAACCAGTTTGCACAGGCGGCGGCTTTAAGCGTAGCCGAAGCGCCTGCGGCAATGTTCAATCCCCTTTTCATTTACGGCGGCGTAGGTTTGGGCAAAACCCACCTTATGCACGCAATAGGCAACTATATTCTTGAAAAAACGCCCAAAACCAAGGTTCTTTATATAACAAGCGAAAAATATACAAACGATTTTATCGGTGCTCTTTCAAAGCACCAGATAGCCGCTTTCCGTGAACGTTACCGCCAGAATGTGGACGTGCTTATGATCGACGATGTTCAGTTTCTTTCCGGCAAAGAAAGCATTCAGGAAGAAATATTCCACAATATAAATGACCTTTTTAGCGCTAACAAACAGATAATACTTTCAAGTGACCGTCCGCCTAAAAATATCGCCACCCTTTCCGACAGGCTCTGTTCCCGTTTTGAGGGAGGTCTGCTTGCAGACATCACTCCGCCTGACCTTGAAATGCGTGCCGCTATTTTAAGAAAAAAAGCGGACAACAACAATATGGAAGGCATAACCGACAATATCCTGTTTTTGATTGCCGAAAAAGCAAGTGACAACGTGCGTGAACTTGAAGGCGCGCTTAAACGGGTTTATTCCTACTCGGCATTAACCGGCAGGGAAATAAGCATGGACCTTGCCGCCGAAGCGCTTAAAGACTATCATACCGAAATACAGAAACAGGTTACCCCCGAAGCGATAATAGACGCGGTATCGGCGTATTTTTCCGTTACCCCGGATGACATTATGGGGTCGAGGAGGGACAGGGCAATTGTTCAGCCCCGGCACATAGCATACTATCTTTGCCGTGAAATGACTGACCTTTCAACCTCACGCATAGGCGAAGAGTTTAACGGGCGTGACCACGCAACGATAATGAACGGCATAGGCAAAATCCGCACTGCCGTTAAAACCGATGAAAAATTAAAGGAACATATTGACGATATTATTACCCGCCTGCGCGGCGAATAAGGAGGACTTATGTTTTTCGGCTCTTTTACGGGAAACCTTTTCGGTTTCCTTTACTTTACCCTTTTTATTTTGGGCGGAATTATCATTTCCCTTAATGTTTTCTCTTTTTCGGGCTTTAAGCGCCTCTGGCTCGGAAGCGTTATAGGCACGGTTCTTTTAATGTGGCTGCCGGTGCTTGTTTCGTTTGTTTTGGGCTTTAATAAACTTTCGCATATTGCCGCCGCGCTGATTCTCGCTGCGCTGTGCGTGCCTGCTTATTTTCTTTGTAAAAGCAGGCGCACTCCCCTCTCTTTTGATAAAAAGGAACTTTATTCGCTGTGCCTGATAATTCCCTTATGCATTTTTTACGCAATAGTGGAAACGAACCACATTATGGAGCCGACCGAAAGCGGCGGAATGATTTTCGGGCAGAGCACGTACTATGACGCCAATATTCATTTAAGTTTTATAACGACTCCCGTAAAACAGGGCAAGATGCCTTTTCAATATAATATATACCCCGACGCACAGGTGTCATATCCTTTTTTGTGTGATACGGTTTCGTCATCAATATATATCTGGGGTTCGTCACTGCGCTTTGCATACGTTCTCCCCACCGTTATAGGTGCGCTTAACGTGTTTGCCGGTGCATTCGCTTTCTTTTTTGAGTGGCTGAAAAAATTCTCGCGCGCCGCCCTTGCATGGATACTGTTCTTTTTTAACGGCGGATTCGGCTTTGTGTATTTCTTTGAAAATCTCCGCCGTGACCCGTCCAACTTTTCAAGGATTTTTACCGCACTTTACGAAACGCCCACCAATCTTAACGAAAAAATGATTCGCTGGGTAAACACCGTGTGCGATATGATGATTCCTCAGCGTGCCACACTGTTCGGGTGGATGATGCTTTTTGCGGTACTGTTTCTGCTCTACCGTGCCGTGTTTGAAAAAGAGAAAAAGCTCTATGTTTACGCCGGTGTTCTTGCGGGGCTTACGCCGCTTATAAGCACTCACATATTTTTAAGTCTGGGCATTATTTCGGCGGTGTGGATGATTTCACGCCTGTGGAAAATGTCGGGCTTTAATGACAAATATGCCGGCTATACCGCTGTGGGAATACTGCTTGTAACCGTACTTGCCTTTATAATTTCCTGTCTGAAATCGGGTTCCGGATTAAGTTCATTTGACTACGATTCCGCCGGGTTTGCCGCTCTTATATGGGGAGGAATGTGTTTGGCGGCGGTGTACGTGTTCCTGATTATCACTGCCCTTATGAACGGCAAATTCAGGGAACTTGCACTTTCTTGGGGAATATTCCTTATTGCAGTGCTTATTTTTGCCATGCCCCAATTGCTTCTCTTTACGTTCCGCCAAAGTTCCGGCACGGGGTTCCTGCGCCCTCACTTTAACTGGATAAACGGTCAGGATGAATATTTATGGTTTTATATTAAAAATGTGGGTGTATGCGCGCTGCTTATTATCCCGGCGGTTATTTGGGGAAGCAAGCGCCTTAAAAGCATTGTTGCGCCTGCGGCGGTGCTTATGCTTATTGCCGATACCTACGCTTTGCAGCCCAACCCCTACGACAACAACAAACTTCTCTACCCCGCCTATGTGCTTGTGTGCGGCGCGGTTGCCGCTTATATGGTTGAACTGTACGGGAAAATCAAGTGCGTAAAAGGCTCAAAAGTCATTGCCGTTACTGCCGTTACCGTATGCACGCTTTCGGCGGTGCTTTCAATGGGAAGAGAAGCGGTTTCCGACCAATACGAAATGTATTCTCCCTCTCAGGTGCGTCTTTCGCTTTGGCTTGACAAAAACGTTGAAAGCGACGCAGTTCTTTTGACAAACGACCGCTACAACAACGCAATAACAAGCCTTACGGGGCTTAACATCGTCTGCGGTTCGTCCTCGTTCCTATCCCCACACGGGCTTGATGAAAACTTTTCGCTCGTTCAAACGGACGTAAACAAAATGTATTCCCGCCCGAAAGAGTTTTTTGAGCTTTTTGCAAAATACGGCGTCACACACATAGTAGTCGGAAATGAAGAACGTTCTTCATACAGCGTTGACGAGACGGCGCTGAGCGAACTGTTTGAATCCGTTTACCAATGCGACGGCATTACGGTTTATAAAGTAAAATAATGAACTCTGCCCTCTTTTTGAGGGCATTTTTCTTTGTTTTTTGTATTTTTATATTTGTTTTATGCATTGATTTTATTTGTTTTTTTGCTATAATATAATCAATAAATTCAGCAAGGAGAGAGCAAAATGGAACTTACACGCACACGCTGTTTTGACAGGGACGGAAATGTGTTTTATGCACCGGTAACGGTACGGGAAGAGGGCAATGCATATCATTGTACGGTAAAGCAAGCGGATATTGAAAATGCCGCAAAAATTGATATTCTGCCGCAGGTAGGCGAAACGGAGGCAAGTGACGGCTGGATACTTGTTTCGTATCTGCATTTTGAGGGAATAATTATGTTCTCGCCGAAGGACAAGGATAACGAATATACCGTATATCCCAAACTGCACTTTTACGGTGTAAAAAACGAAAAGGGAACGTTTATGGTCGTTTACGATTCCGGAATGTTTGCCCAGACTGATTTGTTTTTCGGCAGCAAAGAAGGTGTAAGGAACATATACTTTTCGCTTTCGCTTGCCCGTGACGGGCTGACCGCGTATGACGATGTAAATGTTACCGTTTATAAGCTTGATGACGGCGCAGACTACAATACAATGGCAAAAATCTACCGCAAACTTCAACGGGAAAAGGGTTTGAAGTCAATAAAGGAAAAGAACCGTGAAGCGGTAACATATGCGGCGGAATCAATGGAAATCCGGGTAAGAATGGCTTGGAAGCCCGTTCCCACTCCCGTTGACGACCAGACGCCCGAAACCGAGCCGCCTGTGCACATTGCCGTTACCTTTGACAGGCTTAAAGAAATTATGACACGTATGCACGCCCGTGGCGTAGAAAAGGCGGAATTCTGCCTTGTAGGTTGGAACAAGAGCGGTCACGACGGGCGTTTCCCGCAGATGTTCCCCGTGGAAGAGGGGCTCGGCGGTGAAGAGAAATTAAAGGAAGTTATCGCTTACGGGCAAAAACTGGGCTACAAAGTTGTTTGCCACACCAACAGTTACGATTCCTACACCATTGCCGACTGCTTTAACATAAACGATATTGTTCTTGACAAAAACGGCAACCGTGAATGTTTAAGCGCCGGTTGGTCCGGCGGCAGGGCATATCACATCTGTTCCGTTCCCGCCCTTGAATATGCAAAACAGGAATTGCCGAAAGTTAAGGCGCTCGGTTTTGAGGGGCTGCATTACATTGACGTACTTTCCCTTGAACGTCCGCTGCTGTGTTTGGACAAGAATCATTTCTGCACCCGTGACGACACACTGAATAACTGGAACACCCTTGCCGATTTTTCATCTTCCCTTTTCGGCGGATTTGCAAGCGAGGGCGCGTTTGACACGATGGTGCGTCACATAGACTATGCCCTTTACGGCGGATTCCTTAAATTTCAGCGCAAGGCAACGGAGTTCAATTATGTACAGCTTCCCCTGTGGGATATAGTTTTCCACGGCTCCGTGCTTGCGACTCCCTCATCGGAGATGGTGAACATCTCCCTTTGCAACCGTGATATGCAACTTAAATTCATTGAGTACGGCGGCAGACCGTCAATGTACGTATACTCCCGCTTTGTTACCGAAAGCGCTTCCCGCGGCAACTGGATGGGCAAGGACGATTTGCGCTGTGAAACGGACGAAGAACTTGACGCAAGCGTGAATGCCTTAAAAGCCGCCGACGATTTGTACGCCCCTCTTAAACGCCTGCAATTTGAGTTTATAGAAGAGCACAAATACCTCAATCCCACGCTTGTGCGCGTAACTTACGGCGACGGCACAAAGATTTACATCAATTACTCCCTTGCCCCCATTACCGCCGACGGCATTGAGATAGCCGCAAAGGATTACACGATTATTTAATAAAAAAATCGGGAACTGCATTTTTGCAAGTCCCGATTTTTGTTTTATCTTCTGCCCGTCTTTTCAAGATAGGTTTTAAGCGCAAGCGTCCAGTCGGTCTGAATGATATCGTACCCTCTGTCAGCAAGCCAGCCCCAGCCTTTTTCGGGCTCGCCCGTAACGGAAACGTCATCGCTGTGTCCCGCCGCAAGTTGAACCTTGTAATCGTAAACAATGGCGTTCGCCCACACAATTTTTCCGTCGGCGTGAAGTTTTTCAATGTATTCTTTGCTCCCGACGCCGTCGTTTTCGTCGGTAAACACCACTTCCGCGCCCACGTAGCGGAGTTTCCGCTTCATTAGCATTTCGTGCACGCCGTTGGGCTTCTTTATTATCGGCAAATACGCTATCTCGGGGTAGTTGTCCATAATATCCCACATTTCGGTCATAGGATATGTTTTAACGATTATCTGGTCCGCCATACCGTACTTGCGTATAAGCTCTGATATCTTTTCGGGATAATTAAGGAATTTATCCACGTTTATAAAACATCTGCCCTTAAAGCGCTTAAAAACCTCTTCCATTGTGCAGAGCCCGAACTGGGTTTCCTCACGGTCAAAATTGCAGTATCGGAGTTTTTCTATTTCCTCATCGTGAAGTTCGGGAATATGTACGTCCCTGTTCAGGTGAGACCTCTCCATTTCGGGGTGAAAGATATACAGCGTGCCGTCGGCGCTCATATTTGCGTCGATTTCAATCATATCCGCCCCTTGCAGAAGTGCCGCCTCGTACGCCGCTAATGTGTTGCAGGGAATATTTCCCCCGCTTACGCCTCTGTGCGCCGCAATGATTATTCTTTTTTCCGATTCTTTGAAAATGTCCATTTTCCTTTTCCTTTCTTTATTTAAGCCGCAATTTGCGCGGCAAATTTACTTTTTTGAATAAAACACCCGTCCCAAGCCGTTGCCGAAAAGCGCAACAAGTGCATAAAATACCGTATATCCCCACGCAGATGAATTGTAGAACATAAAAACCGTCGGTAAAAACAGCACCGCCGATATTACGGGCAAAAAGAAGTCAAACCCGCGGAAAATACCGTAAACAAGCGCACCGACAAGCGTTATTGCGGGCGCGACAATTAAAAGAACTGCCATACCCGACCCTGTATCTTTGATAAAAAGCGGCAGAATGAAATACGTTACCGACATTAAAAGCGCGTAGAACAGGAGCGCAATTATTTTCTTTATTCTCATCCGTTCTCCTCAAACCTTTTAAGCATTTCTTCCGCCGCGGCAAGAATTTCTTCCTTGCCCGCACGGGTCTGTGCGGAAATGGGAATAATCTGATTTATAATTACGCCCGTTTCAACCGAAAGCGTTTCCAGCGCCTTTTCACGCTGTGACGCGCTTAATTTATCCGCCTTTGTTGCACCCAGAATAAACGGTACGTGATAGAAATTAAGCCATTTGAGCATTGCCCTGTCGCCCTCGGTAATTGAGTGGCGGATATCCACAAGCAGAATAACTCCCGCAAGATTTTCGCTTTTTGCCAGATAGCCCTCGGTAAGTTCCGCCCAGCGGCGTTTTTCGCTGTCGCTTACCTTTGCAAATCCGTAGCCGGGAAAATCCATCAGATAGAACGAATCGTTTATCTTAAAGGCATTTATCAGTATTGTTTTGCCCGGTTTCTGCCCCACCCGCGACAGTTTGCCGTTGTTGGTAATCATATTTATAAAACTTGATTTACCCACGTTTGACTTGCCCGCCACGGCAATTTCGGGCAAATTTTTGCCTGTATACTGGCTTGAAAGCCCGAATCCGTAATCGTAAACCGCCTTTTTAATTATCATTTATTATCTCCTTTAAGGATATTTTCAAGCACCGTATCAACGGTTTCCGCGGGGATATACTCAATTTTTTCCGCAACTTCCTTGGGGATATCTTCAATATCCTTTACATTGTCTTTGGGAACAATTATTCTTTTTATTTCGCCGCGGTAAGCCGCAAGGGATTTTTCTTTCAGTCCGCCGATGGGCAAAACCCTGCCGCGGAGGGTAATTTCTCCCGTCATTGCGGTGTCTCCGCGCACGGGAATGCCCGTTATTGCCGACACCATTGCGGTAAACAGCGTTACGCCCGCAGACGGACCGTCTTTCGGTGTGGCGCCCTCGGGGATATGAATGTGTATATCTTTTTCCTTAAAAAATTCAGGCTTTATATCCCATCTGTCGGCGCGGGTGCGTATAAGCGAAAGCGCCGTGCGTGCGGATTCCTTCATAACATCGCCCAACTGCCCTGTTAAAAGCAGTTCTCCGTTTCCGGGATATACGGTAACGTCGATTTCAAGTGTTTCTCCGCCGATGCTTGTCCACGCAAGCCCCGTTGCCGAACCTACCTTGTCTTCAAGCAGGATATCATCTCTGAAATACTTGGGTTTTCCGATGATTTCCTGCAAGGACTGAATATCGATGCTTATTGCCTTGCGTCCGTTTTCAACAAAGCGGCAGGCGCATTTGCGCAAAAGCGCGCCTATTTCCCTTTCAAGCGACCTGACGCCCGCCTCACGGGTGTAGTTGTTTATCAAAAAGAGCATTGCGTCATCCGAAAGCGTTACATCACCGTCAGCCATTCCGTTTTCTTTTAACTGCTTGGGCATAAGGTGTTCCTGTGCGATATGCAGTTTTTCAACGTCGGTGTAACTTGAAAGTTCTATTATCTCCATTCTGTCGCGCAAGGGTCCCGGTATGGTTTCAAGGGAGTTTGCGGTGGTAATGAACATAACGTTGCTTAAATCATAAGGAACGTCAAGAAAATTGTCGCGGAACCCGTTATTCTGTTCCGGGTCAAGCACTTCAAGCATTGCGCTTGCCGGGTCACCCCGATAATCCGACGCCATTTTGTCTATTTCGTCAAACAGGAACACGGGGTTCACCGTACCCGCCTGCTTCATTGAAGTTATTATTCTGCCCGGCATTGCGCCCACGTAGGTGCGCCTGTGTCCTCGGATTTCCGATTCGTCTTTAAGTCCGCCGAGGCTCATACGCACAAATTTCCTGCCCACTGCCCTTGCAATGGACTTTGCAATTGACGTTTTGCCCACTCCGGGAGGGCCTACAAAACAAAGTACCGGTCCGCGCATTGAGTTTGCCAATGCGCGCACTGCAAGATATTCTATAATACGTTCTTTAACCTTTTCCATTCCGTAGTGGTCCTCGTCAAGAATCCTGCGGGCATTTTCAAGGTCAAGGTTATCCTCGCTCATCTTCTTCCACGGAAGTTCCGTTAAGCACTCCACGTATGAGCGGATTATTGATGTTTCGGGCATACCGGCGGGCATTTTGGCCATTCTCGCCAGTTCTTTTTCGGCTTTTTTCCGTATTTCCGCAGGCATTTTTGACGCGCGGATTTTCTTTAACAACTCATCGTTAAGGCTGTCGTCACTGTCGCCCAGCTCTTCGTGAATTGCCTTTATCTGCTCATGCAGATAATAATCCCTCTGTGCCTTATCCATTTGCATTTTTACTCTGCCGCGCACCCGCTGTTCGAGCATAAACACCTGATTTTCGCTGTTTAAGAATCGGTAGAGTTTTTCAAGACGCACAAGAGGGTCAAATGCTTCAAGCAGTTCCTGTCTGCGGGACGTATCGTCGATAACAGCCGCGGCAACGGTGTCTGCGGTAAGCCCGGGCGCACGCATATCCCTTACGGCGCGTATAACGTCCTCGGGTATTTTCTTGCCCGTTTTTGAATACCGTTCAAGTTCGTCAACCACAAGACGCATATGCGCCTGTGCATCAACGGGGTCAAAATCCACCGCTTCTTCAACGGGAACGATGTCGCCGGAATAAAAGTCAGCATCGGAAATAAAACTCTCCACAACGCCCCTCTGCAAGCCCTGAACGACTATCCTTATGCCCTCGCCCGGCATACGCATCGTCTGCTTTATTCTTGCAACCGTACCAATGGTAAAAATATCGTTTTCCGTTGGTTCTTTCGTGTCGGGATCTTTTTGCGCAACAAGCATAACAAGCGCATCGCTTGCCATTGCTTCGTCAATCGCCTTTACCGCGCGTTTGCGCACCGCCTCCACGTTTATTGTCATATTGGGAAATACCACCACGTTCCTTAGCGGCAGAATCATCATTTTTCTTCTATCCATATATATTCACCTCGATAAATTCATTCGTTTATGTTCTTCCCCGCATCTTCCTTAAAATCGCGTATTCTCTCTTTTATTCCGCTTTCTTTTTCCAGTTCGTAGAAGTCGGGCACGGCACGGAACCAAAGCATTGCATTGAATACCGTTTGCATCGTTACCGAAACAGCCGTAATCACAAGCCCGGTATAAACATCGGTATACATTGACAAGCCGTTGAGTACGCAGGGAATAAAATACGCAAGCAGTGTAGGCAAAAGGAAGTGCAGCAGCTGCCTGAACTTTTTGCCGCGAAGAATTTCAAACACGTACTGCGGCGCTACAAACCAGCGGCAGGCGCCGCTTACCCCTGCAATGGTACAGTAGGAAACGAGCATCATCACACCCGAAAGCAAAAAATATGCGATTCCGCCGTGAATTACAGACGACGCAATAATTCCGCCGAGCATAAAAGGCGCAATTTTGCTTCCCCCTGCCGCAGCACGGGCAAAACAGGAAAGCATAAGCGCGGTTGAATCCGCCGCACTTGTAACATACGACAGTGCCCAGGATGCGATTATTCCGAAAAATATCACCGAAAAGCACTTTGCAATCGTAATTATCACCATATTTCTTATTTTATATTCCTTGTGGAACATAAGATATACCGCAAAAATAATCAAAAAGCCGTCAATGAACACCGAAAGCACGATATTCAGGATATAAAACACAATATCCGTGGCGTTAAGGTCGGTATTGCCCGCTTGCTGAACCGACAAAAGCGCGTCGGTAAAATCCGTAAGATAATTTGCGTCGGTCACGTTATCAAAATCAAACGCATCGATTTTCGTGTAATCGTTCACAACGCTTCCGTAGTTTGAATAAAATATATAGCAATTTATAACCAGAACGGGCAGCAAAACCAACAGAACCGTTTTCCAAAACAGTCCGCCGCTTTTTTTAATAAGTTCGCCCATTTTTTTATTTGACTCTTTCAATTCTTTATCCTCCGAAAACAAATTGTTCTGAATATATATAATACAAAAAAATTCGGATTCTGTAAAGCGCAGCAGGGCGGAAATGCTGAATTTTCACAAACATTTCCGTTTTTCATCTAATTAGTAATTGCAAAATCGGAACCGATATTGTATAATAAAGATATATATACAGATACACGGGAGTTGTTATGAAAAAACTTTTATCTTGTTTAATACCAATTATACTTTTATTTTCGGCGTGCAGCCAAAGCCCCACCCGCATTGACAGCGTTTCTCACGAAATTATGGGCGGCGCCATAACCGTTCCGGAGGGCACTTCCGCCTTTGCTTCCGCCGTTTTTGAAGCAGCGGATGAAGCGGTAAATCAGGTTGCCACGAAAACGGCAAAGAAAAAGCCCGAATTTATTTCCTTTAATTTTTCGGGCGATGTTCTGCTTTCAAACGCAGAAAAAGAATCGCTCATAAATGCTTTTTCCGTTTACGGAATCGAAATCACCCAAGGCAAGCGCACCGATCTTGCCGACCAGGACCGCGGCTTTACCGTGGGCTTTGATTCGATACAAAATCATCAGGTAAGTGACTGCGATCTCACCGTTCCCGTTCAGGTTTATTACGGCAGGTACGTTTATACCTACTGTGCCGACTTCAAGCTTTCAAAGGGCAAATACGTGCTTTTCCGCTTTGAACTGCTTGAACGCAACCGCCACGTTTTTTGAGGTGAACAAAATGATAACGGAAATTAAAAACGGAACCGTGCTTTCCGGCGGGAAAGAAGAAAAACGCCCGGTATTTTTTGAAAACGGAAAAATAGCCGACGCAAAAAAAGCAGACAGAATAATTGACGCTTCGGGCAAGTATGTAAGCGCGGGATTTATAGATTTGCACATTCACGGCGGCGACGGTTATGACTTTATGGACGGGACCGTTGAAGCATTTGAAAAAATCGCTGCTTTTCACGCTTTGCACGGCACAACCGCAATGTGCCCCACGGGACTTTCGGGCAGCGTTGAAGAAACCGTAATGATGATAAACGCCTACAAGGAAGTGCTGAAAAAAGAGCGCACAGGTGCAGACTTTTTGGGGATTCACTTGGAGGGACCGTATTTTGCGCTTTCAAAAAAAGGCGCACAGGACCCGAAATACGTTCACTCGCCGATAAAAGAAGAATATGAAGAAATCCTTAAAGCCGCAGACGGCAATATTGTGCGTTGGAGCGCCGCTCCCGAAGTGGACACGGATTTTCTTTTTGCTAAGCGAATGAAAGAAGAAGGTATTATCGTTTCGGCGGGTCACACCGACGCGGATTTTTACCAAACAACCGAATCCTTTAAGCACGGCTATTCGCTTATGACGCATTTTTACTGTGCAATGTCCACCGTTTTCCGCTTAAACGGCGTGCGTCAGGCGGGTGCGGTCGAAGCGGCATACCTGAACGATGACATTGACGTTGAAATTATTGCCGACGGTATGCATTTGCCGCTGCCGCTGTTAAAGATGATTCATAAGTTCAAGGGCAGTGACCGTGTTGCCCTTATAACCGACGCAATGCGCGGCGCGGGAAGTCCCGACGGCTCATTCAGCGTTTTGGGCAGCCTTGACAACGGGCAAAAAGTGCGCATTGTTGACGGCGTTGCCAAACTTATGGACAGCGAAACCTTTGCGGGGAGTGTTGCCACGTGCGACCGCCTTGTGCGTAATATGGTTGCTGCGGGCGTATCCATTGCCGATGCGGCAAAAATGGCGTCTGCCACCCCCGCGCGAATTCTCGGTTCAAAAACAAAAGGTCTGCTTGAAAAGGGCTTTGACGCAGATATAGTCATCTTTGACGGCAACGTGAATGTTTCCGACGTTTTTGTGCGCGGGAAGAAGATAAAGTAAGCCACACATTCGTTATGCATAAGAGAGCCGAACACCTAACGGTTTTAACGGACATATTTTCGCCCTGCGGCAGACGGCTTGGGAATATGCCAGATATTACCATTTTCTTGTCCCGACAAAAATCTACTTTTGTTAAAACTGCGTGCACCGAAAACGGATTATTTTTGTCGAGATTCGTTGAGGACGACGCGGGAATACCGGGCGTATTTCAAGGAGGACGAAACTGGATATCGGCAAAAAGAACCGTTTTCGGCGTCAGGGTTCGGTTCTCTTATGCATAAGCAGAAAACGGGCAGAATCAAACTGCCCGCTTTTTTATACTTATCCGAACAAAAAGGCAGCGCCGAACTTGTGGCACTGCCTCATATTTTTTAGAAACCGTCTTCGTCTTCGCCGCCGGTCTCCTGTGCGGAATCCGTTAAAATTCCCTCACTGCCTAAAACAGTGATATCTATTTCGGGTGCGGTATATGCTTTTTTCATTTTACTTCCCCCTTATGAAAGTTGTGTTGCGGAATAGCCGTAGCAGCCAAGCGCACGGGCAAGCACGTTTATTGCCGCGTCGCCGTCGCATTTTGACAAAACATAACTGTTTACGCTGTACGTTACTTTGTGTACTTCTGTTCCGTTAACTTCTGCCGTAACCGTAACGGTATAAACATCTGCAAATTTTGACGCCGCTATGCCGTCGGTATAATACTTGCCATTGTTTCCGTCAACTTCGGTTCCGTTGATTTTCACAACGCCGCCGTTTATTTCCGCTCGGAAATAAATCTTGTTGACATCATAGAAATACAGTCCCGCCGACTTGATTTTGTTGTTTGTGTCAATTGCAGTTGTTGCCGATTTTACAGATTGAAGTTCACCTTTAATGGTTGCAAAGTCAGTCTTGCTTGTTGCAATCCACGCATCGTTTTCTCCTGCAATTGTCTTGCCCAAATTCTTATAATCGCTCAGTGCCTGACCGTAAGTAAGCATATCCGCCATAAAGGTTCTGTACTTGTCAGCGTCAGCTGTTGCAAGCACCTTTTCGCAGTAACTTTTTATGCTTTCGGTGCGGGTAGCTACCGTTTTACCGTTAACTTTAAGTTCCGCCGTTATTTCGTCCGCCATACTCTGGGGAGCGATATCGGCATAAGTGAACTTATAACGCAATGTTCCTGCTTCCCTACTGCCATTAAGAGTGGATACGACTTTACCGCCGCGGTAAATATTTACCGTTGCTTTCTCGCCCGCGTCAGCCGACGCAAATGCAGCATAGAAATTAAAGTCAAGAGTTTTGCCCGAATCAAGATTAAGTGAAGTAAGGGCATAACCGTCATATACGTTTTTAACTGCCATCGATCCGGAATTAGCGGGCTCCATCTTCTGCATTTCAGTTATAATTTCAGGATTACTGAGTGGTACAATAACCGCTTCCTTTCCTGCCGGTGCACAAACAAATTGTCCATCAATGAATGCATGGATGTCCATACGGAAAAACACTTGTTTAAGAGATATCTTACTGTTATTGGATGAGTCTGTCACCATTCCGTTTTCGTCAATATCAAATTCGTAATCAATATCAATGTACGAATAAGGATCTACCTTTGATGCAGCAATGTGCTGCTTGCCATTCAAAGTAAGCCATTGCCAGTTTGTGCTGTTTTGGAGCATCAATTGGAAATTGAGCACGGTATCACTTAAATTATATACCCTGAATGTAGTTTTAACTTTACCGTCTTTTGCTGACTCCTTTAATGCGGTAAAATCAGATCCGCCCTTAACAACTTCATAGAGACTTCCATTCCCGCCCAGTGTTTTTATACCGATACCTGCATTACTACTATGTTCGATAACAACCTCATCAATATAATAATCAAACTGAGCCTTTTCAAAAGCCTTCCCGCTTCCGGAGCCGTCAAAACGCAGGATCAGGTCATAAACATTGGTCTTGCCGAAAGAATACAGTTTCTTTATAAAAGTGTGAAAGCTTGCCGATACAGGAAGGATGATTTCATACTGTTGCCATTGATCTGTCATTGTAAACGCAGAATTCATAATGAACGTGCTGCTGTCATAATCCTTAATTTCTGCAAACTGTTCTTCGGTAAGATCGTTTTGAACTTCACCTTTCTGTTTGTGATACTGGGAATTAAGTACAAAACTGAATTTTCCGCCCTTACCTTCGGCAGCCTTTGCCCAGAACTTAATCCTGTATATTCCCGCACCGCCGCCGGTATAACCGTTAGCCTCATCATCCATAATTGCAGGACCCAGATTGAATGCAACCGAAGACCATTGATTGCCGTTGCCCACGGAGAATTTGATTGAGTGAGCCGTGCCGTTGGCACCGCCTTCAACCTGCGCAATACTGCTGCCGCCCACAGCGTGGAATGTATCCCAACCTGCTGTGCCGCTTTCGGCATTGCCGTTTACAATCTCGGGCTTATCGTAATACGTAACAACCTTAATGTTGTCAATCCTTGCGGTAACTTCCTTGCTTGTATCTGCCTGATGAAGTGAATCAAGACAAATGCCGAAAGAAGAATTGCCGGTGATTTTTTCAGTATCAGCCGCCTTAACAGTAAATGTTTTGCTGAGTTTTACCCATTTGCCGTTTTCAACACTTCCAAAATAAATTCCCATGTTGTATGCGTCGAGAATCATGCCATTGTCGCGGTCTTTCCTAAAACGCAAAGCAACCGATTTTGCATTGTCAAGTTTTACGTCAGCCGAAAGGGTTATACTAATATCCTTGCCCGGGTGCTTATCTGCATATTCCTTAATTTTCAGCCCCATATCCCAGCAGGGAGAAACCCAGCTGTGACTCGTTTTGAACTCCATTACTTTGCCGTGATCCGCATCGTCGACAGCGGCCATGTCATAAGAACTCGGCGCGCTTCCTACATAGCCGCTGGGATCAACAATCTTGTCATCAAAGTTTACCTCGAAAACCGTTTCCTCTTCGGTGGGAACGGCAAACGATACGATTGAGATGCATGAAATAATCATCGCAATCGCAAGCATTACAGATAATACTCTTTTCACATTAAACTCCTCCTTCATTATCCGATAACATTATACCCCCTACCGTTTATTTTTGTCAATACTTTTTTAACCGTTCAAGCGTATTTATTAACTTTTTATATAAAATTATAAAAAAGAAAGAACCCCGGTCGAGTGCGCCGAGGCTCTTTTTATCTCACGCCAATTCCCTTGCCATGGCGTGAATCTGTTCAATATTGTTTTCTTTTACCGCCGAATTTACCGTTACGGTGTTTTCAAGGAACGTGATATCCTTGCACTTTTCAAGTGACGAGCGCATTATTTTTGCCGCCAGAGGCGCCCACGAACCGTTTTCAATAAATCCCACCGTGCGGTTTTGGTAGTTCCGCTCACAAAGGGCGCTTAAAAACTCACGCATAACGGGGAAAACGTCGGCGTTATAAGTAATGCTCGCGAGCACAAGTTTGCTGTACCTGAACGCGTCTTCCACCGCTTCCGCCATATCGCACCGTGCAAGGTCGAACATTGTAACTTTGCAATTTGAATCAATCAAATCCGAATAAAGCAGTTCCGCCGCCTTTTTGGTGTTGCCGTAAACGGACGCGTAGCAGATAACAACACCTTCGTTTTCAGGTGTGTACGCCGACCACGTGTCATACTGTTTTATTGCGTGGGCGGCTTCTTCGCCTTTAAGCACCGGTCCGTGAAGCGGGCAGATCGTATCAATATCAAGCGCCGCAGCCTTTTTCAAAAGCGCCTGAACCTGTGCGCCGTACTTGCCCACAATGCCGAAATAGTATCTGCGCGCCTCGCAATCCCATTCCTCAACGGCATCAAGCGCGCCGAATTTGCCGAAACCGTCGGCTGAAAACAGAATTTTGTCCGCGTCAAGATACGTAACCATAACTTCCGGCCAGTGCACCATGGGCGCAAAGACGAACGTAAGCGACTTTTTGCCCAGCGACAGCGACTGCCCGTTTGTTACGACCTCTTTTCTTTCGCCGAAATCAACGGAAAAGAAGTTTGCAATCATCTTAAACGTTTGAGCATTGCCCACGATTTTCGCCTTTGGATATTTTGCGGCGAAATCGGCAATGCACGCCGAATGGTCAGGTTCCATATGCTGAACGATAAGATAATCCGGTTCTTTGCCGTTAAGCGCGTTTTCAAGATTTTCAAGCCACTCTTTGCAAAAATGCCCGTCAACCGTGTCAAGCACGGCAATTTTCTCATCAAAAACAACATACGAATTGTACGACATTCCCTCCGGCACGAAATACTGACCCTCAAAAAGGTCAATGTTTCTGTCGTTTACTCCTACATATTTTACCGAATCCGAAATATACATTTTATTATCCCCCTTATTTCAAAATTCCCGCAAAAAGCGGAAAAAACTCAGTTTATGATCTTTTCAAGTGCGTTTTTGAGTTCTTCGACCCTTGCGCGGGACTTTTCCGCCGAATCCGCCTTGGCGAACATATACACCTTTAACTTGGGTTCTGTGCCCGAGGGACGAACCACAAAGGAACAGCCGTCGGAAAGTTTATACGCAAGCACGTTGGACTTGGGCAGAAGGATCTTCGTTTCGCCCTGCGCGTTCTTCGTAACGGAAAGTTTGTAATCGCTTATTTCCGTAATTTCCGCGCCAGCAACCGTTTGGGGCGGATTTGTGCGCAAAGATTCCATTATACCCGCCATTTTCTCCATTCCCGACGCACCCTCAAAGGCAAAAGAAACGGTTTTGTTGTTGTAATAGCCGTATTTTTCAAACAGTTCGTCAAGAACATCTATGAGCGTTTTGCCCTGCGATTTGTAGTATGCCGCCATATCGGCAATAAGCATACAGGCGCTTATCGCGTCCTTATCGCGGGCGTGAACGCCTATAAGATACCCGTAGCTTTCCTCAAAGCCGAGAAGATAATCTTCCACCCTGTTATGCTCTTCAAAGTCGGCTATAACTCCGCCGATAAACTTGAATCCCGTAAGCACGCTTTCAAGTTTAATGCCGTAGGACGCGGCAACATCGTCAACCATGGCGGTGGTAACTATCGTTTTTACCGCAACGGGATTTTTGGGCATTGTGCCGTTTTCGGTACGGATTCTTGAAATGTAATCAAGCATAAGCACGCCCATCTCGTTGCCGGAAATAAGCACGTATTCGTTTTTGTGCTTAACCGCAGTACCCACCCTGTCGGCATCGGGGTCGGTGGCAATAAGGATATCGCCGCCGCACTTTTCAAGGGTTACTATGCCCTTTTCAAGTGCTTCCCGCATTTCCGGGTTGGGATAGGGGCACGTGGGAAAATTCCCGTCGGGCTTTTCCTGTTCTTTTACCACGGTAACGTTTTCTATGCCCATTTTCTTAAACGTGCGCATTACGGGCATAAGACCCGTTCCGTTAAGGGGCGTGTATACTATATTAAGATTCTTTACGGCGTTTTTATCAACGCAAACACGCTCTTTAAGTATGGTGTCAACAAAGCTTTCTATTGTGGAATCGGGAATGATTTCAATATGACTGTCGTTTTTGTCGGCAAGTTTTACGTTGAAGATATCCGTTTTTTCGATTTCCGCCAAAATTGCGTCTGCCATTTCGGGTCCCGCCTGACAGCCGTCGGGACCGTAGACCTTATATCCGTTATATTTTGCCGGATTATGGCTTGCGGTGATAACTATACCGCCCGAGCAATTATAAAAGCGCACCGCATACGAAAGCATGGGCGTGGGCATAAGTTCGCCGTAAAGGTAAACCTTTATACCGTTCTGCGCCATAATTCTTGCGCTCGTTCGGGCAAAAAGTTCGGAATTTATTCTTGAATCGTAGGCAATGGCTATTGACGGATTTTCAAAATTCGCAAGAAGATATTTTGCAAAGCCCTCGGTAGCCTTACCTACGGTGTATATGTTCATTCTGTTCGTTCCCGCGCCGAGAATGCCGCGAAGTCCCGCAGTGCCGAACTCCAAATCCTTATAAAAACTTTCAAAAATCTCGTTTTTATCGTCCTTTATCTTTTCAAGTTGGGCGCGGACTTCACCGTCAAGCCCCTCTTGATTAAGCCACTGATTATACTTTTCAATTTCCTGCATCTTTTCTCCTCCTTATTATCATTGAACAAATATATATTGCCGCGCCGCCGACGAACAAGCCCGCCGACACCGCAACTATTGTTATAAATTTCGTTACCGTTTCGTTTGACGGCTGAGTAAGCACTATTCCGAACTCTTCCGTCGGTTTCGGTTCTTCCTCTTCATCGGCGATAACGTTTTTGGCGTTTTCGATGTTTTTGGCATCAAATACGACGCTCTCCACCGCGTTTGTTTCCTTAAACAAAGTATTCTTTGTGCTGCCGATGTTTATGCCCGAAACGGTAAATGTATCGCCCGCCTGAAAACCGGTAAGTCCAATCCTCACAACCGAACCCTCGCTTAAATGTGAATCCGGAACGTAGCCCAAATCGTCGTTTGCCTTTTCGGGGATACCTTTAAGCCCCGAAACCGAAAAACGCGCCGTTACCCCGCCCGAAACTTTAACTTTACCGGTGGTGATGTCCGTTTTTACCGTGCTTCCCGCCCAGCCCACGGACATTTCAAAACCGATATCGTGACCGCTCGTGTTTGTGATATATACCGTGGCGGTATCGGTTTGCGAATCATAATGCCCCGACGGATTAAGTATATATAATATGTATGTATTGCCCGAGGAATCTTCGTTTGTTACCGTAACGCTGTATGCGGCGGGTGCTATTGCCGCAGCATTTATCACACAGCACATAACGGTTATTACCGCAATTGCGGCGGCAAGAAACTTTTTCATGCAAAACCTCTCAATGAACGGCGATTTATTTTTACCCTCATATTATACTATTATTTCGGAGAAATTTCAACCTGAAATTTCAGTTTACCGGCTTTTGTCCGCAAAAATAAAAAAAGCGCAGACTTTTTATTATCTGCGCCGTATTTTATTTTGTTACGTCGGAAACCGTTTTACAGATAAAATCGAACGCTTCGTCCCGGTCGCCCGAATCCGTATAGCAGATTACCGTGAACGAAAAGGGCGTGTCGTTTATTACAAGATAGCCGTTGACCCAGACCCCGTTTTTATACTCTTCACCCTTCATCTCTATCGGCTTGCAGCCGTCAGTAAGAAGATATGCGTTATCCGCCAACTTTACTTTTTTGAAATCACGGGTACTCTCTTTCACCGTCTGTATCTTCTGTTTCGGAGCATTTACGGAAGCATACCAGTCACTGTTGCCGCCCGCCGCAAAGCCCTTATACGCTTTTCCGTCTTCACGGGGAAAAAGGGGCAAATAGTTGGTATCGGGGTTTATATTGTAAGTGTACCTGTTGTAAACCTCTTTGTAAAGTTCGGAATCAATCTTTCTTGTTGAGGCTTTGATAACATCAAATAAGCCGAAATACCACGCGGCAAAGACTATTATCAATGTGCAGAGTACGGATATTACGGGTATAAGGATTTTTTTCATTTTAATGCAATCCCTTCTTTTTTATATCCTTATATTACCATAATCAATTACAAAAGTCAATGCCCCCTTATATTATTTTTTATTTGAATATTTTATTATTTATCGTATTACCTACTCTATTATATCATTCATCGCCGCGGCGACAATTTCGGCGCTTGCCTTGACCTGTTCAAGGGTGTTTTGTTCGTTGCCCATTTCTATAAGCAGGCATGACCCTGACACGTGCTGATTGAATCTTGTTTTATCCTTAAAAATTATCCCCTTTGCTATTCCGGGGCAGAGTTCGTTCATTCGGTCGTTGATTTTCTGGGCAAGTTTGTAATTTTCCTGCCAGCGGGGCTTTTCGGTATAATTCTGTCCCCGCGCAACAACAAAGCAAACGTGGGCATACTCGGTGCTGCCCTGCGTGACAAAGTTTGGTTTTCTTCCCGAATACGCGTCCCGGTGCAGGTCAATAAACACGTCCGCGTCGCCTATGTAGCCCTTTATCGTTTCATAACTTGTCTGATACGCTTTATTGAATCCGTTGCGCACGTTGTCGGTGCTGTCGTGAACAACGGTAAAGCCGTCCTTTTCAAGGCTTGTTTTAAGCGTTTCACCCACGCTTATCACGCTGTATTCGGGATTTTTCGTTCTGCCCGCGGACGTTTCAACATAATCCTTGTCGCCCTTTAAGTACGCTTCGTCGGTGTGGGTATGGTAAATAAGCACCTTGCTTGCGCGTTCGGCGCTTTTTGGCACGGCTTCGCTTTTTTCGGTGCTTATCTCCGCCTTTATCCGTTCAACCTCAACCTTAAAACTTTCGTTTTCCCCGGTTAAATCGATAACAATACGCGTACTGCCGCTCTCTCCGTTTTTTATTCCCATAAAAAACCGTATGCACCTTTCAAGCGCCTTTTCAAAAAAGCTTGTGCTTTCATTGCGGGAAACATCAAGTGCGGAACTGCTGAGCGTTACCGTTTTCCCCCCTTGCGGATAAAAGGAAAAGCAGATTAAAAGCGCCGCCGAAAGCAAACAACACGTCCATTTTCTCATACGTTTATCCCCCTTTTCAGGATAAATGTATGCTTTTTTACCGTGCCGTATTACAAAAAGTTTCAAGCCATATAGGCGTTTATTTCGTCAAGTGAAAGCCCCTTATGCAGTGCAAGGTTTATTCCGTCAGCAATGATTTTTGCGCTGTCGGCTGCCACAATGTCTATCTCTTTGGGCGTTACCACCATATCGTCCATTTTGATTTTCGCGATTTTCATTGCCGCGTCGCTTATTTCATCCTCCGTTTTGCCCGTTGCCGAACTTAAAATATCCACTGCCGCGTCAAACACAAGCGACGTTGCGTATACCACCGTGGGCACGCCTATTGCAATAACCGGCACGCCCAAAGTTTCATTATTTAATGCGCTGCGTTTGTTTCCCACGCCCGCCCCCGGCTCAATTCCCGCGTCGGTAATCTGAAACGTGGAAAACATCCTCTCACTTTTTCTTGCGGCAAGGGCGTCAATTACTATTACCGCGCCGATATCGTTTTCTTTGCATATACCTTTAATTATATCCGCGCTTTCGATTCCCGTTACGCCCAGCACACCCGGGGCGATTGCGCATACGGGATTCATTCTTTCATCTGCCGCCGCGGGCATAAATTCAAATATGTGCTTTGTAACAAGAATGTTTTTTGCCGCCTTGGGCCCCACGGAATCGGGCGTCATTCTGTCGTTTCCCAAGCCCGCCACAAGCACCGCCCCGCGTGGATTCTTTATCATCTTCCGTATTTCTTCCGCTATCGCGCGGGAAATGTTTTCGTAGTTTTCCACGTCCCGCGTTTCCACGGCATCGGTTTCAAACGACACATATTCTCCCTTGCGTTTTCCCGTTTTCCGGGACGCACCGTCGGAAGAAATTCTCACCCTGTTTCCGCTTATGCCGAAAGAAGTGAATTCCTCGCTGTCAAGCCCGTCGGTATTTTCAAGTCCCTTGCACGCTTCTTTGGCCAAATCCGTTCTGAATATCATTTTTGTTCCCCCGAAACAATCAAAATTTTCTTATAAAATTATGTTCCGAAAATTTTTTTCTATTCAAAACGCCAAAAACAAAAAAATTCCTTGCCAAAACCCGCGCCTTATGATAGAATATGCTCGTTATTGTAACAAGCGAATTATATGTTAGGAGGGAAATCCATGGCAAATATAAAGTCAGCCAAGAAGAGAATTAAGGTTACCGCTAAAAAGCAGATGAGAAACCGCAGTGTAAAATCAAATCTTAAAACAAGCCTTAAAAAATTCTCTGCTGCCGTTGAAGCCGGCGACAAAGCCGCTTGCGAGGCTATGCTGCCCAAAATGTTTGCAGTTGTTGATAAAGCGGCTACCAAGGGCGTTATTCATAAAAACGCGGCAGCCAACAAGAAGTCGCAACTTGCAAAGGCCGTTGCAAAAATGGCTTGATTTCCTTGCGGAAATAATGTTAAAAGGCGCTTTTTCAGCGTCTTTTTTTATTATGTTGCGTTTTTTATCATTTTTTCACAATTTTTTCGCGTATATTTTTTCAACAATTAAAAACAACTATTGACATATTGCCGATTTTATTGTAAAATGAATTTGAAATTAAAAAGATATGGGGGTTATCTTTATGAAAGCAATGGGTATTGTAAGACAGTTTGACGAATTGGGACGCGTAGTTATACCGAAGGGAATCAGAACCCGTTTCGACCTTAAAGCGGGCGACGCGGTTGAGATTTATGTTGATGACACCGGCTCAATTATGCTGAAAAAGTACGAGCCCGCTTGTATGTTCTGCAACAGCGTGGACGACGTAATCGAATTCGGCGGCAAACTTATTTGCAAAGAATGCATCAACAAAATTAAAGAAAGCGTAAAGTAATTTAATGATTGCAGACTATTGCAACTGCGAAAGACTTATCCGTGAATATGCGGATAAGTCTTTTTGTATGTTTTTCAGAGAAAGCGGCGGTCAGATAAATTACAAATTCATCGTTCCCGGCGCCTGTTACCCGCAGGAACTCTGGGATTGGGACAGTTGGCTGACCGATGTCGCGTTAGGCGACATTACAACCGATGACATCAGCGAATACGAAAAAGGCTGTGTTCTTAACTTTTTGGAGCATATCCGTCCCGACGGCTGGATGCCCATAGACATTACGCCCGTAAAATGTATGCCGCCCTTTGATGAGAGCGACGTTGTTCCCGGACATAAAACGAACACGCACAAGCCCTGTCTTGCGCAGCACGCGCTTTACGTTTCGGAAAAGCTCAATGATTTTTCGTGGCTTGACGGGTACTTTGACAAATTTGAAAAGTATATCGGTTTCTACTTTGAAAACTGTTTTCATGCGCCTACGGGACTGTATTTTTGGCTTGACGACTGCGCTATCGGCGTGGACAACGACCCTTGCGCGTTCTACCGTCCCGACGGCAGTTGCGCGTCAATATACCTCAACAGCCTTATGTACAGGGAACTGCTTGCGTTAAGCGCGCTTGCCGCTCACTTTGATGCGGAAAAATCCGATTTCTACGCAAAAAAGGCGGAAACTTTGGGCAACGCGATTCGCGAAAACTGTTGGGACGAACGCAACGGATTCTTTTACAGCGTTGATATCAACTTAAAGCCCATAACAAAGAACTTTTTGCATTTGGGCGCACCGCGTCACTGGAACGGACTTATTCAGCGTATAGACGTTTGGACGGGATTTATGCCCCTTTGGGCGGGAATTGCCACGCCCGAACAGGCAAAACGCGTGGTTGAGGAAAACTACCGTAACGAAAAAACTTTCAACTGCAACGGCGGTATCAGGACGCTTTCAAAACTTGAAAAGATGTACCGCGTTCAGCCCTCGGGCAATCCGTCCTGTTGGCTCGGTCCCGTTTGGGGAATATCAAACTATATGGTATTCAAAGGCTTGCTTGACTACGGTTACTTTGACGACGCCGTATCGATTTGCGAAAAGACGATAAAACTTTTTGCCGACGACATTGAAAAAAATGGTGCCATGCACGAATACTATGACCCCGACACCTGTGAGGGTGTAAACAACCTCGGTTTCCAAAGTTGGAATCTGCTTGTTGCGGGAATGGTCAAGTGGTACTCGGAAAACGTTATAAAATAAGACAGTGCGGGATTTTTCCCGCGCTGTTTTTGTTTTATGTGAGACAGCAGTAACGCAAAAGCAATTTTATCAAACAATTTTCAATCACCCCTTTTTCCCCGTAGGGCAGCGGCTTGCTGCTGCCGCAGGCGCAGAAAGATTGCGGATTTACAAACGGCTATATTGCCGCAAACCCCCCCCGCTAATAAAACCACCTTTCCGAGTTCCGGCGGGACATAAAGCCCCGCCCTACCGCGAAGAATAAACAAAGAATATAATTCAAAAATCAGTTTTACCGCAAAACCTGTTTCTTTTCAAGCACCCCTCCCTCCCGTAGGGCTGCGGCTTGCTACTGCCGCAGGCGCAGAAAGTTTGCGGGATTTGCAAACGGCTATATTGCCGCAAAAAACTATCCCCCCGCCATAAAATCACCTTTTCAAGTTCCGGCGGGACATAAAGCCCCGCCCTACCGCGGAGAATAAACAAAGAATACAATTCAAAAATCAGTTTTACCGCAAAACCTGTTTCTTTTCAAACACCCCTTTTCCCCCCGTAGGGCAGCGGCTTGCTGCTGCCGCAGGCGCAGAAAGTTTGCGGGATTTACAAACGGCTATATTGCAGCAAAGAACTATCCCCCCCTGCTATAAAACCACCTTTCCGAGTTCCGGCGGGACATAAAAAAAAGCGCAGTTCCAGCGTTCCGCAATGCGTCCAAACAGCAAAATATAATGCTTATTCCCTTGACTTTTCCACTCATTTTGAGCAATATAGTTATATAAAGCAATATAATAATATTGACTTTGCTTTTTTTATTTGTTATAATCAAAAAAAATTACAGGAGAATTACACTATGCGCTTTTATGAAAATCCGTTAAAGACAAGCCAAAACAGGCTCAAACAACGGGCATACTATATCCCCGGCGGGTGTTCGGAATACACCTTGCTTAACGGCGTGTGGGATTTTGCCTTTTTTGAAAACGGCGATGCCGCACCGGAAGATATTGCAGAATGGGACAGTATTGACGTTCCCTCCTGCTGGCAGTTAAAGGGTTACGAAGAACCGAACTATTCAAACATCAACTTTCCCTATCCCTGTGACCCGCCCTACGTTCCCGACATTAACCCGATGGGCGTTTACAGAAGAACTTTTTCCGTTTCGGAAGAGCTTACCAAACACTATCTTGTTTTTGAGGGGCTTTCCGCCTGCGGCGAAATTTTCGTAAACGGAAAATACGCGGGCTTCACCGCAGGCTCCCATTTGCAGTCCGAATTTGACATCACCGCCTTTGTTACGTCAGGCGAAAACGAACTTATTGTTAAGGTTCACAAGTGGGCGGCAACAAGTTATATTGAGGACCAGGACTTCTTCCGTTTCAACGGAATCTTCCGCGATGTTTATCTGCTTTCGCGCCCGAAGAATCATATCCGTGATATCGACATCACTACCGATAAAAACAGCATAAATATCGCCATTGACAAAAAAGCCGAGGTTTCGCTTTACTTCGAAAACGAACTTCTCGAAAAGAAAACAATTGATAAGTCGGGTTCCTTTACCGTTAAGAATCCCCGCCGCTGGACTGCCGAAACTCCCGACCTTTACACTCTTGTGTTTGAATGCGCAGGTGAACAGATAACCCAAAAAGTCGGTTTCAGAACCGTTACAATGTCAAAGGATCTGGAACTTTTAATAAACGGTTCGCCCATAAAGATGAAAGGAATCAATCACCACGACACCACACCTCACGGCGGCTGGTGCATGACGGACGACGAAATAAAGCGCGACCTTTTGCTGATGAAAGAGCTGAACATAAACACCGTTCGCACATCACATTATCCCCCCTCGCCCCGCTTCCTTGAATACTGTGACGAACTGGGTCTTTACGTAATACTTGAAACCGATATTGAGTCACACGGATTCACCCGTGCGGTTGCGTCAACACTTGACGGCTGGCGTGATATGCCCGAACAGTGGACCTGCCGCGACAAAAAGTGGAAAAACGAGTTTGTAAGCCGTATGGAGCGGGCTTTTGAACGGGATAAAAACCACGCGTCAATAATAATGTGGTCCACCGGCAACGAGAGCGGGTACGGCGAGAACCAAAAAGCGATGATTGACTGGATCCGCGCACGCCGCGAGGGCGTAATAATGCACTGCGAGGACGCCTCACGTGCCGAATGCTATGTGGGCGTTGAGAACACTCCCCGCAGAGATGTGGACGTATATTCAAGAATGTACGTTGATCACGCCACACTCGTTTCGCTTTTGGCGGAAAACGACGACTACGACCAGCCCGTTATGCTTTGCGAGTATTCCCACGCCATGGGCAACGGTCCCGGCGACGTTTACGACTACTGGGATATTTTCTACAAGTACAAAAAACTTATCGGCGGCTGTATCTGGGAATGGGCTGACCACGCAGTGTACAGGGACGGCGCATATCGCTACGGCGGCGATTTTAAGGGCGAGCTTACCCACGACGGGAATTTCTGCTGTGACGGACTTGTGTTTGCCGACAGAAGTTTTAAGGCGGGTACGCTTGAAGCAAAAGCCGCATACACGCCGTTCAGGTTCAAAGTTAAGAACAACGCCGTTGAATACACAAACCACTACGATTTCCTTGACCTTACGGGCAAAGAAATTCGGATAAAAATCTATCTTGACGGCAGTATTTACGACGAAAAGACGGTTCAGGCAACAATCAAACCTCATAGAAAGACGGTTATCGCCCTTGATAAACCCCTTCCCGAAGAATGCGAAAAGGCGTTGAGCGCAGAGGTTTCACTTTGGGAGAACGGCAAAGAAATCGGACGGCTTGAACAGGAAATTCCGTGCAAAAAGAAAGAAAAGCACGTTTGCGGCGTTCTTTGCCCCCTTACAGAGGACAAATTCAATATTTATGCCCGCGGCGACGGCTTTGAATACGTATTTTCAAGGCAGTTGGGCGCGTTTACAAGCATAAAGACAGAGGGCTCGGAACATCTTGAAAAGCCCGCGGAAATCACAATGTTCCGCGCGCCCACGGACAACGATACCCATATGCGCTACAAGTGGTATCAAATGGATATCTGGCAGGGCGAAAATCTTGATAAATCGTTTGTAAAAACGTATTCCGCCTGTATCCGCGACGGCGTAATTGCCGTTTCAAACAGCATTGCGGGCGTTTCGCGCCGACCGCTTTACCGTTTTACACAGGATATAACCGTATTTGCCGACGGCAGAATAAGTTTTTCGCTTGACGCAAAGCGTGCGGAAGTTTGCAACATCGACTATTTCCCCCGTTTCGGTATGGAATTCACCCTTAAAAACCCCGATGCGGAGTTTACGTATTTCGGCTACGGTCCGCGGGAAAGTTACTGCGACCTTATGCACCATGCCCACCTTGGATACCAC
Source organism: uncultured Clostridia bacterium (assembly GCA_934434555.1). Classification (GTDB taxonomy): domain Bacteria; phylum Bacillota; class Clostridia; order Christensenellales; family QALW01; genus UMGS1322. Next base: position 186,042 of record CAKRZX010000001.1, read on the forward strand.
ACAGGCACGGCAAAGGGCGAATACGTCCCCTATATCCGTCCCCAGGAACACGGCAACCATACGGGCGTCCGCTCGCTGGCTGTTGACGGTCTTTTGTTTGAAGCCGGGGACAAAATGGATATAAACGTTTCCGCCTTTGATTCCCACGCAGTAGACAAAGCAAACCACACCGACGAACTTCTCTCCGACGGCTTTACCCACGTGCGCATAGACTACAAGAATTCCGGTATCGGCTCAAATTCCTGCGGTCCGCGTCCCCAAAAGAAATACTGGCTTGACGACAAACGCTTTAAGTTTGAATTTGTTATGATGCCGGTAAGGTAGATGAATTAAGCACCGTGAAATAAGCGGTGCTTTTGTTTTGCGGTAAATGTTTTTTACCGGCTGTATGCTATCATCTGTTCCCGCGTTATGTCCTCTGCATCCTTGACGATTCCGGGGAACACGAATACTTGTGATTACTAAAATCAGTGAAGAGTTTTGTTTAAAAGATTTGGAAAATATGAAGTAAGAAAACAAATCGCTTAAAAACATACTTGTCTAAAATAAATCAGATATTAATAACGATACCCTCAGCACTTGCAAGACGCTTAGCACGGTGTTAGTAGTCTGACACACCTGCACATCCCCGCGCCCAACAGTCACAGACGGCTCCGCACAGCGATGGTCTGCTGTGCGGAGCCGTGCTTTGGTGGGAATTCCAGCAGATTAAAGCATTTCTGTCTTCGCTCTCTTTTTCTTAATCAGGACAACCGCGACGGCTGCACCAGCGCCAAGCACCACAACGATCAAAACAATATACAGAACCGTATGGTTTTTCGTGGCGGCAGGCGTATCTGTGGATGCGTTGTCATCCGTTCCTGCCGGCGTATCTGTGGATGTGTTGCCGTCCGGCCCTGTCGGTGTTCCTTCACCCAGTTTGCCGATGGCCAGCTTTCCCAGCTTTGTCAGTTTGGCAGATATCGTTTTGCCGTCTTCGCTCACAACAGCCTCGACTTCCTCCGCCGTACCATCTTCCGCAAGAAGGTACAGAGCCACATCCGTACCAAATCCATCCGGGATTGGCAGAGTAACTGTCACTTCGCCGTTTGGCTGTGTGACGACGCCGTTCTTGGTAGCAGTCAGACTGTACAGCTTAAAAGCACTGATGCTCTCCTTCAGGGCATTTTCTGCCGATGTGTAGGATGGATTGTCCTCGTAGATCTCCTCAACCACTAACTCTGTCCCAGCCTCAAAAACACCCTCGTCGGCCTCAAACTCCGCCCCGGTCGTCTCATCCTTGGCCGAGCACGGAATCACTTCGCTGGTGATCTCGCCACAGCGCTTACATTTGCCCTCTTTCAGTCCGGTGCTACTGATGGTCGCTTCTTTGACAATGGTGGGGTTCTCGAAATCGTGTCCTAGCGCCTTGGTGGTGCGGCTCTCCACGGCATCGCAGGCAAAGCACTTCCGCTCCTGCGTACCGCCCTCTGTGCAGGTAGCCTCCTTGGTATCCATCCATGCACCGAAGCCATGTCCCTTGGCCTTAATCGTATTGGTGGTGGTTTGTCCGCAGCGGCTACACTTACCGGATTCAATCCCCGGTTCTGTGCAGGTGGGCTGCTTTGTCACCATCGGATTGGAAAAGCTATGTCCCAGCGCTTTGATCGTTCTCGTCTCCACATTGCTGCACTTGGAGCAGCTGCGCTTTTCCTCACCATTCTCGGTGCATGTAGGCGCCTTGCTTTGCGTCCAGCCGCCCATACTGTGTCCGGTGGCGCCGACTGTCTGGTCTTCTGTCTTGCCGCACACCAAACAGGTCTTGGTCGTGGTGCCGGGTGTAGTGCAAGTAGGCTGCTTGGTGATGTGCCACTCTCCCCATTTATGTGCATTGTTTTTGGCCACGGTTTCCGTCTTTTCCGCTCCGCACGCCGTGCAGGAAAATACCTTTGTACCGCTTTCCTTGCAGGTGACTGGCTTGGTCACCGTGCCGCTGTTCCATGTGTGGTTGGATGTCTCCACATAGCCACAGACGGAACAAATGCGCTGATGCTGACCGTCATTTGTCTTAGAATATGTGCCATAAGCATGGTTTTTACAACCAATCTTGGTGCTTACCGTACTTTCACCGCTGCCAACCTCTGTTGCACCGTTCTTTAAGGTTACAGAGATCCGTACTGTCTGTGCAGATGCCGAGGCAACTTTGGCCTTCAGCACCAGCTTAAAGTAGGCACCGCTCAAATCCGTCTCGTTCTGAAAGGCGAGTGCCCCCAAATTGGTGGCTGCATCAAACCTGGACAGTGTTGCACCGCTTTTCAGGAACTCGCCCGATACCAGCTCAAAATCGCTGCCATAAGAAACGGAAATCGAACCGGACTTGGCTTTGCAGACACCGCCCAAAGAAACGGTATAGATGATTGTCTCTCCTGCGGTTACGGTAGCAGCCGACGGCGTAACCGTGACCATTATACCGGCAGCGGCTACCGGCAATACCAGCAGCGCGAACATCAACATGGTAATAAAAATAGAAAGTACTTTTTTCACTGCCTATTCCTCCTTTTTATTGTATTGGGTATTGATCCGGAAAAAATGTATACATCAGCAGATAGATAGCGTCTGCCTCGGTGACTGCGCCGTCGCCATCGTAGTCGCAGGGCTGTGCGATTGGGTATTGCTCCGGGAAGAATGTATGCATCAGCAGATAGATGGCATCCGCCTCGGTGACAATGTCGTCTTCATCGAAGTTACCCGGAATATAAGCCGGAACCGTTCTGACCCGCAATCCTGTGCTGGAGTCACTTGCACCAACCGTGTCGGTTTCCGCAATCCGCTGATAGAAGGTATACTCAGTGTCGGGTGAGAGTCCCGTAAACACATTGCTCGTCTGCCAGTCGCCATCATCCATCCGGTATTCATACCCGGCGGTGGCTTTCAACGTGACAGAGTTCGCCGTTCTCTCTTTTACTTCCGGTGCCGCCGGGGCAGCCGGAATCGGTTTATCTCTACCATTTACGCAAACATTTGTGCCATCGCTGGTAACCTGATAGGCGTTAGCGTATTGTTCCTTGGAAATTCTTTGATATACCGTATAGTCCATATTATAAATAAGCCCGGTGAAATGCGGATCGGTCTGCCATTCGATTTTATCAAGGCTGTACTCAAATCCCCGAACCACTTTAACTGTCAATGTTGTGGCTCCAACAGACTCGATTACCGGCTTTTCAGGCAAGGCAAAATACAGGCTTATACTGTTACAAGAGGCCAACGCCGTTTCTGTTTCGGCCGCGCGAATACAGAAGCCATAAATTTTATTCGAAATAATTCCTTCAAAAATATTGGAAGCTTGCCATGTCGTACCGTTGTCGCTGCTATATTCTGCGCCGTCAACCTGTTTAAGCACAACCTTTTGGGCTGTTTGTTCAACAATTACGGGGTCTGCGGGAGCCACCGGGACGGTTGCTTTTGTTGTTTTTACCGTCAGCGGCGCACTGATGATTGGAGAATAGCCATTGTATCGGCGGACATAGACCCTGTATTCCGTAACCGGCGCAAGCCGCTCAAAGACACCGCTGGTTTGCCACGTTACTCCATCAAGGCTGAATTCCGCCTTTTCGTCTTCCACAGTTTTGACGATAATTGTATCCCCGGTTACACTTACAACGATAGGCGTATCCAGCGGCTTGACAAAATTCACCGCATTATCGCAGCAATATTTTTCCAGTGTTCCTCCAGCCACAGAATACACACAGATACTCTTGTTGGCTGTATTGAGTGCCCTTGTTCCAAGCTTCAGATTCGGATTTTCTGTCACCAGTTCCCGTAAATTACTCAAGCCATAAAAGCTATATGTACCCACCTCACTAATCCGGCTATCCAGGATCACTCGGGTAATACTGTCCTTATAACCGTACCACGGTGTGCCGGTAAAGAGGTTATAATCAGGCATTTTACCGGAGCCGGTAATTTCCATAACACCGTCGGTAACAGTAAACTGTATGTCCGTCGTTAGATACCCCCGAATGACACAACGGTAACCGTTTTCTTTTGCAAATTCATAGGCGGCAGTGGGTGCATCATCGGTGTAGATCGTTAACTTTGATTTATCACAACCGGAAAAAGTGTAATCACCTATACTTGTCACGCTGTCCGGGATGGCAATACTTGTCAAACCACTACATCCGGAAAAAGTGTAATCACCTATACTTGTCACGCTGTCCGGGATGGCAATACTTGTCAAACTACTACATTCGAAAAA
>CAKRZX010000002.1 GCA_934434555.1 uncultured Clostridia bacterium
GGTTTTTGAGGGCAGACAAATTTAAAATTATTTTCTTTGCGTTGTCTGCCATTGACTTTTTATGTTATTTCACACGGCAAGGGAGCGCAATGCGCTTTTTGTATTGTGTAAATATGGCGAGTAATGGTCGCCGCTGCAATATTGGGATAATTTGTGCTGTTTGATGTGATTGTTTTGTGTTCTGTGTTTGTTTTTCGCGGTAGGGCGGGGCTTTATGTCCCGCCGAATTCAGCGGCAGTGATTATACGCGGAACAGTAGATATTTTGCAATATTAAGTCTGTTGCAAATCTTCAATCTTCTTGCGCACGCGGCGAAAGCAAGCCCTCGCCCTACGATATTGAAATGGGTTTTTGAGGGCAGACAAATTTAAAATTATTTTCTTTGCGTTGTCTGCCATTGACTTTTTATGTTATTTCACACGGTAAGGGAGCACAATGCGCTCCCTGATTTATTTTCAGATTATAGCTGATAACGATAACCGCTGCAATATGGGGTATGTGCAGACCTCAATCTTATGCATAAGAGAATTGAACCCTAACGCCGAAAACGGTTCTTTTTGCCGATATTGTGTTTCGTCCTCCTTGAAATACGCCCGGTATTCCTGCGTCGTCCTCAACGAATCTCGGACAAAAATAATCCGTTTTCGGTGCGTGCAGTTTTAACGGAACAGATTTTTGTCGGGACAAGAAAGACGGCGAAGGTAATATCGGAAATATTTCCGAGCCGTCTGCCGCAGTATCCGGCGAAAATATGTCCGTTAAAACCGTTAGGGGTTCGGTTCTCTTATGCATAAAATGCTATCCACAATACATGCGCTTACCGCCTTGCACAGAATCTTCATCGCCTTACACAAAAAAACGAACGTTTTTCGACGTCCGTTTCAATGTCAATTTCTTATTCATCATCAGAAAAATCTGTGTAATTATCGATTTCTTCCGACTGAATATCAAAGTTCTCTGCGCTTTCTTCTTCCGCTTTGTCAACCGCAAAGGCGCAAACAGCCACAGATTCGGGCAGATTCCCCGTAAAATAACCGCCGAGCAAAGCATTGAGTTTCGTCTTTTTGCCGTCCATAAAATCACTTCACCTTTTTGTCGGATTTACGAATTCTTGACCACAGAAGCACTATTGCCTGACCTATAAGCGCAAGAATGAAAATCAAATACATATTTATGCCGAACGTAAGCAAAGTCACGTAAATAGAGGCTATTCCAGACCAAATAAGCAACGAGATTATCACAAAATTAACGCGCTTATTGAACCATATTGAGTTAAGCACAAGCCATACGATAAACGAAACGGGCACCGAATAAACGAAAACAAGCCACCATTTATATATTCCGCCGGCAATACCCGTACCGATAATGTACACAAGCGTAGCAACGAACCATACAAGGAAAACCGAAATCCCCGTAATAAAACCGCGATTTTTCAATTTCCTTGCGCTCATTTTCGCCTTCTCCACAAAAGAATCGGGGTGAGTTTCGCAAAGAAGATAGTCAACATTGACTTCAAAAACATCGGAAATTGATTTAAGCACCGCAATGTCAGGAATTGATTCCGCGCGTTCCCACTTTGAAACCGCCTTGTCGGAATAATTCAGTATCTGTGCAAGTTCGGCTTGGGTCATATTCTTTTTACGGCGCAGTTCGGTTATGTTTTGTGCAATTATTTCTTTAAGGTCAGTCACAGTAAAACAACTCCGTAAATAAAATCTATACATATGATATCATAAAATCACGTCAAGGACAAGTGAATATTTTATCACAATTTGTCACTCTACCGTGGGTAGAATGATAAATTTTGCACTCTACACCTATATAAACAGGCGGTATAGAGGATTTACAACGGTGTAGGTTGAATTTTTGGGGATATAATTATATAATAAACGCATAAAAACGAACAAGGAGCATTGTTATGAGTTATATTTTGTCATGTGAATCAACGGTTGATTTGCCGTATTCCTATGTAAGCGAAAGAAATATGCCGGTTCTCTTTTATAATTATTCGGTTGCCGGCAAAGAATACGAGGACAATATGTCCCGTAATCCCAAGGCTTTGGAAGAGTTTTATGCTCTGCTTGACGCGGGCAATCTGCCCTCAACTTCCCAGATAAACGAATTTAAGTACTATGATTTCTTTGATTCCCTTGCGCAAAAGGGCGATATACTGCACATCGCTTTCGGATCGGGAATGACGCCGTCGGTGGCGAATGCCATGGAAGCGGCGGCAAAAATCAAAAGTAAATATCCCGACAGAAAAATAATTGTTGTGGATTCCCTTTGCAGTTGCATGGGCTACGGACTTCTTGTTGATACCGCGGCGGATTTGCGCGACAGCGGAATGAGCATGGAAGAACTTGAAAAGTGGCTGCTCGAAAACAGAAACAAGGTACATCATCAGTTCTTTTCAACCGATATGAAGTTTTTCCGCAGAAGCGGACGCGTAAGCGGTGCGGCGGCGCTTGTAGGCTCAATACTTAATATCTGCCCTATAATGCACCTTAACTGCGAGGGCAGAATAATTGCCTATTCAAAGGTTCGCGGCAAGAAAAACGCCATTGCAACCACCGTTAAAGAAGTCATTGCCAATGCTGATAACGGAACCGATTATGACGGAAAAATGTTTATAAGCCATTCAAACTGCCTTGATATGGCGCTGGAAGTAAAAGAAGAAATTGAAAAGGCAATGCCCAACGTAAAAAATATCAGAATGGGCGATATAGGCACGATTATCGCGTCCCACTGCGGACCCGGAACCGTTGCCGTGTACTTCTTCGGCAAAGAAAGAGGAAAGTAAGCGTAAAAACGGACATTCACGTGTCCGTTTTTTTATTATGCGTACTTTTTTGTCCGACAATCGACAATAATTGATAACGAATTCGCTGATTTCCCGTCCCAAAAAGCAAGGATTTCATCGGCGTATTGAACTATTTTAATATTACGTTTTAGCGGTGCGCCTTTTTATACTTATTGTATTCCGGTAAAAATTCAGTAATTGTAATGCCGTGAGATATTGCATATTCTTTTGCGCAGGAATCAATACCTCTTGCACCGCCGGATACTATCTCGGTTGTACCGGGCGGCATATACATACTCATGTCTTTAATTCCGATAAGAAGATTTCCTGAACCAATTACTGCTACTTTCATATAGGGTTACGGTACCCATCCGAACCCGTTCAAATGCGCAAAAAACGCACATCTACTTCGTCAAAGCGGCTTATAATATGTCCTATATTATCTCACCGCTTTTCCTTGTATCTGCACGTTTTTTGCGTATTTGAATTGATGCATAAGAGAGCCGACGCCTGACGCCGAAAACGGTTCTTTTTGCTGATATTCCGTTTCGTCCTCCTTGAAATACGCCCGGTATTCCTGCGTCGTCCTCAACGAAGCTCAACAAAAATAATCCGTTTTCGGTGCGAGCAGTTTTAACGGAACAGATTTTTGTCGGGACAAGAAAGACGGTGAAGGTAATATCGGGCATATTTCCAAACCGTCTGCCGCAGTATCCGGCGAAAATATGTCCGTTAAAACCGTCAGGTATCGACTCTCTTATGCATCAACCTTAAACCGAATTATTTTTTCGTTTTTCAAGGCGGCGGAACGAAGGAATACCGGGAGTATTTCAAGTTCCGGCAACGCAGAAAAGCGAAAAAAGAATCGGTTTAAGGCGTGGTTTGGATAGGCATCGTAACCCTAACAAAGCCTCCCTATCAATATTATATCAAAAAATTCAAATATACGCAAGTGCGCATACGCACGCTCGAATATTTTTATAGAATAAGCATATAAAAATATTGAGGTGCTAAATATGCTTATAAAACAGGCGATAGTGTGCAGATTAAAAAATATCTGCCGTGAGAAGAGTATAACATTTAATGAACTTGCTGTGCGTTCGGGTGTTACTCCGTCAACGGTGTACAGCGTAATGGACGAAACAAGAAAAGATATGTCTGTTATCACGTTAAAGAAACTTTGCGACGGGCTTGATATATCGGTTACGGAATTCTTTAACGATGAAATATTTTTGTTGCTTGAACAGGAAATCAGGTAGAAATAAAAAACCGCACGGGGCAGTATTCTTGCCGACCGTGCGGGAATTCTTTTATAATAATATTTACAATCCGCGCAGATACTCAATCACGCTGCGGAAGTCGTCAAGCGTTTCGATGTTCTGCATACTGCCGCGGATTTTTGCGGCATTGTGGAAGCCGTGAGTGTACCATGCGATGTGCTTGCGCATTTGGAGCATAGCAGTGTGTTCGCCCCGCAAGGCGGCAAGTCTTTCGCCGTGTTCAAGGGCGATATCAAGTTTTTCGTTTATTGAAATCACAAAATTCTTTTTGCCGAAATGGGCGAGAATTTCGGAGAAAATCCACGGTCTGCCCTGGGCGGCGCGCCCGACCATAATACCGTTGCAATTTGTTTCTTTAAGCATTTTTTCCGCCGAAGAACCGTCAACAACGTCGCCGTTGCCGATTACGGGAATGCTTACGCTTTCTTTAACACGGCGTATGCCCGACCAATCGGCTTTGCCGCTGTATCCCTGAACAGCGGTTCTGCCGTGTACGGCTATTGCTTTTGCGCCCGCCCGTTCGGCGGCTTTGGCAAGTTTGTCAGCGCAAAAAGAATCCCACCCAAGGCGCATTTTTACCGTTACGGGCTTGTCTGTCGCGCTTACACAGGCAGAAATAATATCCTCGGCAAGGGGAATGTTGCGCATAAGCGCACTGCCCTCTCCGTTGGAAACGATTTTTCTTGCGGGGCAGCCCATATTGATATCAATTGCGTCAAAGGGCTCAAAGCAAGGCAGCGACAGTTGTGCTGCCATAATTTCCGGGTCTGAACCGAAAATCTGTGCCGCCTCGGGGTGAATGCCCGACGGCTCCAAAAGTTCAGCGGTGTTTTCACTTTTATAAAACATCCCTTTTGCGCTTACCATTTCCGTTACCGTAAGCGTTGCACCGAAACGGGAGCAAATACTGCGGAAAACGGGGTCGGTAACGCCCGCCATGGGACCTGATACAAGAGAAAAATCAAGATTCATAATTTTATCATTTCGGGCTTGCCGCCCTTAAATACGGTTACAAAATCAAAGCCGCACGAAACAAGCAAGTCATACGCTTTTTTTATGTTTCTGCCGGGAAGTGAGTGAGAACCCACGGTGATAATTTCGCCGTTAAGTTCACGGTAGCGGCGCAGAACGCTTTCGTGGGGCAATGGCTGACCGAATACGTCAAAGCCCGACGCGTCAAGCTCGATTCCCTTGCCTAAAAATACCGTGCGCATAAGTATGCTGTCAAGTAAATCAGGAAATTCGCGGTACATAAGGGCGGGTGAGGGGTAATACGTATTCAGACTTACCGCCGCGGGTGCGGCAATAACGGAAAAGTCGTATGCAGTGTCAAGAGAATCGAAGACCTTTTCAAGATATCTGCTGTATGCTTCGTTCCTTGAACGGGCGGAATAGTAAGTGCGTTCGGCAAGATTTATGCCGTCAACGGTGTTTACGGCATTTACCGTGTAATCAAAATCGGAGAGGGCAAGTTCAAGGGCAATACGCTCGTGCGTCTCGTACTCAAAACCGATTTCCGTGCCGAAAGTAACGTTTTCAGCGGCTTTGGGTTTTTGCATATTTTTGAAATCCTGAACAAAGCAAAATCCGGTCAGACCGGATTTTTGTGCGATTCCGCACAGGTTCTTTATGCTGTCATGTGAAGAAACAAAACTGTCAAACATAAATCATTTTACGGGCTGCCAATCCCATCTTTCGCAGGCTTCAAGCCATATTTCGTCGTCAATAGGGTGAGTTTCGGCGTTCTTTTCGCGGGCAAGGTTGAAAACGAACCGCGCAAAACTTATTATGTAAATCCTGCCCTCGCTCATTTCCTTATAGGCGATACGCCCCCAAATCGAATCGTTCCACAGACCGCGGTCAAGATATTCCTTTTTAATCTTTTCTCCGTCATAAAAAACGTGATTAAGTTCAAATGAAAATTGCGAGGAGAGATTCAGAATTGCGTAATCAGCCCTGAACGGCTCGCCTTTTTGGCTTAAACCCACAGAACCGGGATTAAGCACAAGCCGGTCATCAAACACGTGCGCGAACTGAAAATGATTGTGCCCGCAAAGCAAAATCGGCTCGTCTATGGCGTTAAGGCACTCTTCAAGACGCGCGGGATTGTTGTAATAAAGCAATTCACGCACTGAAAACGGCGACCCGTGCACCATTTTTATTGAAAGCGCGCCGTCGTTAACCGTTTTCTGATTTTTCAGTCCCTTTATCTGCTCCCGCATTTCGGGCGTCAAAAACGCAAACGAATCACGCATAAATTTCCACTGCAACGCAGTTTGTGTTTCGGGAAATCCGTTAAAATGCTGTGCAGCAAGTTCTTCGCGGTTGCCCGCAATCATAATTGCGCCCAGTTCGTTTAGGCGGGAAAGAACTTTGTCGGGGCAGGGACCGTCGCCGATATTGTCGCCCAAAACAAGAATTTTATCGTAGCGGCATTTTGGCACGGAATCAAGCACTGCGTCAAGAGCAACGTTGTTTCCGTGAATATCCGAAAGAACAAGATACCTCACTGTTCTTTCTCCAATGTGCCGAATTTTGAGAACGGAAACAGTATGCAGCGGGCTTTGCCGATAATAAGTTTCTTGTTTATGGGTCCGATGTACGATTTACGGCTGTCGGTTGAATTGTTGCGGTTGTCGCCCATAACGAACACGCAGCCCTCGGGAACGACTGTTTCTTCCATATCATCAATGGGGGGCGAAAGAATATAATCTTCGGAAAGTGCTTCGCCGTTAATATACACAACGCCGTTTTTAATGCTTACTTTTTCCCCGCCCAAACCGATAACGCGCTTAACGTAGTGGTCGGGATAGTAATCGGAAGGAAAATCGCATACAACGATATCGCCCCGCTCTATTTCCTGAAAATAATAGGTGTAGCGGGTAACAAATATCTTCTCACCCGTTTCAAGCGTGGGCAGCATACTCGGTCCGTCAACGGTTGCAAAGACGAACACAAAACTGCGCAGGAACATGGCAATCAAAAATGCCGCAACAAGGGTTATTACCATGCTTATTATATCCCTTGTTCTGCGGGTTTTACGGGGATTCTTGTCCGAGGGCAGCGAAAGTCTGTAACGTACCCGCTCTTCATTTTTACTGCTGTAAACATAGGGAGTTTCAAATTTCTCCATAACACTCATTTTTTTTATATCTCTGAAATTTTTCAGTCCGCTTAAATCCCTGCATTCCTTTTCTTTACGGCTTTGCGGAGGAATATTAAGAGGTTCGTCGTCAACTATTTCACTTGAAACGTCGTCTTCAAGAATCGAAACCATTTTTTCCGTTGCATCGTCGTTCCTGAAAACCGGAATATGACCTTTTTCTTTGCGCGGCTGAATGTTTTCGCTATCGGCGGGGACGGTATCTTCAACCGCAAATTCATTTTCGGCGGGAACGGCGTTTTCGGAAGCAATTTCTTCGTTTTCCGTTTCGCTATCGGTAGAAACGGTATCTTCAACCGCAAATTCATTTTCGGAGGGAACGGCGTTTTCGGAAGCAATTTCTTCGTTTTCCGTTTCACTATCGGCGGAAACGGTATCTTCAACCGCAAATTCATTTTCGGCAGTAACGGCGTTTTCGGAAGCAATTTCTTCGTTTTCCGTTTCGCTATCGGCGGGAGCAGTGTGTTCAACAGTAAACTCGGCGTCCTCGGTTAAAGGAACACTGTCAACGGGGATAACCTCCGCAACGTCAGTATCCTGAATGCTTGAATCGTCTTCGTTTGCGGGGGAAACTTCGTAGCCGTGTTCTTCGTCAAAAAAGAAGTTCGGGTGTCTTTCTTTTTTTGCAAAAAAGCCGCGTTTCCTTTTGGGCTTTTCTTCTGCGGGTTCCGCCGCAGGTTCTTCGGTTTCTTCGTTATCAAAAAAGGAAAACTGACCGCCCGCAACATCGTTTTCGGTATTGTCGGCAAGTTCGGTATCTTCCTCGGCATCAAACAGATTAAAAAATTTATTTTCGTTTTTTTTCATATATTTTCGTCCGCCTTAATTATTTTTTTTGTCCGCTTTCTGCATTCTTCGCGATCAAGCATAATCACTCTTCCGCAAGTGCGGCACTTCAATTTTATGTCGGCACCCACGCGCACACATTCCCACTCGCTGCCGCCGCAAGGGTGGCTTTTACGGGTAATAACGGTGTCGCCCAAGGCAATATCAAACATAATTTCACCTTAAAAAGAATATAATACGGTATTATTATATCAAATAATCATAAAAAGTTCAATCGAATTTTGTCGGAAAACGAAAATTAAAAGCCGCAGATGAAAGCGGCTTAAAAATTATAACTTTTCGGCAAGTTCAAGAATTGCCGCTGCAAACATTTTCGCGCTTATAAAGAAGTCGTCAAGGGAGAGCGACTCGTTGGGCTGATGTGCCTTGTCATCACGTCCGGGAAACTGCACGCCGAAAGCAACAGCCTTTCCGGGAATTGCACGGGCGTATGTGCCGCCGCCTATGGCAAGGGGCTTATCGTCGCGACCGGTATATTTCCTGTAAACGCCCATAAGCGTTTTTACAAGCAGAGAATCTTCCGGCATATGCAGCGGGTCCTGCCCGTGTTCAAGGGCGATTTCCCACGTTTCGGGCAACGCGGATTCAAGCCGGGCAGAGATATCGCGCAGCGAGAACGTTGCGGGATAGCGTATATCGATAACTATCCGACAGGAATCGTCCTGCATATCGGTAAAAACGTCGTTTTTGCCTATAAAGCACATACCTACGTTAAGCGTAAGGGAACCCGAAACAGAATCGGAAAGTTTCAGGTTTGCACCGCTGCCGTCAAATTTATCGGTGAAAATGCGGTTAAATGCCTTTACAAATTCGCCCTGCGAGGAGCCCAGGTTAAGCAGTTCAAGCAACTTAAACAGGTTGAAAAACGCATTCACGCCCTTTTCGGGGGTGGAACCGTGGGCGCCTACACCGTAAGAATCAATTTCAAGCACACCGTCTTTTACCGAAAATTCAATGTTGTTTTTGCGGGCGTCAAAAGCGGAAAGCCTGTCAAAAAGCCTGTCAATATTGCCGATAACGGTTGCGTGGGCTTTGCCGGGCACCATATTCGGGCGCAGACCGCCCTGTATGTAAAGTTGATAGTCGCCCTCTGTAAGGGAAGTGTTTATGCAAAAGTGCGCAATGCCCTTTTCGGTAACAATTACGGGATATTCCGCGTCGGGGGTAAAGGCAATGTCGGGAGTTTCTTCACAGGAAATGTACCTGTCCATACACTCCCAGCCGCTTTCTTCGTCACAGCCGAAAATAAGGCGGACGCGCACGGGCAGATTCGGATTTGCTTCCATTGCGGCGGCAACCGCGTAAATTGCGGCAACCGCGGGACCCTTATCGTCAATGGCGCCGCGCCCGAAAACTTCGGTATCGGTAAAAACGGCACAAAACGGGTCGCTGTCCCAGCCGTCACCGGCGGGAACAACATCAAGGTGGCAGAGAATGCCTATAAGTTTGTCGCCTTTGCCGGCTTCCGCCCACCCGCAGTATGAATCAACATTCTTTGTCTTCATACCTAACTTTTCGCACAGGTCAAGTGTCTTTTCAAGGGCATCGGCACAGGGCTTGCCGAAAGGCATACCCTCTTGCGGCGCTTCCTTTACCGAGGGAACGGCAATAATTTCTTTAAGGAAATCAAGCATAGCCTGTCGGTTTTCTTCAATAAATGCGTCTGTAACATTCTTTTCGTTAATAAATTTCATCATATTTTCGTCCGGAGAGATACAATAATTTTTACCCTCGTATATAAGGGTGATATGCTTTGTGTTTTTTGGATAAAGCCGCATTCCGCGGGAATTCTTTTCGGCAAATTCGCACTTGTTCAGGTCAAAATCAATTTGTTTTACGGTGCGTTTGTTCACAATGCGCTTAACGGTCAGTTTCCGCGCGCAGAGAATGTACTCATATTGCGCGTTGCGCGATTTCAATATAAAGTATCCCAAAAGAAATACCGCAAGCGAGGTGATAACCGAAACCCGCACAGCGTTTTCTTTGCCGAAAAAAACGTAGGCGGAAACGTACAGCGCAAGCAAAAGCACGATTGCCAAAAAGGTGAGAAGAATATTTTTTGCCGTTCCCGGCAGTTTTGGATTTACAGTTTGCTTATACAATTAAATTTCCCCCGCAAAAACTTTTTTTAAGTATTCCCGCGCGTCGTCGGTACGGTCGCCCGAAAGCAGCAGGGCGTACGTTTCACCGCGGGAAAGCGACTCCGCACAGGCTCCGCTGGGTGTAAGGGGCAAATCCTTTATGGGAAGCGCGTAGGCAACACCTGAAACAAAACATTCTTCTCTCTCCTGCGGAATGTCGATTTCAAGCGGCACAAGCAACTCCAAAAGAAGTGCGTCTTCCAAAAATGAGGCGGGAACGATAAGAATTTCGGTGTTCTTTGCCCGACAGAGATAGACGATATAGTCACGCATCGTGTAGTTGTTGATTGTTTTTATGTACTGCGCCGCGTCGGAAGAATCAAGTGTAGCAACCCCCGCAACAACGCCGGTAACGTCCTCAATTTCGTCTTCAAGAAACGAGTTTGAACCGGGCGTGATAACGGTGTCAATAAGCAGGACTTCAATCCCGTCTTTTGCGGAGCGCACCTGCTTTTTCCACCCGAAAACCGTTACCGATATAACCGAAACGGCAATAAGAAGAATAAGCGTAAGCACTCCGCCGTGAGCAAGGGCATATCTTAAATTTTTCATTTTTCGCCCTCCTCAATAAGAGAATAAAGCACTTTTTTTGCCTCTTCCGATCGCTTTGACCCCTTGTATACAACCGCAATCACGCGGGGGTTCATATCGGAATAATATTCTTCATCTATGGATTTCAGCGGTAAAGGCTGACCAAATCCCACCAGGTCCGATGTTTCAAGATTTATCAGAGAATCAAATTTAAGCGAGGTGAAGTCAAGCCCGTAAACCGTGCCGTTTTCGTCCGTTACCCCGCGGTTGCCGGAATATTCAAGGGGCAGAATCAGGTCGCTTTTCAGCAGTGTTTCATAAAACACGCGGTTATTCACAAGCAGAATATCGCCCTGTTTTGCGGCAAGACGGGTCACAATCTGTGCCCACCCGTTTTCGCTTGTAACGGTAATGTTTTCGTTGCCGGACTGTTTTGTGGTGTAAACGCCTACTTCACAGTCGGGAATAAAATCAAATTCGCTTTTTAAGTTTTTTGCCCAGTTTTCACCGTCGGAGCCGGTAATGTTTGTCTGATAACAAAGTATTACCATACGGTCGCGGCTGGTGTAAAGGTAATTCTGCCTTGCGGAATATATTCCCCAGGACAAAAGAGTGACCGCCGCACACACTGAAATAATGGTGAGAACGCGTTTCCTTGTAAGATTCATAATTCAGATTCCGAGTTTAAAATTTCATTACATATTGTATCACATAACGAGGCAAACAGTCAAGGTTTTGTAATTGATAAAATCGGAATAATATGGTATACTATGCGTGAAAATTTGTTTGTCACGGGAGAAAAAATGATGTTCATCCTTGCATACTCCGTCATTTCCTTTATTGTTCTTTTCTCGCTTTTCTTAAAGCACAAGTATAAAATATCGGGAATGGGCGTTGTTTTGCTGCTCTTGATTTTTGTTTTTATATTTATTGAAACAACATTTAATTTTGATTTTTCGCTTGCGCGCATTTCCGCCGCAAGCGAAAGATTGTTTCTTTTGCCGTTTGTAAAGCCTGTTCAGGCGGTTTTGCGGGGAAATGGCACGGCGGTGTCGCTTATTTTGCACTATTTTAAGTATCTGTCTTTGGGCGCGGCAATGGCAGTTGCGATGAATTTTCTAAAAAAAGAAAACGCGTTGCGCAACCTGATTATATTTTCCGGCATTATGTGCGCATTGAATTTGCTCGACAGTCTTTTTACATACACGTGTTTTGACAGCGGACTTTACATAGTGCTGTTTGCGGGCATTATTTCAGGCTGTGCGGTAACTAAGAATATTAACCTTAACCTTGCTTTTTCGGAGGAAGATTATGAATAGTTTACTTAAAACCGAAAACCTGAAAAAGTCGTATAACGGCATTGAAGTTATATCGGGGCAGAATCTTGAAATAAACGCGGGCGAAACTCTTGCGATTATGGGCAAGAGCGGTTCGGGAAAAACTACGCTGTTAAAAATGCTTGGCGGAATTGTAAAACCCGACAGCGGCACCGTCATTTTTGACGGCGAGGATATCTTTTCAAAGAGCGAAAAAGAACGTTGCAGGTTAAGACGGGAAAAAATAGGCTTTGTATTTCAGAATTATGAGCTTGTGCCCGAATTCAACATAAGAGAAAATATTGTTTTCCCTTTGCTGCTTGACGGCAAAACGGCGGACAAAGAGTACCTGAACGGACTTCTTGACGAACTTGAACTTGCCGACAAAATAAGGCGGTATCCCGATGAACTTTCGGGCGGAGAGCAGCAGAGGGCGGCCATTGCAAGGGCGCTTATTGCAAAACCGCAGTTGCTTTTGTGCGATGAACTGACGGGAAATCTTGATGAAAGTACGTCGCGGCAGGTGATGGATATGCTGAAAAGGATTCACGAAAAGTATAAAACGGCAATTATCATCGTAACTCATGACAGGGACACCGCAGCATTTGCCAAGCGGGTTATTACATATCAAAACGGAGTTTTCAAATAGTGCTATGCAGGGTGTTTTACTTTTTATAAGGAAAAATTTTTGCAGAAAATACCGCATATATATTTTTGCGGCGCTTGCTGTTGCGGTTCTTACCGCGTGCGCGGTTTCGGTATTCGCTTGTCATATCACCTTGGAGAATGCCCATAAAACGGCGATTGAAAACACTTACGGCACGGCGCAATACGTGGCGTTCTGCGTAAGTCGGGATAAAATCGATTCGGAGAAAATTACCGCCGTAGGCGTAAGTAAAATTTTCGGCGTGGCGGAAAACGGAAAATTTGCGGTGGGCGTATTGGATGAAAAGGCAGAAGAACTGCACAGAATTACTTTGCTTGCCGGCAAAATGCCCGAAAATAAAAACGAAGCGGCGGTTGAAGAAAGGGTAAAAGAACTGCTGTTTCCCAATGCGAACGTAGGCGACAGCGTTACGCTTGAATACAATGCATTTTCACAAAACGGGGAGTTTGACAGCACAAAAAGCGAAACAATTGTGCTTTCGGGTGTGATAAAGAATTATTCAACGGTTCATACAGCCGATATTTATTCGCCCGAGCCGGGATTTGAGCAGCTTCCCGCAGTGATTTTTCCGTCCGCGGAACAGGAAGTTTATATTGAAAATCTCTCGCTTGTTTTTTATGAGTATGATGAACTTGAAAACATAAAGTATATAACAGACACGTTTGCACCGCAGAAGATAAGCAAAAACGGCGGTTCGTCTGCTGACGGTATCGGAATTACGGGAATATTCAACGGCATTGCCGTGTCAACGGTGCTTTTGATTATGCCGACCGTGATGTTTTTGCTTGTTTTCGGCGATATTGAGACGCTTAAAAGGATATTTGTTCTGGGCGCGGACAGAAAACGGATTTTCTCAATTGTTTTTATCAAATGCATTTTGACGGGGATATCCGGGCTTATCGCGGGCGTGATTCTTGCTTTTTTGTCGGCGGGAATTTTTAATACGGTATTGCTTAAAGTATTCTCTGTTAACGTATCGGTAAAAATAACCGCGCTGCCATGCATAATCGGTGCGGGGTTAAATATGGCGGTATGCCTGATTTCGTCTGCTTTGATATCTGCATATTCGGTCAAAACCATAGCGGGCACAAAAAAGCACAAAAGGATAAACAAAACGGTGTTCTATTCGAAAAATCCGTACATTCTTTTCGGGTATAAGAGCATTTTAACGCATTTTCCGAAGTTTTTGGCAACGGTGCTTTGCCTTGCGGTATGCATTACCGTGTTTTGCACGTCTTTTGAGGTAAGCAACGGACTTATAAAAAATCTCAACCGCCCGTTTTGCGATTATTTGCTTGAATTTTCCGCCGATATCAGCGAGGGTTCAATGCGTATTCCATGCGAAGAAAAGAAAGGTTTTGATGAAACAGACCTTAAAAGAATTACCGATGACAGCGACATAAAAACGCTGTATCTTACAAAAAATGCGGCGGTGAATATTCTCGGCGGGGATAAAGATATTGAAGAAATCTATGAGGACAGTAAACTGTATGCGTTTTCGGGCGAAGAAAACGAAATGAAAGAGAAAAAGGCGCAGTACGGGTATAAGATGGACGATGTTTTTTACCGAACGGCAATTAAAGGCGTTGATGCACAGGCGATAGACGGACTGTCAAAATTTAAGGTGCTTGGCGAAATAAATAAAGATAAACTTAAAGACGGAACAGAAGTGCTTATTTGTGTTTCGGAAAAATATTTTGACAGCAACGCGGAATTATTACTGGGCAAGAGCCTTACGCTTACGCAGATTTTCGGGTATGTTACCAACAAAGACCCGGGCAAGCGGTACGATATGCAGGTTAGCGTAGCGGGAATAATTATTGTTCCCGAAAAAGAAGATTTACTTAATAAAGCGTTTTGTTCCCGCGGAAACGGTTTTTTGTGGGATAACGAAGCATTTGACGCATACGGAATCGATGAACCGTATTTCGGCGCATATGCCTATGTGTCGGATAATGCGGATACCGAGCGGCTGAATAAAGAGTTTGCGCGCATAACGGCTGAAATACCGCAGGCAACATACATATCAAAATCGGAAGTGAAAAAGGCGGAACAGCAGATAAACAATACCGTAATCGCCGTTACAGCGGGAACGGTAGCGGTGCTGGGCGTGCTTGTATTCACCGTTATATTGCTGAATTATCTTATATCCGTAAATCAGAAAAAAGAACTGTTTTTAACTCTTTACAGGATAGGCATGGACAAAACGCAATTGAACCGGCTGATTGTATCGGAAAGTTTCATTTATCTTTTTATTGGCTATGTTATTTCTTTGACGCTCACCGTGTTTTTCACGTTTCTGTTTGAATCTGCGGAGCATTTCGGCACGGTTATATTAAGAAGTGTTTGTGTTTTTGCAATACTCGCTTTATTCTTTTGGGCAATGAGCCTATATAACAAAAAGCGGATGACGGCAGAAATCGGCAAGTAAAAACGGGTGACCGACGGGACACCCGTAAATTTTACCTTGACATAACGCCTTGCGCTAAACGCGCGGCGTTTTCGTCAGGCAGACAGCGCAGACGGTAAAAGGGAACGGAAGTTATGAATTTATCAAGCGTTCCCAAAAGCAGCGCGGTTTTCTCGCTGCCCGCGCGGCGCAGTGTCTGATTCATTATCTTCTCAAAAATCTCGCTGCGGTTTTCAATCCGCTGAATTTCGTTTTTGTCTCCCCGCTCAATAAAGCAAACCGATTTAAGGGGAACTTTTACGTTGCGGTTAAGCGGACTTGAACCGCTCCACGGAGTGCCGTAAACGTAAAATCTGCCGTCAGCAAACCGGATAGCGGGCTTGTCGTCATTGATGATAAACGCGTCGGGAAAGCACTTTTTCCAAAGCGATGTGTGCGTTGACTTGCCTACTCCCGAATCCGCGGAAAACAGGTAAGCCTGTCCGTTTTGGCAAACAGCCGAAGAATGAAGCACAAAACCCTCTTTTTCGAGCAGACAGGAACAGAATTTCACGTTAAGCAAAAAGTACTCCCAGTCGGTAATTTCGGCGTCGGGGTGCTTTTGCTTAAAGCGTTCAATCGCCTCGTTTGTTACTTTAAGCTCAAAATCGGGCGAATCACTCGTTTCGGCAAGATAGGGAACAGCCTGTTTTGCCGTGCGTCCCGAACACTCGATACTAAAAAGAAGGTCTGCGATTCTGTACGTGTTCATCAGAATTTCTTGTTTCTGTCGGCAAGGGCAAGTATGTATTTGCCGTAGTCGCTTGTTTTTGTTTCTTCGCCCAAAGCGCGGAACTGCTCGGTGGTTATAAAGCCGCGGCGCCAGGCGATTTCCTCAATACAGGAAATATAGAATCCCTGTAACGACTGTACCGCGTGCACGTAGTTGGATGCCGTGAGCATTCCCTCGGGAGTGCCGGTATCAAGCCATGCCATACCGCGCCCAAGAAGAATAACGTTAAGTTCCTTTGTTGCAAGATAAGCGTTGTTTACCGAGGTAATCTCGATTTCGCCGCGGGGCGAGGGAGTTACGTTCTTGGCAATTTCAATTACGCGGTTATCGTAGAAATACAGCCCCGGAACAGCAAAGTTGCTTTTCGGCTCGGCGGGCTTTTCCTCAATGGAAATAACCTTGTGCTGCGTATCAAATTCCACAACACCGAACGCACGGGGGTCGGAAACGGGATAGCCGAAAATAGTCGCGCCCGATTCAAGCGATTTCGCCTTGAAAAGAAGTTGCGAAAAGTTCTGCCCGTAGAAAACATTATCGCCCAAAATAAGGCAAACGTTGTCCTCGCCGATGAAATCTTCGCCGATAATAAATGCGTCGGCAAGCCCCCGGGGGGCAGACTGTACGGCGTAGCTTATCCTGATTCCCAGTTTGCTGCCATCACCCAAAAGGCGCTCATAAAGGGGTGTGTCTTCGGGGGTGGAAATAATAAGTATTTCGTTAATTCCCGCAAGCAAAAGCACCGAAAGGGGATAGTAGATAAGGGGCTTATCGTAAATGGGGAGCAACTGCTTGGAAATAACTTTTGTCATCGGGTAAAGGCGTGTGCCTTTGCCGCCGGCAAGAATAATGCCTTTTGTCTTTTTCATATAAAATCCGTCCTTTTATTCTTTTTCAAGAAGCCCTGCGTCATCAAGTTTCTTTATAAATGCCGCAGTGTCGGCCTCAGCAATTTCGCGTTCAACTTCATATTCGTCAACAAGCCTGTCCGCAAGTTCTTTTTCGGAAACACCCGAAATAAGCAAGTCAAACATAAAAGCGCCGGTGTCGTTAAGTGTGATTATTCCGTCAAAATCAGACGAGGAATCCGCACCCACTACAATGTGCATACCCGCAACGTCCTTTTTTACAAAACCGTTTTTTATCTTCATAAAAACTCCTTAAAGAATTGTTTATCGGATATATTATACTATATTTCGCCGTCGGGTGTCAAGCGGGAGAAAAAATCCGCTTAAAAGATATCAAATGGGAAAAAGTTTATATAAATCGGACAAAATTGCTATTTACAAAACATTCAAAAATTAGTTATACTAAAACTGTAAATGAGAAAGGCGGCGATTCCGATGTGCAATGCAGTTTGGCACATAAAAGACACAGAGGATTAAATTATAGTAAAATAATATGAACCCGAAAGACTATCAAGAAGAGTACTTTGCATTTTGATGTCGTTGACAGTTATGATTACATCAATTGTTGCTGTCGGTGATGTGAAAATCAAAGCCGCATCAACACAGGAGTACATTTCAGAGCAGTTACTTCCGACAAATGAATCAACCTTTGAGGCATCATATACAATGTGGGACGAGTTTCAAACTGGAAGAAGTGAGTTGACCACCGATGTAAAACTTGAAGGTGAAAAGTCTCTGAAATATACCGGTAGGACGCAAGAGTGGCATTCGCCTTGCCTGAATATTTACAACATTGTCAAGGCAAAAGGTTCAGGGAAATATGTTGTAACATTTTGGGTCAGTGTGGATAACATTGGTGAAGACGATTTCTATGGACGTATGGTTGTCAGGGAAAACAAATATGATATGTCATAGGGAGGATTTAGATATGAAAAGGAAGATATTCATAATTTCGGGTATAGTACTTACAGTTGCGATAGTAGCGGGCGGAATACTTTCAATTCCGACTGTTGCGGAGAGAGTGTTTGTAAAACGCGCACAGTATACGGGGGAAAAGAGTGCAAAAATTCAGATATCGGCTGAGGAACAGCAAAAACGAGACCATTATACCGTGCAAAACGGAGAAACTGTTTACACCGAAGAAGACGAGCAACTCTTTAAAAGAATAAAAAAAGAAATAGAAGAGGAAGATAAACTTCAAAATGCTACGGCGGCTATTCTTGAAAGGGAATACGGACCGCTTGAATCGTGGGCGTCCGATTACGAAACGCGTGTGCCGAGGGTGCAGGAATTGCTTGACGGCAAGAAGTTGAGCGCAGAGGACAGGGCTACGCTTGAAAGGTTTATGCAAAGTTTGCGCGATGACGGATTGGTGGAGTGAATTTATGAAAAAGAAGATATTTATAATCTCAGGTATAGTACTTACAGTTGCGATAGTGGCGGGCGGAATACTTTCAATTCCGACTGTTGCGGAGAGAGTGTTTGTAAAACGCGCGCAGTATACGGGGGAAAAGAGTGCGCAGACATCAACTGAGGACGGAAAGAAAAATACATTTGTTCAGCCTGACACATCACCTTGGTCAGACGAAGAAAATGCTTTCTTTGAAAGAATCAGTGAGGAAATAGGTGAAAGTGAAGAACTTCAAAACGCTACGGCGGCTATTCTTGAAAGAGAATACGGACCGCTTGAATCGTGGTCGCCCGACTACGAAACGCGCCTTGAAGCGGTTGTGCCGAGGGTGCAGAAGTTGCTTGACGGCAAGAAGTTGAACGCAGAGGACAGGGCTACGCTTGAAAGGTTTATGCAGTATCTGCGTGATGCGGATATGATTGAATAAAAAAGAGGGGTGTCGGCTGACACCCCTTTAATCTTACTTCTTTTCCATATCCTTTGCCTGTTCACGGCTCATATCAACTGCGTCGTCGTCATATTCAACAACGGAGATGGCGGCTTTATTGAAAACAAGTTTCGTTTCTTCCGGACCTACCGCAATTGTAACGATATCGCCGTTAATATCCTTAACAACACCGTACATACCGCAGTCCATCATAACACGGTCGCCGTTTTTAAGGGCGTTCTTTCTTTCCTGCATCATTTTCTGGCGCTTGCGCTGCTTTCTGCCCGAAAACCAGATGAAAGCAATCATAACAACCATAATCAGGATAAGGGGAAGTGATGACTCCAAACCTGACAGGGCATTGCCGCCTGTCTGCGTAGTTGTTCCGGCAGCCGCTTCAAGTAAAACAAAATTCATAATAAAATTGTCCTTTCAAATTTAATACTGATATAATAGCAGATATCTGCATATTTCACAAGTGAAATTTAGGTAAAAATTCACTTGTAGCCGGTTTTCCTTAAAAACTCGTCACGGAAGTCAAGTGAGCGGTCCTCGCGGATTGCCTGTTTGAAGTCCTCAGTGAGTTTGTGTAAAAAGCGCAGGTTATGGATTGATGTCAGCCTCGCGCCCATAATTTCTCCGGCATTAAACAGGTGTCTGATGTATGCGCGGGAATAATTTTTGCAGGCATAGCAGTCACACTCTTCGTCCAACGGACGGGGGTCTTCCTTATACTGCGCGTTGCGGATAACAAGCTTTCCGCCTGACGTAAATACCGTGCCGTTGCGGGCAATGCGGGTGGGCAGAACACAGTCCATCATATCGATTCCGCGCACAAAGCCCTCAATAAGGCAGTCGGGAGAGCCCACGCCCATAAGATAGCGGGGCTTATTTTTCGGCATAACGGGCATCATATCGTCAAGAATTTCGTACATAAGTTCTTTCGGCTCGCCTACCGAAAGCCCGCCGACGGCTATACCCGGGCAGTCTTCATAAGCGGCGGTTCCCTCGGCGCTCGCACGGCGCAAATCCTTGTACATACTTCCCTGAACAATGCCGAAAAGCGCCTGGTTATCGTTTGTCCATGCGCTGTGACAGCGGTCAAGCCAGCGGAGTGTGCGTTCCATATTTTCCTTTGCGGCTTTATATTCGGTGGGGTAGGGGGAACAAACGTCAAACTGCATCATAATATCAGAACCCAGCGCCTGTTCGATTTCAATAACCTTTTCGGGGGTGAACAGGTGTTTTGAGCCGTCAATATGGGAATGAAAATACACGCCCTCTTCCTTTATTTTGCGTAAATCGGAAAGAGAAAATACCTGAAAACCGCCGCTGTCGGTAAGAATGGGTCGGTCCCAGTTCATAAATTTATGTAAGCCGCCCATTTTCTTTACAAGTTCGTGACCGGGGCGCAGATAAAGATGATACGTATTTGATAAAATTATCTGTGAGTGAACCTCTTTAAGTTCTTCGGGCGAAACGGCTTTTACGGTAGCCTGTGTGCCTACGGGCATAAACACGGGAGTTTCTATAACACCGTGCGGTGTGGTAAAGCGCGTAATTCTTGCGCCGGACTGCTTACATTCTTTTATTACTTCAAATTTGAATTTATTTGTGTTCATAAGACCTCTTTTTCAGTGTGAGCGGCTCAAAAAGCCAGCATATAAATACCGCCAGGGTGGAAATAAAGAATGACGAGGCAAACAAAATCAGCAGGCCTCTTCCGCCGCAGGCGATAAAAAACGTCATTGTCGTTATAGACGAAAGCGCTATTATTAAAAGATAATACAGCCTTCTGCTGCCGCGATTGCGTAAAACAAAAGCGAAAACGGCAGTGATTATTGCACATGTGGCAATTGCGGAAGCAAGCGGCAGTAATATTGAAAAAATCAAAGTCTTTGTAAACAGTGTTTCTTTGATAAACAGCCGCAGATAATCTGCCGTGCCTATAAAACGGGGACCGCCGCCGAAAGGAATGAAAGCGATAATCAGTGCCGCTGCGCTTATAAGCGCGGCAATTAAAAAAATAATAAGTTCTCTTTTGCGATTCATGACAGCGCTCCTTTGTTCTTTGCATAAAGTACGTTGTTTCGTGAAGTTGTCTGTTTGAGGGAATAAAATCCAAATTAAGTCTTATTCTCACTTCGTCAGCAAGTCTTTGCAATATTTTCGACAATATTATACGCGATAAAACAGATGGTGTCAACAGACTTTTGACTGCTTTGCCCGTAAAAAGTGTAAACTTTCGGTTTCAGATGTTATAAAAATCCAATTATCGACCGACAAAATAAAAACGCTGACGAATAAACGTATTTAATTCCTGAAATTACACAATCATCATCGCATCCCCGAAAGAAAAGAATCGGTAGCCGTTTTCTTTTGCCCGTTCGTAAATGTCAAGAATTTCTTCTTTTGAGCAGAGGGCACTTACAAGCATTAAAAGCGTTGATTCGGGCAGGTGAAAATTTGTAATCAGACAGTCGGTTGCCTTAAATTTATATCCGGGATAGATAAAAATATCCGTATCGCCGGAAGACGGATAAACATATCCGTTTGCGTCCGTTGAACTCTCCAACGTGCGGCAGCTTGTTGTACCCACGCAGATAACGCGTCCGCCGTTTTTTCGGGCATCGTTTATTCTCCTTGCGGCATCGTCGGAAACGCAGTAATATTCGCTGTGCATTTTGTGCGAGGTAACGTCGTCAACCTTTACGGGACGGAAAGTGCCTAACCCCACATGCAGAAGAACGGGCACAACGTCAACGCCCATATCGCGGATTTTGTCAAGCAGTTCGGGGGTGAAATGCAGTCCTGCGGTAGGCGCGGCGGCAGAACCCGCTTCCTTTGAATAAACCGTCTGGTACATTTCTTTGTTTTCAAGTTTTTCCGTAATATAGGGTGGAAGCGGCATTGACCCCAAACGGTCGAGAATCTCTTCAAACACGCCGTCATAAAAGAATTTTACGATTCGGTTGCCGTCGTCCTTTACTTTAAGCACTTCTGCTTCAAGTTCGTTGCCGAAAATAAACCTTTGCCCGGGTTTTGCCTTTTTCCCGGGGCGGACAAGAATTTCCCACACATCCGCGCTTTCGCGGCGCAAAAGCAGAAATTCAATAAAACTGCCCGTGTCTTTTCTTTCGCCTATAAGGCGTGCGGGAAGAACACGGGTTTCGTTTATAACAAGACAGTCGCCCTTTTTTAAGTATTCGGGCAAATCGTAAAAGCGCCTGTGGGCAACGGTTTTTGTGTTCCTGTCATACACGAGAAGTTTCGCGTGGTCACGGGGCTCGGTAGGAGTCTGCGCAATAAATTCTTTCGGCAGGTCAAAATAAAAATCACTTGTTTTCATCGTCAAGGGGAAGCCTCATCTGTAAAGTATCGTTTATGGGCGCAATACCCAAGTGCCTGTACGCCGCGGGAAGCACGATTCTTCCGCGGGGCGTGCGTGAAATAAAGCCAAGTTGAAGCAAATACGGCTCGATAACGTCCTCAATGGTAACGTTTTCTTCGCCCGTCGACGCGGCAAGCGTGTCAATTCCCACAGGACCGCCGCCGAATTTTTCAATCATCGTGCGCAGTACCCTGTGGTCGCTTGCATCAAGCCCCAAAGCGTCCACTTCAAGCATTTCAAGGGCTGAATCCGCGGTGGGACGGTCAATAATGCCGTTGCCGCGAACCTGAGCAAAATCGCGTACGCGTTTAAGCAGACGGTTGGCGATTCGCGGTGTTCCGCGGGAGCGGAGCGCTATCGCGTGGGCACCGTCAGGCTCAATGGGAATTTCAAGTATTGACGCACTGCGGCGGATTATCTTCGTCAGGTCTTCCGCGTTATACATTTCAAGACGGCATACCACGCCGAAACGGTCACGCAAAGGCGAAGTAAGCATACCCGCACGGGTGGTTGCGCCGATAAGCGTAAACGGCGGCAGCGACAGGCGAACCGAGCGCGCCGAGGGACCTTTGCCTATCATAATATCAAGGGCAAAGTCCTCCATTGCGGGGTAAAGAACCTCCTCAACACTGCGGTTAAGGCGGTGTATTTCATCAATAAAAAGAATATCGTTTTCGTTAAGGTTGGTAAGTATTGCCGCCAAATCACCGGGACGCTCTATTGCCGGACCGCTTGTTACGCGTATGGAAACACCCATTTCAAGGGCAATGATGTTTGCGAGGGTGGTTTTGCCCAAGCCCGGGGGTCCGTAGAGCAGAGTGTGGTCAAGCGCTTCGCCCCTTGCCTTTGCGGCGGAAGCAAAGATATTTATAAGTTCTTTTACTTTTTCCTGACCGATATAGTCCTCAAATTTCTTGGGGCGCAGAGAGTTTTCACTGTCCGCATCCTCTTCAAGAAGCCCCGAGGTAATTATTCTTTCATCTTCCACAAAAAATTACCTCCTGTCGAAACTTCTTAAAACCGTGCGGATAATCTCTTCGGTGTTCTTGCATTCCGGCATAACGGATTCCACCGCTTTTTCCGCCTCCTGAGGGGAATATCCCAAGGCCGTAAGGGCGTAAACCGCATCGTTTGCGGCGCTTGCCGCGGCGGCGGGTACATTGCCTTTGTCGGCAATGGCGCCTTTCAGTTCGTCGTTTTCCACTTTTTCGCGAAGTTCAAGTATAAGCCGCTGTGCGGTCTTTTTACCGATTCCGGGTACGCGTGTCAGGGCGGAAGCGTCGCCGCCTACAAGAATAAGGGCAAGGTCGCCCGCCGAAATCGATGAAAGCACCTGTAAGGCGATTTTCGGACCTATTCCGCTTACGGAAATCAGGCGCAGAAACATTGCCTTGTCCTCTTTTGTCAAAAAGCCGAACAGGACTATTGCGTCCTCGCGCACATGCAGATACGTGTAAATTTTTCTCTTTTCTCCCGCAGAAACCGCGTTCATAACGCTTGCGGGGCATTGAAGATAATATCCTGTGTCGCCGGCAGAAAGAACGATTCCGTTTTTGTCCGTTTCCTCTACCGTGCCGAAAATAAATGCGTACATAATTAACCCTATCTGATTTTGAATTGACTGCTCATTTTTGCCGTGTGAGCGTGGCATATTGCCGCGGCAAGACCGTCGGCGGCGTCGTCGGGACTGGGAATTTTGTCAAGCCCCAAAAAATAGGTTACCATCTGCTGAACCTGATGTTTGTCCGCCCGTCCGTAGCCTACGACCGCCTGCTTTATTTGAAGCGGCGTGTACTCGTAAAGTTGGTCGGTTTTCATACTTGCCGCGGCAAGCAGAACACCGCGCGCCTGTGCAACGCTTATTGCGGTCTTTATGTTGTTGTTGAAAAAAAGTTCTTCAACCGCTATTGCATCGGGACGGAAACGGTCAATAACACGCTGAACGTCGGTATAAATATTCCTGAGCCTAACGGGCGCGGGCATACCGGCGGGAGTTGAAATCACGCCGTATTCAATCATCCTGTGCCTGTGCCCGTCGGTGGAAATCACACCGAATCCGAGCGTTGCAAGACCCGGGTCGAAACCTAAAATAACCATTACTGCGCCTTTGAATCGGAAGAAAGCATACCGTAGTAAACCATATCGGCAAACGTGCCGTTTTCAAGGGCGATATCCGAAAGCATAATGCCCTCTTTGCGGAAACCGAGTTTTTCAACAAGTTTCTGTGCGGGATAGTTTTCCTTATCAACGCGTACATACACTTTGTTTAATTCAAATCCCTTGAAACAGGTTGCTTTTATCATTTCGCTTGAAGTGCGGTAGGCTATGCCGCGGCGCAGAAATTCTTCATTGCCGATAACGATATAGTATTCCGCCTTGCGGTTGACGTCATCGATGTTTGTTAAGCCGAGCATACCCACGGGATATTTGTTCCCGCCCTCTTCCGTCGCACAGATAACAAAATCTTCTCTTGATTTATCCAAAAGCGAGCGCTGAAACCACTTGTTGCCCTCACTTTCGTTTTTGGGAAGATAGCCGTGGAAGAATTTTATGTGGGCGTGATTGTTGCCCCATTTTACCAAATAGGGGATGTCGCTCCGCTCAATCTTGCGGATATTAAGCCTGTAACTTACCATAGTTGCACCTCTTAAAAAACAGATTCATTTTAATATTCTATTATATTATACCAAATTCCGCAAAAAAAGCAATGCACATTTTTGCATTCGGGCATATTTTTGTTTTTGGTGCAGTATATTTAAGTGTAAAAAAGGTTTACTTCGGAGGGTTAGTTATGGAATCAAGCAGGGAAAAAATAAATTTTGACAGTATTGAACGTTATCACTTTGCGCAAAGTGTAAGCACAAAGGAGTTTATTTCCGACGGCGCAAAACTGCTTTCGGTTTCGGCTTCGGCGTGCGCGGGCAGATGTGAAATGCTTAACGGCGAAGTTGTTATCGAGGGCAATGTACACTTTGTTGCAGTGTTCAGGGACGGCGAGGGAAAAATAGAGCGAGTTGAAAGAGCGGAGCGCTTTACCCTTAACGAAAACATTCCCGGCGCCGACGCAAGAGCCACGGCTTTTGCAAAATGCAGGGCGGAAAAGGTGCGCGGGTACACAGAGGCGGGCAGCCTTATGCTCTCTGCCGTTGCGGATATCTGTTTAACCGTTATTATGCCGGGCGAAAAAGAGATTCTTGTTTTGGGCGAAGATGAGGATTTAAGAAAAAAAGAAAACACCGTCACACTGAGCCGTATAACGTTTGCGCAGAATCTGCGCTTTACCGTAAGCGATACGGGTGAACTTTCACTGCGTCTGCCGGAGGCAAAGGACATACTTTTCGTTTCGGTTCACCCGAAAGTAAACGAAACCCACGTAAGCGGCGGACAGTTGATAATCGGCGGCGAAATGCAGGTGCAGACGGTTTATTCTTCACTTGACGAATATGAGCCGATTGTGGAAATTACGGATAAGTTCGATTTTTCGCGCATTGTTGACGTTCCCGACGCTGCGGGTCAGGCGGAAGTGTTCCTTGCGCCGGAAAACGTTGCGGCACAAATAAAGACAAACGCCGACAACGAGGCAAGAATAATCGAATATACCGTTGACCTTTGCGGCTATGCGTACGCGCTTGAAGAAAAAGAGTATTCGTGCATAAGCGACGTGTATTCGGTAAAGAACAAACTTGACGTAAAAAAAGAAAAATTCACGGTAAAAAACAGCGTAAGCGGAACAAAGACCCAAATAAACAGGAACTTTTCGGTAACTTTGCCCGAAAACAAGCCTACGGTTTCACGCATAGGCTCCGTGGTGTTCTCGCCGAACATAAAAGAATGCAAAATGTACGATAATCGGGCAGTGCTTTCGGGCACGGGCGAGGTATCGGTAATTTATCAGTCGGCGGGCTCGGGCGAACCTGAGGGCTTTTTTGCAACCGTTCCCATAGAATTCACGGCGGATAACGTTGAGTGCAGAGGCGAAGTAAGCGCCGAAGCGGAACTTTTCGATATGCAGGCGGTACAGATTTCGGGAAATGAAATCGAAATAAGGTGCGGAATGACGGTAAACATATTCGGGCTTTGCGGTCAGGAAAGCGAAACGGTAACGGAAATTAACGATAACGGTGAAAACGATATGCCCGAGTTCGGAATAATAATCTATACCGTTCAGAGAAACGACAGTATGTGGGACATCTGCAAGCGCTTTTGCGTGGACGAAAACGAAGTGCGTTCTCTTAACCCCGAACTGAAACAGGAGCCGACAGAGGGCGAAAAGATATATATTTTCATTCCGCTTAAACCGTAAAGAACAAAAAACTATCAAAAAGAAAGCAAAACACACGTTTTCGCTTTCTTTTTTTTGTAATATGTATTATAATAATAACGTATACGGATTGAGAGGATTTTAATTATGGCAAGACCGACCGTGTGCATTGTGGACACGAATGCACTTAAATATAATTTCGAACAGATAAAAAAACAGGTTTTTGGGAAAAAAGTGCTTGTTCCCGTAAAGGCGGACGCCTACGGACACGGGCTTTGTCCCGTTGCCGCGGTACTTAAAGATGCGGCGGATTATTTCGGCGTGGCGACCCTTGAAGAGGGACGGGAACTGCGTGAAAGCGGTATAAAAACTCCGATTCTCTGCCTTGACCCGCTGCCTGAGGACAGCGAAAAAATCGCCGTTGAATATGACATCGACCAGGCGGTATGCACGCCCGAAGCGGTTTTAAGGCTTAATAAGGAGTGTGAAAAACAGAATAAGCGGGCAGGCGTACATATAAAAATCGAAACAGGTATGCACCGTACGGGCGCAAACGCGGGAAAAGAACTTGAAGGCGTGCTTGACGCAATAAAGAATTCGCCGCGTATCCGTCTTGACGGCGTGTTTACACATTTTTTTGAATCGGATATTTTTAATAGAACAGCAACCGACACACAGGAAAAAAGATTTATGCTTGCTCTTGAACAGGTGAAGAATGCAGGCTTTGAAGATTTTATCGTTCACTGCGCAAATTCGGGCGCGGTAATGTCGTACCCCGAATATGCTTTTGATATGGTGCGTCCCGGAATTCTTATTTACGGGTATCTTCCGTCAAAGGAAACAAAAGTGCCGTTTGAACCCAGACCCGTGCTTTCATTCAAAACAAAAATCGTTGCGTTTACCCGCGTAAAAAAAGGTGAAACTGCGGGGTATTCGGCAACGTTTACTGCAAACAGGGATACGCTGCTTGCGGTGCTTCCCGTAGGCTACGGCGACGGATATAAGCGTATGCTTTCAAATAAGGGTGATGTGCTTATTGCGGGGAAACGCGCGAAGATATGCGGAAATATATGTATGGATATGACCCTTGTTGACGTTACCGATATTCCGGATGCGGCTTTGGGCAGCGAGGCTGTGTTAATAGGAACACAGGGAAGCGAAAAAATAACCGCCGACGAAATAGCCGAAAAATGCCGGACGATAAGTTACGAAATAATGCTTTCGATAACAAAGCGCGTGCCTAAAATTTATGAATAGCAGAAAAAAAGGCAGAGATGCCCGAAAGGAAATACAGGGCGAAACCCGAAAAAAATATACGGAAGCAATAAACGCGAACATTGAAAAACTGCTGAAAAATAAACAGACTGTTATGGTGTATAACGCCATTGACGGCGAGGTTGAAATCAAAATAAAAAACAAAACGCTTATTTACCCCAGAGTTGAGGGTGAAAATATCGTTCCCGTAATGCCGGAAAGTTTTGAAAAGGGCGCATACGGCATAAGCGAACCGGCGGGCGAGGTTTTTAAGGGGAAAATCGATGCGGTAATCGTGCCGATGTGCGCGTATTCGGATTCTCTTGACCGTGCGGGTTTCGGCAAAGGATATTACGACAGATTTTTGAAAAATACCGACGCGGTAAAAATCGGTGCGGCGTTTTCCTGTCAAAAGGGCGAAATATGCGTTAAAGATACCGATGTAAGAATGAATTATATAGTTACCGAAAAGGGAATTTTGGGAGAAGAAAAAAATGAGAATGCTTAAACTTTCGGGAAAACTGTTTTTGGGTTTTGTTGCAACGTCGGCGGTGTCGTTTATAAGTATGATGCTGTTTCTGTCTGCCGAAATAGCGTCGCTTTACAAGGTTCTGCTCGGCGTGCTGTTTATAGGTTTTATTCTTATCATCGCCTGGAACGGCGCAAGCAATGCGGGGGAAAGGGACACAAAGGAAAATTCATATAACCCTGTCCGCGGATTCCTTTCGGCACTTGTTGCTATGATTCCGGCGCTGATTTTGGCGATTCTGCTGCTTACGGTTTCATATCACGGGTGGGAAAAGAATAATTATGCGGCATACGAGGCATTTTATCTTATCCTTTACCTTGTGTTTCTGCCTTATTCGCCGCTGCTTGCAACGTTTGTTTCGTATAATCCCGCGTTAAGTATTGATTTTGCGCAGCCGGCAATAACATATATCCGCAATATCACCACGCCCAACGCGGTAAGCGCGCCTATGTTCTTTATTCCCATAGCCGCTTTCGTCATTGTTTCGGGAATAGGTTATATTTACGGCAGCCGTGAACGCAGGATTATAATCGATTCGTTAAAAAGATTGAAGTCAAAATAAAAATTTTTATTGAAAATTACGTCGGATTATGGTAATATAATGAAAGAGAAATTTGTTTTAAGGGTAATGAGCGGCAAATACCGCGGCAGAGGAATATCTTCGCCCGAGGGGAAAGACGCCGTCAGACCCACGTCAGGTATGGTAAAACAGGCGCTTTTTAATATGCTCCGCTTTTCTGTTGCCGACAAAGTCTTTCTTGACCTTTTTGCCGGAACGGGGCAAATGGGAATAGAAGCGGTGTCGACGGGCGCAAAAAAGTGCATTCTTGCCGATATTGACCCGTCGCTTGCCAAAAAGAATGCGTCGGCGATATTAGAAGAAAGGGAATATGAAATTATTCCCGGCGACTGCTTTTTTGTGCTTGAAAGTTTAATAAAAAAAGGGATAAAACCCGATATTATATTCGCGGACCCGCCCTACAAAGCGGGAATGTATGAAAAAATAATCGATTTATCAAAAAATGCGCTTAATGAGGGCGGCACGCTTATTTTGGAACACCCCGCCGAAATGATTCTTGACGGGAACGGAAACTTTACGGTCGAGAGCGTCAGAAAATACGGCAAAAAATCCCTTACGTTTATGAAAGGACAGGAATGAAAACATTAGTTTATCCCGGAAGTTTTGACCCAATAACAGTGGGCCACCTTGATATAATCCGCCGCGCGGCGAATATGACAGACAAACTTATAGTCACCGTAATGAACAATCCCGAAAAGCACTGTTTTTTTTCTCTTGAAGACCGTGTTGAAATGATAAAAAAGTCGGTTAAGGGAATAGACAATGTTGAGGTTGACCATTCCGAGGGGCTTATGGTAGAATATATGCGTGCCACGGGCGCCGCTGCGGCTGTTCGCGGTCTGCGGGCTCTTACCGATTACGAATACGAATTGCAGTGGTACACCTTCAATAAAAAAATGGACCCCGCCTTTGATGCGATATTTATGATGGCTTTGCCCGAACACAACTTTTTAAGTTCGAGTATTGTCCGTGAAATAGGGCGGCTCGGCGGCGATATATCAAAAATGGTTTCGCCCGAAATACACGGCTTTGTAAAGAATAAACTTGAAAAAACAAGATAGGAGATATTTTTATGGATAATGCAATTTCCAATTTGCTTGACGCACTTGAAAAGGAACTCAGCCAAACAAAAAAAGGTCTGTTTTCAGACAAATCACTTGTTGATGTGGACGCCTGCCTTGATATTCTTGACGAACTCCGCGACAGTCTGCCCAATGAAATCGAGCGGGCGGGGAACATTATGAAAGAGCGCCGCCAGATACTTATCGATGCGGAAGAAGAGGCAAAACAGTGCATAGCACAGGCACAGAAAACCGCCGACGAGATGGTATCGGAGCACGAGATAACGCGCAATGCCGAAATTGAAGCGAAAAAGATGATTGATATGGCGCGGCAGAACGCCAAGGAAATTAAACTTTCGGCACATAATTATGCTATGGGCGTGTTTGATGAAATGAAAAAGCGCGTAAAGGAAATAGACGAGCAGATTGCGCAGGATGTTGAAGATTTCAACAAATAAGTTTTTTCCGCCTGAAAATATGCCTTGCGGCAACGGATAAAACCGTTATTGCCGCGGGCATAAAAAAGGCGGTTTTTGTATATAACAGGCACAGCAAAAACGCAATGCAGCCCGAAAAAACGCGGCAAAAAATAAATTTGCACGCATTTACGCCTTTCAGGCAGGCAAGGCATTGGCTTATTACGCACGCTCCGCCGAAAGACAGCAAAAAACTCATTTGCGGAAGACTGCCTGAATCAAGCGAGAGCACGTTGAGTCCGCCGGTAAATTCAATCAAACCCGAAAGCAGTCCCCGAAGAGGAACGTTTTGCGGCAATGCGGGCGAAACAAAGCCGTTTATTATTCCGAAGAATACCATAAACCCGCAGACGTTGAGTATGGCAAGTACGCTTTCGCTTATCGCCTGTGCCATACCGCCCTCTATATTTTCATTTATTTTTACGCCCGATTTTTGTTTAGGCGTGAGAAAACAGGAAAGAATTATCAGAGTACATACGTGTATGTAATAAAGCACCGCGCCCAGGAACGCACTTTTAAGCATAACCGTGCCGACGGTGCCTATAATAAATACCGGACCTGACGAACAGAACAGGCAGGCGGCGTAATCGCCGTCGTCAAGCCCGTTTTTCATCATTTGACCTACGGTTCTGCTGCCGGTTGGGTAGCCGCATATAAGGCTTACGGCAAGAACAAATGCGTATTCTTCCGGGATAAGCAAAAGCCGCATAACCGGCTTTAATATTTTTGAGAAAAATCTCATTCCGCCTGAAAAATACAGTGCTTTACTTAAAATAAAAAACGGAAAAAGCGAGGGCAGTACGGCGCCTGACCAAAGGATAATCGCGTCCCTTGCCGAGGATACGGCTTTTTCGGGGAACAGTATACAAACGGCAAGAATAATAATGTACATCAGCAAATTTATCACCGATATAAAAGTATTACGGAGTTGAGGAAAATATGAAAAAAGTGGGTTTGGCACTTGGCGGCGGCGCAGCTCACGGAGTTGCGCACATAGGCGTTTTACAGGTTTTTAAGGAAAAAGGCGTGCCGATTGACTTTGTTTCTGGCTGTTCTGCCGGGGCAATAGCGGGGGCGCTTTACTGCACGGGCAGTGATATGTATCTTGCGGGCAAACTGTGTTCAAGCATAGATATGTCTGCATTTGTTGATATAATTATCCCCAAAACGGGTTTCATAAAAGGCGAAAAAGCCGAAAATCTTGTGGATATGCTCTGCAAGGGAAAGAATATAGAAGAGTGTTCGCCGCCATTCACTGCCATTGCCTGTGATATGATAGGCGGCAAGTGCGTAACGTTCGATAAGGGCAAGGTGGCAAAGGCGTGTCACGCGAGTTTTTCTATCCCCGGAGTGTTTGAACCTGTTGAAATTGACGGTATGCAACTTATCGACGGCGGAGCAATGACCCGCGTCCCCGTGGAACAGGTGCGTCAGATGGGCGCGGATTACGTGGTGGCGGTTGATGTGGGCTATCAGGGCTGGGGACACGCAAGGGCAAAAAATATGATGGATGTAATAATGAACGCTTTTGAAATGTGCGACTGGCAGGTTGTTGAGCAGGTTTATAAAAAAAGCGACTGTGTAATCAATCCCGACTTGCGGGATATTCCCTCTAACAGCCTTGAAAAAGCGGAAGAGTGCATTGAAAAGGGCAGGGAAGCCGCATTAAAGGCGGTGGACAAAATTCTTAAAGACATAAGTGACGAAAGCAATTGAGATATGACGGAAACAAAAAAAGGCTTTTTTAAGAAAAGCGGCGACGTTGATATGACGGTGGGCAGTATAAGCAAGCATATAATTATGTTTGCACTGCCATTATTTATAGGGAATATTTTTCAGCAACTTTATAACACGGTGGACACGTGGGTGGTTGGCAATTATGTTTCAAACGAAGCATTTTCCGCCGTTGGCACGGTAGGACCGATTATAAATCTTTTAATCGGTTTTTTTATGGGCTTTTCAAGCGGCGCGGGTGTTGTTATAAGCCAGTATTACGGTGCAAAGAGATTTGATAAAGTGGAAAAAACAGTACATACTTCAATGACCGCCACGTTTATTTTCTGCATTCTCTTTACGGTTCTCGGAGTGGCGCTTGTGCCTTTAATGCTCTCTTTAATGAAAACTCCCGACGACGTGTTAGCCGAAGCCACGGAGTATCTTACAATTTATTTTGCCGGTGTCAGCGGGTTGCTTATCTACAATATAGGGTCGGGTATTCTGCGTGCGGTAGGCGATTCTTCAAGACCGTTTTTCTTTTTGGTTGTTTCGGCAGTGGTAAACACCGTGCTTGATTTGGTGTTCGTACTCTGCTTTAATATGGGCGTTGAGGGCGTTGCCTATGCAACCATAATTGCACAAGGCGTGTCCGCAGTGCTTGTTTTAATCGAGCTTATGCGTACTTCGTCGTGTATTAAACTTAATATAAAAAAATTGGGAATCGACTGGGAGATTTTGGGCACGGTTGCGAAAATCGGATTTCCTGCCGCATTGCAATTGGCAATTACCGCATTTTCAAACGTATTTGTACAGTCATACATAAATTATTTCGGGTCCGACTTTATGTCCGGCTGGACGGCTTACGGAAAAATAGACCAGCTTATGCTTATGCCGCTTACGGCAGTTGCACTTGCCGCCACTACGTTTGTAGGGCAGAACCTGGGAGTAAAAGATGTTGAACGGGCCAAAAAAGGCGTAAGGTATGCACTGCTCATTTCAGTTGTCAGTACGGTTATTTTAATGATACCGATAATGGTTTTTGCACCGCAGTTTACCGGATTCTTTAACAGTAAACCGCAGGTTGTTGAGTACGGAGCAATGCTTTTAAGGCTGATTTCGCCGTTTTATGTTCTGTGCTGTGTTAATCAGGTTTATGCAAGTTCACTGCGCGGGGCAGGCAACAGCCGTGCCCCTATGGTACTGCTTGTTTTTTCATTTGTTGTATTCCGGCAGATTTATCTTTTCATTGTAACGCGGTTTATTTCAAATACGGTAATTCCCGTTGCGCTTTCGTATCCCGCCGGCTGGCTTGTGGCAAGCATTCTTATGACTGTTTACTTTAAGCACGTAAAACTTACCGATTCAAGGGTGGTTTAATGAAAAAGAAGGTTTTAATTACTGCGCTTTCTGCCGTTTTGATACTTATCTGCGGGCTTGTGTACACGGGCGTTATTCAGATTAACGGACTTGCGGCGTTAAAGTACGAAATCCGCGGCGTTGACGTTTCGGCGTACCAGGGAAAAATTGACTGGGAAGTTTTAAGCAAAGAAAATATCGACTTTGCGTTTATCAAAGCAACAGAGGGTTCAACCCACGTTGACGAATATTTTGAAAAGAATTTTGAAAACGCAAAGAAAACCGCATTAAAAATAGGGGCGTATCACTTTTTCAGTTTTGAATCCGCAGGCGAAACACAGGCGCAGAATT
This sequence comes from uncultured Clostridia bacterium, assembly GCA_934434555.1. GTDB lineage: Bacteria > Bacillota > Clostridia > Christensenellales > QALW01 > UMGS1322. Next base: position 33,645 of record CAKRZX010000002.1, read on the forward strand.
TTATAAAAAACGTAGGCGAAGAAATGCCGCTACCGGTTATTGATGTGGAGCATTACGGAAAATTCAATAAGAAAAACAGCGATGTTCCCGCAATAAAAAAAGAATTGCGTGTAATGGTTGAAATGTTGAAAGATTATTACGGACAAACGCCGATAATATATGCCACAAAGGCGTCGAAAAACGAGATTCTCGGCGATGATTTTGACGATTGTTTCCTGTGGCTGAGAAGTGTTTATTTTCCCGTTAACAATAAAAACGGATGGACGTTTTGGCAGTATTCAAATCGCGGCAGGTTAGAAGGATATTCGGGAAGAGAAAAGTATATAGACCTTAATGTGTTCAGGGGAACAAGAGCAGAGTTTGAAATGATGTTCGGGGGATAAAAAAAGAGGCTGTGACGGGTGTCACAGCCTTTGTTGTTCATCGATTATTTTAAGAATTTTCTTCTGTAAACGGTTACCCCGGCAAGGGAAACGAGAACAACGCCCAGTGCAATATAAAGCACTGTCAAAGGTGCGTCGCCGGTATCTTCCTTATCAGAATCGCCCGAGGGAAGTTTTGCCGTTACAACCGAATCTTTTGTAATTTCTTTTTCAAGCGCGGAATCGGCAAAATATTTGCCGCAATCTTCACAGAGCCAGTACTCAATATTGCCCTCTGCATTTACTGTGGCGGCTTTTGCGTCAACGTGCTTTATGCCGGTATGAGCGGGTTCGATTTCCGTTATATCGGTTTTTGCGTCACAAACTTCGCAGTGACGGGACTTTGAACCTTTCTCGGTACAAGTGGCGTCCTTATCAACCGTAAAGTTTTCTGAGTAGCGGTGCTCGGCTGCGGGAATCTCAGTAATGTTTGTCTTTGCGTCGCAGCGAGTGCAATGGTTTGACTTTGAGCCTTTTTCCGTGCAGGTGGGTTTGATGTCAACAACAAAATTGCTGTCAAAATTGTGGGAGCCGTAATAATCGTTGCAGATGTTTTCAAGTACGGCAGAAGTCTTTATGCCTGAAATACTGTTTTTGTTTGTCTGCTCGTATACGGAACCTATTGCGCTTGTTTCGGCATTGAGTTCTGTGCTGAAAGAACAATCCGCGGTTGTACCGTAACAGTCAAATCCCACAAAACCTCCCGTAGCGCCTGCGCGTTCGCCCGTAACGGTTATTTTACCGGCAAAGTGACTGTTCTTTATTTCGCTGTCGCTGTCGTTAGTGCCTACAAAACCGCCCGCCTTTAAGGGGTCATAATTAAGCGTGCTTTTAACATCGCCCATTGCAACGCAGTTGCTTATGCTGCACTGCCACGCGTAACCTATAAATCCGCCAACGTGCCAGTTTCCGCCCGAAACCTTTGCATAGGAAATGCATTTTTCCATAACGCCGCCCGCATCGGAAGAGCCGGCAAAACCGCCTACGCTGTTATAACCCGAAACAGCACCGTCCGAAGAGCAGTTTTTATATTTTCCTATAAAGTCACTGCCTACAAAACCGCCGGAGAAACCGCGACCGATAACGATAACGTCGGATTCACAGTTTTCGTAAACACCGTATGAGTTGCTGCCGACAAGACCGCCGCATTGGTTAGGCGAACTGCTGTCAGTTGTAACCGTGCCTTGAACTTTGCAGTTTTTTACCGTGATTTCAAGTCCGTAACCCTCGCCGGCATTGCCGATAAGTATACCAACGCCGTCGTAGCGGTTAGGGTCGGGAAGAGTTGTCTGTTTTGAAGTCACATATGCGTTTGTTATGTTGATGTTCTGCAATGAAACCGTTCCTTTGGAAGAACCGCTGAAATTGCCGAAAAAGCCTGCGGCAAAACCGTCGCCGCTTTCGTCAACATAAAGGTTATCAATTGTGTAACCCTTGCCGTCAAAACAGCCGTTGAAACCGTTTGTTGAAGACTGAATTGTTCCCGTGCCGATAGGAATCCAACGGTGACCTTTAAGGTCGATGTTGTTTGTTAAAACAAAATATTCACCGTTGTGGTTTCCCTTATAAATGCCCGAGTTTGCCTCCTTGGCGAGTTTTGCCAACTGTTCTGCCGTAGAAATACGGTAGGGGTCTGTTTCCGTGCCTGTTCCGCCCGCAAACTCCTTGGCGGCATAGTCGGTCCATATACCGTCCGCCTTGGGAGCAGCAGTAATAATGAAACACTGAAACGCGGAAATGCAAAGAGCCACAGCGGCGAGAATTGCTATCCGTTTTTTCATAATTACTCTCCTGCTTTCATAAAAATTTCCCTATAATTATAATCTGGGAGGGGGTAAATGTCAACAATAACATTTGTTTTTCTGTGTTAATTTTTACTTGCTAAAAAGAAAATAAGGCGTTATAATCTCGGTAATAAACAGACGGGAGAAAAGTATGTTATCTGTTATTATTCCGGCGTACGATGAAAGCGAAGTGCTTGAAATCGGCGCAGTCAGAACGGGCAAGGCGCTTGAAAGCGCCGGCATAGACTATGAATTGATTTATATCGACGACGGCTCAACGGACGGAACGTGGGAGAAAATATGCGCGCTTCACGAAAACGACAGACAGATAAAAGGCGTAAGATTTTCGCGTAATTTCGGAAAAGACGCCGCGATTTTTGCGGGTCTTAAACGGTGCAGGGGCGACTGCGTTGCCGTAATCGATGCCGATATGCAGCACCCGCCGGAGAAACTTGTTGAAATGTATCATCTGTGGGAGCAGGGGTTTGAGGTTGTCGAGGGCGTAAAGAGCAGCCGCGGAAAAGAAAGAAAACTGCACAAAGCGTGCGCGAATCTGTTCTATAAAATGATGTCGGCGGTGACAAGGCTTGATATGCGCAACGCGTCGGATTTTAAACTGCTTGACCGCAAGGTGGTAAATGCGCTTATAAAAATGCCTGAGCACCGCATGTTTTTCAGGACGCTTTCCTCATGGGTGGGGTATAAATCCTGCACGGTAGCATACGACGTTGAACAGCGGGCGGGCGGCGAGTCAAAATGGTCGACGTACAAACTTATGAAGTATGCAATGTCGTCGGTAACGAGTTTTACCGCGCGGCCCATGCAGATTGTAACCGGCTGCGGCGTCGTTGTATTCGCGATTTCGGTATTTGTGGGCATTTGGAGCCTTGTCGACAAGATTGTCGGCAGAGCCATTGAGGGAATGACCACGGTAATATTCCTTTTGCTTTTCATCGGCAGCATTATTATGATGAGTTTGGGCATAATAGGCTATTACATTGCAAGAATTTACGAAGAAGTTCAGGCGCGCCCAAGGTATATAGTGGACGAGTTTTTGGACGGATAACAAAAATCGGGCTTTTAAGCACCCGATTTTTTATCTGTTTTATTAACTTTTTGTGGAAAAATGCGGCGATGTCTACGAAAATCATAAAAATTACTTGACATTCACCGATTTTTGGCGTATTATAATGCTATATAATTTAATAGGGGTAAACTCATTGAAAGATGAGGACACAAAGTCATTGTGCCTAAGGTTTATTACTACGGTTGACAGACTGCAATTTCTGCAAGGTTTTCTTGCACATATTGCAGTCTTTTTTTATTGCTTTGGGCGCAAAAATTTCGCAAAAAGAAGATTTCGGCAGTTTCAGCGCGGCTTGTGCGGGATTTTTGATTTCAATGCTGCTGTTTTTGGGCGAGTTTGTGTTCGTTTCAAAAATGAAATGGCATCTCGGGTGCGATATGTATCTCTGCCTTATTCCGTGTGCGTACTTTCTCTTGAAAGCGGCACTTGCAGGCAAAATACAAATTGCCGACGGCGGAATTTTAAGGCAGCACAGTTCGCTTATATATTTTGCCCATATGTTCTGTGCGGAAATCTGCTGGATTTTAACACCTGTTGAAAACGCAAATTCACTTGTTATGTTTTTGATTATATTTGCTCCTACGGTTTTGCCTGATACGGCAATAATCTTTGCGGCAAAGTCAAAAAGACTGAGTTTTATAAAAAGGTTTTATTAAGAGGAAGAAAAGTTGGGCAAATACGCAAGAAAGATAAAATTCAATATCTTATCGGTAGTGCTTTGCCAAATTGTCACCGTAGCCGTGGGCTTTATCCTGCCGAGAATTTATATAGAAAACTTCGGTTCCGCGGTAAACGGAGTGCTTTCAACAATAAAGCAGATTTTTACCTACCTTTGCCTTTTGGAAGCGGGGGTGGGGCTGGCAACATCGCAGGCGCTGCTTAAACCCGTTGCCACGGGCGACAAAGATAAAATAAACAGCATTCTTGCCGCAACAAAAAAGCATTACACAAAAATCGGCATTATTTATTCTGCCTCTATTGTGCTTATCGGCGTTGTTTACGGATTCTTTGTAAATACGGGAATGAATCCTTTTACCGTTGTTGCGCTTGTTCTCTTAAACGGAATACCGTCGCTTATAACTTTCTTCATTCAGGGCAAGTATTGCATTTTGCTTGAAACCGACGGTATGCAGTATGTTATAACAAATTCGCAAACGGTTTTGCAGACCGTAAGCGGACTTCTTAAAGCGGCAGTACTGCTTTTGACAAACAATCTTATACTTATGCAGGCGTCATATTGCCTTGTTGCGTCGGCGCAGCTTATCTATGTAACGCTTTACGCGCGGCGGCGCTATAAATGGCTTGATTTTTCGGTTTCTCCCGATTCAGGCGCAATATCGCAAAAGAATTCCGTACTCGTGCACCAGATATCGGCAATGGTTTTCAATAATACCGACATTTTGCTTCTGTCGTTTTTAACCGATTTTTCAACGGTAAGTGTTTATTATATCTACAATCTGTTCTTTTCGCAGGTTGAAGCATTTACAAGCAGTGTTGTAAAGGGATTCAATTTCGCCTTGGGGCAGTTGTTCTCCGTTGACAGGCAAGCGTTTATAAAAAAGTTCAGGATTTATGAAAGCCTTTACGTTACCGCAAATTTTATCGTTTATACTTTGATGTGTGTTTTCCTTTTACCGGTGATACAGATTTATACCGGAGGAATAAACGACGCGAATTATATCAACCCTGCGCTTGTGCTTCTGTTTGCGGTTGCTAAAATGATTTCCGCGGCAAAGATACCCGTAAGTCAGATTATTGAGTATTCGGGAAGTTTTAACGCCACTAAGTGGCACGCCGTCTGCGAAATGATTATAAACCTGACTTTCACCGTCGGCGGAATTTTTGCTTGGGGCATTTGCGGTGCTCTTGCCGGTACGGTTGCGGCAATAGCTTTCAGGTACTTTGCCGCCGTGGTTTTCGCAAACAAAAAAGTGCTTATGCGTTCGGCAAAGGACAGTTTTTTACTTTTTGCCGTAAACGCAGCGGTTTTTTTGATTGTTTTTTTAGTGTTTAATACAACGCATTTTTGCAATCTGGGATTTTGGAAACTTTGTCTTAACGGTGTGATTCATATGCTTTGGATAATACCGTTATACGTGCTTGCAAACTTTGTTCTGCGTCCCGACGTATATAAAAATTTGATTTTAAGCCTGAAAGGCAGAAAAAATGAAAGAGATAATTAAAAAAGATTTATATCGGTACTACGGCGGAAAGGAACCGCTTGCAAAACGGATTTTCCGCAAGCCGGAAATAAAATTCATTATTGCCCTGAGGCGTGCTCACAACAGCAAAAATCCGATGAGGCATTTAAGGCTCTTGTATCTTTCACATAAAACGGGAATACAGATTCCAGCAAAAACCGAAATCGGCGAGGGCTTTTATATCGGGCATTTCGGAAGAGTGATAATAAACCCGAATTGCGTTTTGGGCAAAAATATAAACATTGCAACCGGCGTAACGCTCGGGCAGGAAAATCGCGGCGCGCGGAAGGGTTCGCCGAAGATAGGCGATAACGTGTGGATAGGTACAAACGCAGTGGTCGTCGGCAATATAACCGTGGGAAGCGATGTTTTGATCGCACCCCTTGCATATGTTAATTTTGATGTTCCCGACCACAGCATAGTTATCGGGAATCCCGCAAGGATAATCAAAAGGGAAAACGCAACCGAAAGTTATATTAACAACAAGGTGTAAACGATGAGCATACCGAAAGTGATTTATTATTGCTGGTACGGCAAAAATCCGTTGCCGAAATCGGTAAAAAAGTGCATGGAATCGTGGGAAAAGCAATGCCCGGAATATAAAATTGTCCGCATTGACGAAACGAATACCGATATTAACGAAAATGAATATGTTTCTCAGGCTTATTCCGCCGGCAAGTGGGCATTCGTAAGCGATTATTTCAGGCTTAAAGCAGTTTATGAGAACGGCGGAGTCTATCTTGACACCGATGTTGAACTTATAAAAAGCCTTGATTGCCTGACGGAAAAATATGACGGCTTTTTCGGCTTTGAGCAGGGGAAAAATCTTATTGCCACCGGGCTTGGGTTCGGGGCAAAAAAGAATAACAAATTCGTTAAGGCAATGCTTGATTCTTATGAAAACATTACGTTTTTTGATTCTTCCGGCAAAGCCGACGAAACACCGTGTCCCGAAAGGAATACCGCTGCGCTTGTCAAAATGGGGGTTGACACGCAAAAGCGGAACCAGGTAATAGATAACGTTTGTTTCTTGAAAGAAGAAGTACTTTGCCCGATAAATTTTTTTACCGGCAAAAAGAAAATAACGAAAGACACGGTTTCCGTGCATCATTACGGCGCGTCCTGGTGCAGCGATGTCACAAGGCGCACGTTAAGGCTCAAAAAAATAATCGGAATTAAGAATTACAGCATTCTTTACGGGAAACTTCTTCATAAATCAAACAGGTGGGAATGGTAATGCAGTATATCGATATCGAGAAAATCGATGGAAAGACCGCGAGCAGATTGGAGAGAATAATAGAAAAATCCTATGCTTCGTACTGGAAAAAGAAACGGGCGTTTGATATAATCGCCGCAACGCTTTTGCTTATTCCGCTTTTCGTGCCGATTTTGATTATGGCGCTGATTATATTTATTGACGACCCTCACGGAAATCCTTTTTATAAGCAGGTGCGTATCGGGCGTCACGGAGAGGAATTCTATATGTACAAGTTCCGTTCAATGCACGTTGACGCTGATAAACGCAAGAAAGAACTGCTTGATAAAAACGAAATGGACGGACCTGTTTTTAAGATAAAAAATGACCCGAGGGTTACAAGGGTGGGAAAAGTGATAAGAAAGTTTTCAATAGACGAACTGCCGCAGTTGTTTAATGTTTTTGCGGGTAATATGAGCCTTGTAGGACCGCGTCCGCCGCTTCCTGAGGAGGTGGAAAAGTACACCGATTATGATAAACTCCGCCTTATAGTTACTCCGGGGATAACCTGCACATGGCAGATCTCAAAAAACAGAAACGATGTTTCATACGAAAAATGGCTTGAAATGGACCTTGATTACATAGAACACCGAACAACATGGGGAGACATAAAAATTATACTTAAAACTCCCATTGCAATGCTTGAAGCCACAGGGAGATAGAATGAAAATATCAATGATAGGGCATAAGGCCGTGCCGTCAACAAGAGGCGGAATAGAAACGGTGCTTACAAACCTTTGCCCGATTTTAGTAAAAAAGGGAGCGGAAGTCGTATGCTTCAACCGAAGTTCCGACCGCGCTGAACCGGAATTTATCAGTGAAATTAAGGACGGGAAATACAAAGACGTTACAATTAAGAAGGCGGGTACACTGAACATAAACGGAGTTTCCGCGTTGCTTGCGTCCTTTTCGGCGGCATTTGCCTGCCTCTTTAATAAAAGCGACATAATACACTTTCACGCCGAGGGTCCGTCGGCAGCAATATTTCTGCCGAAAATGTTCGGTAAAAAATGCGTTGCCACGGTTCACGGGCTTGACTGGCAGAGGGATAAGTGGAAAAACGGCTTGGGCGCAAAGTATATTAAGTTCGGCGAAAAAATGATTGCAAAGCACGCCGACGGAATTATAGTTTTAAACCGCAGTACAAAAGATTATTTCAAAAAAACGTATAACCGTGATTCCGTAATTATTTATAACGGCGTGAATAATCCCGAAATAATTGACGATGATATAATTTCCGCAAAATTCGGACTGAAAAAGGACGGTTATATATGCGTTGTTGCAAGGCTTACCGAGGAAAAGGGAATCCTCTGCCTTATAGATGCATTTAAGGGAATAAAAACGGATAAAAAACTTGTTATCTGCGGCGAGGGAAACGGCGATTACACGAAAAAATTGAAAAAGGCGGCAGAGGGAAATGAGAATATTATCTTTACCGGGTTCATTTCCGGAATAACGCTTGCGTCAATGTATTCAAGTGCGTATCTTGTCTGTCAGACGTCCAATATTGAGGGTATGTCAATAAGCCTTTTGGAGGCGCTTTCCTATTCAAATGCGGTGCTGTGTTCGGATATTCCGGAAAATTCCGATGTGTGCGGCGGGAATGCCGTATATTTCCGAAAAAACGACAGCGGCGACTTAAAAGAAAAACTTGAAATGATGCTGAATAATAAAGATGTTGTTGAAAAACTCAGGCTTACTGCATCGGAAAGTGTTCTTTCAAGATTTTCCTGGGAAAAGAACGCCGAACAGACACTTGAATTCTATGAAAATATACTGAAAGGGGCAAATTGAATATGAACGAAGTTTTCAGGCATATTTGCTTGCAGGCGGAAAAAACACTTTCAGCAGAAGAACTTGATTTGTTGAAAAATACGTTTACGCTTATAAAATGTGACGGCAACCTGTTTGTGTTCGGATACAGGGACAAAGCCGCGTACAATGAATTTTTGGCAAAAAACAAGAATGCTTTGCGCAGCGCGTGCGGCGAGGTCTGCGGACAGATGCCCGATATAAGGTTCAGATTTTTGAAGAAAAAACGCGAAAGCGAAGATAAGCGTGAAAAGAACTGTAAAAAAGGTATAAAAAATGTAGTTGCGTCGCTTATCTGCCTTGTACTTGCATTTGTTTTGGGTGTTATAAGCGTAAACTATATAGCAAACAGAAATTTTAAGGAAGATTTCTATTCCGTAAGCATAGCGCGGACGGCTGAAAATTTCAGGGTGATTCAACTTTCCGACCTGCACAACTGCTCTTACGGAACGGACAACAAAAATCTGCTTGACAGAATTACAAAACTCAGACCCGATATCATCGTTCTTACCGGCGACTGCCTTGACGAAAACGGCGATGTTGAACAGATTGTCCGCTTCTGCCGTGCTTTAAGGGAAATTGCTCCCGTGTATTATATTTACGGCAATAATGAGTGCAGACGGGCATTTTCATCGGTTATGACACTTGAAAGTCTTGATTCGCTTATAGACGCAACGGACGAAAACAGAGATGTAAAAAAACTTTACGCTCTTGACAACGGCTTAAAAGCAACGCTTGAATCGAGCGGCATAAAGGTGCTGTTTAACGAAAGCGACAGCATTACGGTGGGAGAAAACAAAATCCGTATTTTCGGAACGCTCACGTCAAACCCGTCGGCATTCTGGCAGTATGCGGGAGCGGAATTCAGCAAATTCATAACGGAAAACAGCGATGAAATCAAACTGTTTCTATGCCACGAACCGCTGCTTATCGAAACGATAAAAGAGCCTTATTGGGGCGATTTGGTGCTTTCGGGCGATACTCACGGGGGAGAAGCGAGAATCCCCGGATTGGGCGCGGTGTATTCACGATCTTTCGGGTTTTTCCCCGAAAGAAGCAAGCATATGATATACGGAAAATATACTTCCGGCGATTCACAGGTAATAGTAAGTTCGGGGCTTGAAAACAAAAACCCTTTAAGGATATTCAATCAGCCCGAAATAGCGATAATCGACATTAACAAGTATTAAGGAGGTGCTTTTTGATTGATACCACAGATAATTAAGGCGGCGGTGATTTTAGTATCGTTTTTTCTGTTTGCCCGGGCGGCGGTCGTTTTTTATAAAAAGTCGCGGCATCAAACGAAAAGTCAGACAAAAGCGGAATTAAAAAAGGTGAAAATCTTTTCTTTCGGCGCGTTCGTGTATGCAATTATAATCTGTTTTTGTTTTACTCTTGCATCCTACTTTGATACCGCAAAACAGGCAAGCGCGGTTGTTGCGCTTAACTATGCCGAGGCTTCTTTGGGGCAGAACGTAAACGGAACAAGGTTCAATATGTCCGAAATAATCTCCGACGACGTTATGAAAAGAGTAATAAAAAAAGGCGGATTCGATGATTTGACCGTTGACGACTTAAAAGAATGTTTCAGCGTTTCGGCACTGAATCAGGGCAATTCCTATTCAAAGGACAAGTATCATATTTCAACCGAGTTTGCGGTGCAGTATCAGGCAAGCAAAAAAACGAAAAAATATGATTCAAATGCGGTGGTGCAACTTCTGTGCAATTCTTACCGTGATTATTACTTTGACAATTACGTAAACGACTTTCAACTGCTTAACGATGAGCGGACGGCGGACGGGCTTGATTATATTGATGCCGCCGACCTTTTAAGCAAGCGCGCGAACAATATTCTGAACTATCTTTACGGACTTCGGGAGAAAAATTCTGCGTTTATTTCATCAAACGGCTCAACGTTTGCTTCCGTTGCGGCAAAAGTCGAACTGCTTTCGTCGGCACAGATAAACGATTCGGTTTATTCCTTTATTCTGCAAAACGGAATTTCAAAGGACAGCGAAAAACTTATCAGTCGGTATACGTATACGAATATTCTGTACGGGTACGACAAGCAGAAAGTGCAGCAGGCATACAGCATAACAAACAGTGCCGTTGCAAAGTACGATAAGGATATGGCGCGTATAGTGCTCGTTCCCACATGGGATAACGACGGGCAGTATTACATGGGACGCACGAAAATAGGAATTGATACTCTTTCGAAGCAGTCGGTTTCGTACAGCAATAGTATTGCGTCAATCGAAAAAAGCATAAAGGACAATGAACTGAAAATAGAAAAGTTCAAATCCGCGGCGGGCAACAGTGAAGAAAACAGGGAATATGTTGCGTCGCTTATATCGTCTGCGGAAAAGAGCCTCGAAGAATTGGCACACGAGGCGAGGGCAATAGGTCAGGAATACTATTCAAGTCAGATGAACGAATGTATTTCCGCAGCCGTTTATCAGGGAACATTGTTTTCAAAAGCAAAAGTGTTAGCGCTTGTTACGGTATTGGCGTACATTGCATTTTGGGCAAAAAAGTCGTCGGAGAAATTCGGCGCTCACGAAGAGGACTAAGGAGGTGCTTCCGTGGAAGAGAAAAATGTTTTTGGGCTTATAAAAAAACTGCTCCCGTATGTAGTGGTGCTTGCTTTGATTCTTACCGCTTTTATCGGGGCTGCTTTAAGAAAACAGCAGAAATATATTGCGTCGGCGGTAATAAGTTATAATTTCAAATCCGCCGAGGAAGGTAAGACACCCGCGGGAACGGATTTGGACGTGAATGAAATAAAGTCGTCGGCAATATTGAGTAAGGCGATAGAAAAACTTTCGCTTTCAGCCGAATATTCGGCAGATAAACTTTCGTCACGAATAAGCATTACACCCGTGCCCGACCCCGACAAAGAGGCACAGAAGAAGGCAAAACTTGAAGAGGGCGAAGAATATGTCTATGTCCCTTCAACGTATATTGTTGCTTTTGCCGCAACAAGCAGAGAAGGCAGCCGTTTTGCACAAAGTATGCTTGATGAGATACTTGACGCCTATTTTTCGATTTTCGGAGAAAACAACATAAATGTTGAGCACATAAGCAATAACATTAAGGAAATCTACAATAACGATTACGATTATCTGCGTATGGTGGAACATATCGATGACAATATCGAAAACACCGTAAATATGCTCTATCAGCGCGACAGTGCATATCCGTACTACCGTTCCACCGAAACGGGAATGTCTTTCGGGGATATTATCGGCCGCTTTGAATTTATAAGAAACGTGAACCTTAAAGACCTGTATTCCGAAATATACGATTATCAGATAACAAAAAGCAAAAGCCTGCTTAACGCATACTACGATACGAGAATAGACAACAACAGGATAACCGGCTCGAATGAAATGAAGATGTTCGATGACATCGAAGAAGTTATTGATGCTTATGTGTTCAAAATGCGTGAATCGGGAAACACGAACATAACGTACGAGTATATCATGAAAGAAGTCCACAACAAGGATATTACCGACGGCAAGGGGAATATTATAACGAAGGTTGACCAGACCGTAACGTACGATGAACTTCTTTATGCGTGGCGCGATCACGATCTTAATGATGCATATGCAACCGTTGATACCGCCTATTGCAGGTATGTGCTGGATTCTTTCAATTCCTGCACCGGCGCGTGTGAAAACGGCGAATGCGGACATTCTGATAAAACCTGTGTGCAGCTTTCCGACCCGGAATATTCCGGGAGAGAAAAAGATGCAGAAGAAAAACTTGAAGCCATAGTGGAAGAACTGAATGTCCTTTACGATAAAACCGTTACGGCAAACAGCGAGTATAACGGATATTTGGGCTGTAAGAATATTTCGATTCTTTCTTCACCGTCAACAAACGAAAGCATAAACGTAACGCTTTACAGCATTATAGCCTTTGTATTCATAATGGTTATCTGCTGCGGCGGACTTATTCTCATAGGCAGAATGAATGATATTGTTATTGCAAACTTCTATGTTGACAAGCGCACAGGATTCTATAACAGGGCGTATTTTGACAAATTCCTGCAAAAGAAGAGCAGGAGCATTATTGACGACGGCACGGTCATAGTTTCGGTTTCCATAAAGAATCAGCGTGAGATAAACAAAGAATTCGGGCGAAGTGCGGGCGATGAAGTTATCGAACTGTTTGCGCAGAACCTGAAAACGGCTTTCTCAAAGATGAACGCAATGTTTGTTTATAACGAAAACACGCACTTTATTTTGGTAATAGACAAAACAGATTCCATTACCGCAGAGGACGCTGTGCAGACTTTCGCGGTGTATATCGAGAACAGGGAATCGTCGGAAAACGTTGATATTAAATATTCCGTTGGCGTTGCCGAAACGTTCAGGGAAAAGATAAAATCGGCAAGGGCACTGCTTGTTGAAGCCATAAAGAACAGCAAGGATTTTGAGGCGCTGCCGAAAGCAAAATAACAGGGAGGGCAAAACGTGAAAAAGGGGATAGACGCGGTAATAAAAACATACTTTCTTTCCGTTATGTTTTTAATGTACTATTTCATAACCCAGGAAACTTCCGTTGGCGGTATAGGCATTACTCTGCGTCACGTTTTTGCCCTTTTGCTTATTGTTTCGGCATTCGTGTACTTTCTCTTTTCACCGGATATTGCACGGGGGGCGGTTACGGTAAAATCTTCACTTGTATTCGCCGTGCCGCTGGCGATAACGCTTGTTTCGTCAATGCTTGTGTGGGTAATTGAAAAAAGCGCCGCATCAACTATTGCCCGCGGACTTTCAAGCAGCATAATTTATATGAATGTTTTTTCCTGCTCGCTGGCGGCGGGAAGCGTGCTGTATGTGTTCGGTGAGGACGGAATCTGGTTCAACCTTGCCGCGATAGTTGCGTCAAACCTTGTTATGATTTTTCAGATTATACTTTCCGACGGCGCGGGCACGTTTTTTTTGGAATTTGTCCGCCTTGTGGCAACTTTTGCGTCCGACACGGGCGAGACGATAGTAAAGGCTGAAATTCACGAACTTGCTTTCTGTCTGGGGGCGTATATAATTTATATGCTTCTGAAACCCAAAAAGAAAGTGTGGTTCTGGGTGCTTTTTGCGTTAGCCTGTTTCTGCTTTGTTGCGGCGTTAAAGCGTATTGCGGTAATTGCAATTTTCGCGGCGATCTCAATAAGACTTCTGCTTTTGCTCCCGGGAATAATCTCACAAAAGGCGGTGTCGCGCACGGCAAACGGAATGATGATTCTGTGCATTCTGCTGCTTGTGGGCTATATCTATATAATAAGCGCCGATGCGTTTACCTATCTTGAAAAAGCGGGCATAGATACAAGCGGGCGGGCGAATATATATTCTTACGTAAAAGACTTCTACACCTTTTCGCCCCTCTTTCCGGGACGGGGAATAGGATTTTTAACATATCAACTTTATGAAAAGACGTCAATCGGTGTGTCATCGGTGCATAACGACTTTTTGCAGTTCTATATCGATTTGGGCTTTTGGGGATATATTCTTTGGCTGATTTCAATGACTTTTCTGCGCACAATGTATTTCGGTAAAAACGACGCCGATACCGCGGCTGTTACGGCGGCGCTTACCGTATATCTGTTAATAGTTTCAAGTACCGATAATACTATGAATTATCCGCTTGTTACTACCGTTATGGGCGTTTTGATTATGGGCAACGGATTCGGTAAAAAGGTTGAGGCACAGCAAAAATATTTTGAAAGCCGACCCGTATAAAAGAGAAAAAAATAATGAAGATACTGTTTGTAAATAAATTTCTTTATCCCCGCGGCGGTGCGGAAAGTTATATGCTGGGGTTAGGCGAATACCTTTCAAAAATCGGACACGAAGTTCAGTATTTCGGTATGTCTGACGAAAAAAACACCGTGGGCAACAAAGCGGGGGCATATACCCCGAATATGGATTTTCATAAAAAAAGTTCCGAAAGATTCTTGTATCCGTTCAGAATAATATATTCCTTTGAGGCAAGAAGAAAGATCGGTAAGGCACTTGACGATATGAAACCCGATGTTGTGCACCTTAACAACATAAATTTTCAACTTACGCCCTCGATAATCGATGAAATAAAAAAGCGCAATATTCCGCTTGTGTGGACATTGCACGACTACCAGCTTATCTGTCCCGCACATCTGCTTTACAACAGTGATAAAAACTGTGTTTGCGAAAAATGCGTGGGCAAAAGCAAAATATACTGTATCAAAAACAAATGCATTCATTCTTCGCGGATAAAAAGCATACTGGGCGCGGCGGAATCGTTCTTTTATAAAATAAAAGGTACGTACAAAAAGGTCGATTTATTTATTGCGCCAAGCAAATTTCTGTATTCAAAACTCGTGGCGGATAACAGAAAAATGTTTGAAAACCGCACGGTAGTTTTGCATAATTACGTTGCAAAGCATACTGCGTCGGAAAACATAAAAAGCAAATTTCCGTTCCCGTATGTCGCTTTTGCGGGCAGGCTCAGTCAAGAGAAAGGCACGCGCATACTTAAAGAAACCGCAAGACTGCTTCCCAACGTTCAGTTCGTGGTTATGGGCGGCGGGGAAGAAGAAAATATGCTTAAAGAAGAGAAAAATATTCATCTTACCGGCTTTGTAACCGGTCAGATGCTTGTTGATAACGTTGCCGGTGCCCGTGCGGTGGCGGTGCCGTCGGTATGCTTTGAAAACTGTCCGATGACAATACTTGAAGCGCAAATGCTTTCTGTTCCCGCGGTTACAATGAATATGGGAGGAATGGCGGAACTTGTTGAGGACGGCAAGACGGGCGTGCTGGCGGAATCAGTCAATTCCCGTGCATTTGCCGCGGCGGTGGAAAATATTCTGTCGGACGATAAAAGGCTTGAACAGATGAAAGAGAATTGCAAAAAAGAGGCAGAAAACTTTCTCACGGTGGACAAGTATTGTGAAAGAATTCTTCGTTACTACAAAAAGGTTATTGAAAATGGTTGATGTAAGCATAATCGTTCCCGTGTTCAGGGTGGAAAAGTATCTTGACAGGTGCGTTGAATCCCTTGTACGGCAGACCTTAAAGAATATCGAAATTATTCTTGTGGACGACGGGTCACCCGATTCGTGCCCCGAAATGTGCGATGAGTGGGCAAAGAAAGACAGCCGGATTAAAGTTATCCGCAAGGAAAATCAGGGGCTCGGGCTTGCAAGAAATTCGGGACTTGAAAAAGCAACGGGCGAATTTATAGGCTTTGTTGACCCGGACGATTTTGTCGCACCCGATATGTTTGAAAAACTTTTTCTTGCGGCAAGAAAGGAAAACGCGGATATTGCTATGAGCGGATTATGCTGTATCGGCGGTATAATGACGGAGAAAAAAGACGCGGAAGAAAGAATAAACTGCTTTGATAAATACTCCGTGTTCAGGGGAGAAAAAGAAATCAACAGGCTTATGCTTAATGTTTCGGGCGCGAAAGCGAAAGAAAAGCAGGACAGCAAGTACGGATTCAGCAGCGTAAAGAACATTTACCGCAGCGAAGTAATAGAGAAAAATAATCTGCGCTTTCTTTCGGAAAGGGAAGTGGCAAGCGAGGACGTTTTCTTCCTGCTTGACTTTCTTCTTAAAGCGCAGTGCGCCGTGGGAATACCGGGGGCGTATTATTATTACTGCCGCAACGGCGAATCTCTTTCAAAAAGCTACCGTCCCGACCGCTTTGAAAAGTGCAAGGTAATCATTGACGGCATAAACGGACGATTGAAAACCCGTATGCCGGAGAACGAGTATAAAGTTTATACCGACCGTCTGTTTCAGGCATATGCGCGGGCGGCATGTATGCAGGAAATTCAGTTTGCAGAACAAAACGGGCTGACGAAAAGGGAACTTGATTCGCACCTGAAAGCGATTTGCGCGTCGCCGCGGCTTAAAAATACGCTAAAAAATTACCCTTGGCATAAACTTCCGTTCACGCAGGCGGCATTTGCGTTTACAATGAGGTTTTCGCTTATCGGGCTTCAAAAATTTCTTGTAAGGTTAAAAAGCGGGGTGTAAAAATGCTCTTTTCGGTCATAGTTCCCGTTTACGGGGTCGAAAAATATCTTCGGGAGTGCGTTGACAGCATTTTAATGCAGAATTTTACCGATTTTGAACTGATACTTGTTGACGACGGCTCAAAGGATTCCTGTCCCGAAATTTGCGACGGGTACGCAAAAAAGGACGGCAGAGTAAAAGTAATACATAAGGAAAACGGCGGACTTGTAAGCGCGAGAAAAGCGGGAATGCGCCGGGCAGAGGGAGAGTATATAATAAACATCGACGGCGACGACGCTGCTATGCCGGGGTATTTTGAAAAAGCGGCGGAGATAATTTGCAAAAATTCTCCGGATATAATCACGTTCGCAGTCAACTTTGTGTCGGGCGGAGATGTGAAAACGGATGAAGAACCTCTTAAAGAGGGACTGTACACGGATATGCGTCCCATACACGAAAATATGCTTTTAACGCCCGATATGCACCATATGCATTATTTTCTGTGGGCAAAAGTGTTCAGAAAATCGGTCATAGAGGAAATACAACTTAACGCAGATGAGCGCATAAGTATGGGCGAGGACGTTATGTGCGTTGCAAAGGCGTACATACGCGCAAAAAGCGTGTTCGTTTCAAAATCGGCAATGTACAACTGCCGCTGCCGCGAGGGGTCTATGTCCCGTGCGTATAAGTCAACGCATTTTGACGATATTGCTCTCGGCGTAAAAGAACTTAAAGAGATAAAAAATCCGCCCGAAAATTTTGCTTGCGCGGTTGACAGATATGCTGCATTTATGTTCTTTGTGATTTTTGCGACTGCCGCAAAAGAAAAAGAAAAAAATGTGTGTGAATATTCAAAACAGGTGTGGTATAATGGTTTTGATAAATCTTTTAAGAATTCGGAATTTAAGAATATATCGCCGAAAAGCAGAATGGCAACGGCACTCTTAAAAAAGAGACGGTTTCTGCTTGCGTATCGCTTTTTGCGGATATGCGACAGGCTGAAGGGAAACAAAAATGCCTGAAATTTCGGTTGTAATGGCTGTGTATAACGGCGAAAAATATATCAGAGAAGCCCTTGACAGCATTCTGAAACAGACGTTCACTCTGTTTGAGGCAATAATCATTGATGATGCGTCTGTTGACGCTACGCCCGAAATTCTCTCGGAATATGCAAAAAAGGACAGCCGTATAAAGGTTTTCACCAACGAAAGCAATCAGCGCCTTGCAAAGTCCCTTAACAGGGGAATAGCACTTGCAAAGGGCAAGTATATTCTGCGAATGGACGCCGATGATATCTGCCTTAAAGACAGGTTTGAAAAGCAGTATGAATATATGGAATCCCATAAGGATACCGATGTATCGTTTTGCAAATTCTTTGCCAAAAAAGAAAACGAAATTATTCCCTGCTGTGTGGGAAGAAAGTGCGATTTTGAAAGCATAAAGGCAATGTTCCTCTTTTTCTGCCCGGTTCTTCACCCGGGAGTAATCGCAAAAAGCGAGGTTATGAAAAAGTACGGGTACGACCCGGAGCATACCTGCTCGGAAGATTTGGATTTGTGGATGCGTATGATTTCCGACGGCAGAAAAATAGAGTGCGAGGACGACTATCTTATGCTTTACCGGCTGCATTCTTCTCAAATTACGGCAAACAGCAGCCGGAAACAGAAAGAAGAAGTGCTGAAAAGCGAAAGAAAATATTTTTCCGCAATGAACATATCGATTCCGGACGAAGAATTCTATATAAACGGCGTTTATTTTCGCGAAAGATTTGATGAAAGTAAAATGCGGGAATTCCGTGCTGCGGTTACGGGCGGCGGAAAAATTAAAAAAAGCGCAATATTAAACGCTTTTACGGAAGTGCTTGCCGAATATCGGCGCGGCGGCGAACGGGGAGTATTGCGTCTTGCGGGAATAAAACTTGCGGTGCTTGGCGCTTTTAAGAAAATAAGAAACTCAAAGGACAGAAAAAAAGCGCAGATTGCCGCAGCAAATGCAGGGATAGAGATAACAGGGTGAAAGAATGAACGAAAACTATATTTTAATAATTTTTATAATTGTGTTCTTTGCACTGTTTGCATTCGGGCTTATGTTTATTTCCCGTGCGCTGAAACAGTTCAACGGCAAAAAACGTGCGGGATTTGAGCCGCTTCTGTACGTTCAGCGGCGGTACGACAAAATCCGCAAAATATCGAGAATACCTTGCGGCGTGCTTTACATTACGGCAGGCAACGGCGATATGGAGAAAGTTTCACGCAATGAAAGCGGACTTTTTGAGCACCTCGGCGAAACTCTGCTTGCGTCCTTTGACGGCAAAGACGACCTGGTTTCAAAGATAAATTCAAAAGAATACGTCGTGCTTACAAGAATGAGCGAACCGCAGATGAACAGCGTTACCAAACAGATACTGCACGATACGGTGCTGTATTCAAAAGCGAATCCCGACGTGCCGGGCATAAAAATAAGTTTCGGAGCTTATCTTATTCCGGCAAGCAACGTGGATTTTGACGAAACGGTTGCCCGCGCAAAACTTGCCTGTATTGAATCAAAAAACAGTTCAAGGACGTACGTTGCGTGGGATTATAATCTTCAATGCGATTACGATAACCGAGTAATGATAGAAAAAAATCTTAAAAACGGGATTGAAAACAACAACTTCTTCCTTGAATTTCAGCCGATAATCGATATCGTAAGCGGGAACATCACCGGCGGAGAGGTGCTTTCAAGGCTTAACGGGGAATCAAAAGTGCTTCTGCCCGCAGACTTCATTTCCGTTGTAAAAGACAAGAATATGGATTTTGAATTTGACTGCTACGTGTTTGAAAAGACCTGTCAGTGGGTTTCGGCACACCCCGAGCCCTGCGGATTTTTAGACCACGTTTCGGTAAACTTTTCGCGCAGCACTCTTGCAACAAAGGACGCGGCGGAAAAACTGCTTGCAATAGCCGGCGGCTACGGCATTGACAGGACGTTTATCGCCATAGAGGTGCTTGAAGACGAAAGCGGCGGCTCTTTTAACACGGAAAACATCCGCGAGAACATGAAGATAATAAAGGAGGCGGGAATGACCGTATTGCTTGACGATTTCGGCGACGGCTATTCTTCCTTTGACGACCTTAAAAATTTCCCTGCGGACATAATAAAAATAAGCAAATCCGTTACGGAAAATATCGAAACGCAGTTGGGCGAAAGAATCTTCAAAAGCATTGCAACCATGGCGAAAAGTATGAAAGTCCAGGTTATCTGCGAGGGGGTGGAAACGCTTGAACAGATAGAAATTCTGCGAAAAAACGGGATAAGATTCGTGCAGGGGTACTATTTCTTCCGCCCGCAAAGTCCCAACCAGTTTGAAAAGGCAGTATTAAATAACAGAACAAGGAGAGTACAATAATATGAAAGTAAGTTTGTTTGGCTATAACCGTAAGGAAACGGACGATTATTTTAACTATCTTAACGAAAACAACAATACGCAGGCGGGAGAGATAAAGCGTCTGAGTGCCGAACTTGAAGCGGCGAAAAGGGAAGTTGAGGAATATAAACAACTTGATGAACTGAATAAGCGCGAGATAGAAAGCCTGAAAGACAGAATCTGCGACTGCAAACTTGACGAAGACGAGCATAAAAAGCAGATAGACGAACTTTCGCGCCGTTTAAGCGAGAAAAAGGGTGCAGATGAAACCGAGAAACTTGGTATAATTTTCGCCGTTGCTTACAGGGACATAGAAAACAAGAACAAGGCGGTAAGCGAAAAAATAAGAGCTTATGCCGATATGATGTTTGACCGTATGAACCGCTACCGTGATGAAGTGGGCAAGATAGTGGATTCGGTTACATATATGCAGAACAGGCAGAAAGAAGAACTTGCACGGCTCTGCGCGGAAGCGACCGAAAAACTTGATTTGCTTACAAAGGCTTCAAACAATACGGTTGAAGATATGAAAAAGATAGAGGAGAGCCGCGGAAACATCTGCGGTGAAATAGAAAATATGCTCAGGGAAACCGCTAACACCGCGGTTTTGGAGGAAAAGAACCTTTAATACGGAGGGTAAAAATGGACTGTGCACTTATGAAAAAGATAAAAACGTCGGATAAATATGCGTTTGTAAGCACTTTCGTTTTCGGGCTTATTGCGCACTTTTACCGTATGACAAACTGGCTTCCCAACTGGGATTCGCTTGTGTTCCGTGCGGACACGCAGCATATGGAGCCGCTTGGCAGATGGTTTTTGCCCTACGCGTCCCTTATAAGCACGGAATACGAACTTCCGTGGCTTAACGGGCTGCTTGCGCTTTTATATTTAAGCGTTGCCGCCGTATTTGTATCAAGAATTTTTGATATGGAAAACAAAGTTGCGGTCTGTCTTTTGGGCGGAATCACAGCCGCGTTCCCGACGGTAACTTCAACGTTTACCTACTGCTACGTTGCCGACGCATACGCGCTTTCGTTCCTTTTTGCCTGCATTGCGGCGTATCTTTTAGCCAAAAAAAGTCGCATTGCGGCGATATTTTCCGCAGTTTTAATAACGCTTTCAATGGGAATATATCAGGCATACGTAACGGTTACGGTATCGCTGCTGCTATGTTTTTTGATAATAAATTTGCTTTCGGGAAAAAAAGATGCAGCGTCAGCCGTAAAAAGCGGCGCAAAATACTTCCTTTGCGGCGCGGCGGCATTTTTAATGTATTATATCGTTCAGAAAACAGTCACCGCGGTTATGCATATTGAGGCATCGGACTATCAGGAATTCTCACAAACGCTTTTGTTCAGGGAAACAGATATTCTTTCGGCAATTCCCGCATCGCTGTATCTGTTCATTCACTTTTTTGCGGATTTTTCAAAGGGATTCAATCTTTATTCGGCGGTAAACGTGCTTGTGTTTTTATTTCTTGCGGCGGGATATCTTACGGTTATGATAAAAAATCTGCGGGGCGCGGGGAAAATCATTCTTACGGTTGTTTTAATTCTCTGCATTCCGTTCGGCTGTACCGCCCTGTATTTTGCAAATATCAATATTGACTATCACTGCCTTATGAAAATGGGGTTCTTTATAGTTTACGTTTATCTTATTCTGCTGTTTGAAAAGTTTGATTTTGTTAAACTTGACACGGTAAAAAAGTGGGGGATAACGGCACTTTGCGGACTGCTTATCTTCCTTAATATCCGCACTGCAAACGTGACGTATCACAAATTGCAGATTTCTTTTGAAAAATCATACGGCATACTTATCAGAATTGCGGACAGAATGGAATCCCTTGACGGTTTCGAAAACGCCGAAAAAATTCTTGTGGTGGGCGAACTTGAAAATTCAAAAGCGTATTCGGTTGATTTTCCGCCGGAGATTACCGGCACCACCGACGGGCTGATTATAAGAAAAGACGATGAAACCGTACATCAAAGCGTGCTTACGGCGGCGCTTAAAGATTACTGCGACATTGAACTTGATTTCCTTTTCGGGCAGGAGGCGAAAGATATGAGGGAAAGCGAGCGCGTTAAGAATATGCCCTGCTGGCCCGCGCGGGATTCGGTTGCGATTTTTGAAAATACTGTTATAGTTAAATTGAGTGACGGGGAAGAAAAATGAAGATTTACTTCTGTGCCGACGATTTCGGATTATCACCCGAAAGCGACGGGCATATAAAAGAGTGCAAAGTAAATAAAATAAGCGTGCTTGCAAATTTTGATGCGGATCTTTCGGAATTAAACGCAAAGGTTTCCACACACATAAATTTTGTTGAGGGCAAGTGCGTAAGCGACAAAAATCTGATTCCGCTGCTTGTTGACGAAAACGGATATTTCAAACACACGTTCGGGGGCTTACTTAAATTATCTTTGGGCAAGACAGGAAAGGCGTTCAGGCAGCAGGTAAAGACCGAAATGCGGGCGCAGATAAATAAAGTAAATGCGCCGGAAATGATAGACAGCCATCAGCACGTGCATATGATTCCCGCAATTTTTTCCTGTCTTTGCGAGATAATAAAAGAGGACGGGCTGCAAACAGAGTATCTGCGGATTCCCGCAGAGCCGGTATTGCCGTACATTTCGGCACCGGAACTTTATAAGAGTTATTTTTCGCTGAATTTTATCAAACAGCAGACGCTTAAATTTCTTAATCTTTTTAACAAGAGCAAATTAAAAAGTATGGGACTTAAACAAAACGACTTTTTCGGAATAATGTTTTCGGGCAATATGAATGAAAAACGGGTAAATCGTTTGCTTAATGCGTTTGTAAGGCACGCGGAAAGGAAAAACAGAGATTTGGAAGTGCTGTTTCACCCCGGGTTTGTTGAAACGGCAGAGGGGAAAAATGTGATGAAAGAATATAAATTCAGCACGTTTTATCTCGCTGATGGGCGGAAAAAAGAGTTCCTTGCGGCAAAAAACATTGCAAAAGACGAAAAAATGCCGTAAAAGCATACATAAGCGGTTGACATAACGACTGAAATATGATATCATACATTCGATGAATTGATTATTTTCGGATGCGGTATTCTTTGCTGCTTTGACGGTACGATAGCCGTAATATCGGACTTACGGGTCCAAAAGCGTTTCTGAGTACCGACTTGTGCCGTAACGGCTGTTTACCGAAATAAAAACTGCGGCATAATATAACTTGATAAAACTGCGGCGGGTTATTTCCTTTCTTTCTTTTCATAGATTTCTTTTTTTCCGCCGCGTTTTTGGCAGACCTTGTGTCTGCCTTTTTTATTTTCCTATGAAATCACCCGGTGAGCAATGTTCAAAACGCTTAAAAGTACGGCAAAAATAACTTGCGTCGTTAAAGCCCGAAAGTGCGGCAATCTGCGATGTTTTCAGATTCGGCTTTTCCACAATCAGCCGCTTTGCATTTTGTATGCGCACCTGTAAAAGATACTCAAAGGGCGATACGGAATATGTTTTTTTGAATTCGCGGCAGAATGCAAAACGGGAAAGATGGCACAGTTCGGCAAGGGATTCAAGAGAAATATCGTTGCGGAAGTTCTTTGAAATGAACTGAACAGCCGCGTCCAGATGAGATTCCTTTTTGTCGTTTTTTGCGGCGGAAAAGAAATCGATTATAAACGAATAAAGCATAAACGACAGTTTGCTTTCGTCAATATGTTTTGCGGCGGCTTTCCACAGAGGCATAAGGTCAAGTGTATCGCCGCAGTGAAAAAGTTCAAAATTTTTGCCGGAGTAATAGTCAAACAAACCGTCGCAGCCCGAGCCGTTAAAAGTAACCCATACGTTCTTGTACGGCTCCTCTGTGGGGCAGTAGGCATGGGGGATATTTTTGCGCAGAAAAACCGCGTCTCCCGCTTTTACGGTATAGGTTTTGTTTTCGCATTCAAAAATTCCGGAACCGGAAAGAAAAATAAAAATATGGTGTGACGGATATCCGTTTTTTCTTTCAACGGGCGTTTGCGATTCGTTGCCGCCTATTGACGTAATATAAAACGGCAGATTCACCGTGTTGCGGCTTATTATCGGGTACTGGGATTTCATAGTTCTCCTTTTGCAAAATAGTTATATCTGCAATATAATTATATTGACTTTTGCTGCTTATACAGGTAAAATGACAATGTCGATATAATTATAATTTATTTTTGCGCCGTGTCAAGGGGGATTTTTATGAAAATCGAAAATTATTATAATGACCCAAAGATAATAAGAATAAACGCAAAGCCGCCGCGGGCGTATTATATTCCGTTTGAAAGCGAAGAAAAGGCAAAGGCGGGAATAAGGGAGAAATCCGAAAAGTTCTTCACTCTTAACGGAAACTGGAATTTTGAATATTTTGAATCCGTTCAGATGATAGATGACGAACCGCTTAAAAATACGATTCCCGTACCGGGAATGTGGCAGACAAACGGGTTTGACAATGCCTGTTACGTAACAAGCCCTTATCCCTTTATTTTTAGCCCGCCGTATCCGCCCAAAAAAAATCCCGCAGGGGCATATAAGAGGGAATTTGAATTTAATAAGGCTGAAAACAAAAAATACGAAATCGTTTTTGAAGGCGTGGATTCATGCCTGTATCTGTATATTAACGGCGAATTTGCAGGATATTCGGAAGTGAGCCATAATGCAGCGGTATTCGATATTACAACCCAACTTAAAAACGGAAAAAACAGCATATTTGTACTTGTTTTGAAATACTGCACCGGCACATATTTTGAGGACCAGGACAAAATCCGCCTTACGGGAATATTCAGGGATGTTTATATACTTACCCGCGATTTGTATGCCGTTGAGGATATTTTTATTAAAACCGAGGTTGACGGCAGGGACGGCAGACTGCTGTGTGACACGGGCAAAAAATGCACGGTAACTGTTTTTGCTCCGGACGGAAGTAAGACAGAGGAAAAACAGACCGAAGGCATTGCGGAATTTTCGGTTAAAAACGTAAACCTGTGGTCGGCGGAAGTTCCGGCACTTTACGGTGTGCTTATCAGGTGCGGAAGTGAATATATTTTCAGAAAAGTCGGATTCAAAAAGACCGAAATTAAAGAGGGCATATTTTATCTTAACGGGCAGAATATTAAAATAAAAGGGGTAAACCGGCACGATTCGCACCCCGATAAGGGATATGCGGTCAGTTTCGAGGATATAAAAAAAGACCTTGAAATGATGAAGGAATTTAACATCAACGCAATACGAACTTCGCACTACTCAAATGACCCCCGCTTTTATGAACTGTGCGACGAAATGGGCTTTTATGTAATTGCCGAGGCGGATTACGAAACCCACGGCTGTGTTTATAATGAGAACCTTGAACTGTTTTCCGGCGGCGAAGAATATTACGAACAGGTGCTTTTAAGGGAAAAGCTTAATTTTGAAAGTTTTAAGAACAGTCCTTCAATATTGCTTTGGTCACTCGGCAACGAATCGGGATGGGGGAAAAATCTGCAAAAAGCAGCGCTGTACATAAAATCAAGAATGAGTGATGCGAAAATTCACTGTGAAACCAATTCGCTGGCAAAAGATTTTAATGATGCTTCATGGCAGCAAACGGAAAAACCGTATCTGGATGTGTACAGCAATATGTATCCGACGCTTGAACAGATGGACAGATATGTTTCGTCAACCGACAACCGGCCGTATTTCCTGTGCGAATACTCTCATGCAATGGGTAATTCCTGCGGCGATATATTCGATTATACCGAAAAATTCTATTCAAGCCCCCGCTATATGGGCGGGTGCATCTGGGAATGGTGCGATCATTCGCTCAGGATTAAGGGCACAAAGGTGTACCTGGGCTACGGCGGTGATTTCGGTGACGGAGATTTTAACAGCGGAAGTGTGTGCAATGACGGCCTTGTCAGCCCGGACAGAGAACCTCATTCGTCACTTTATGAAGTAAAAAACGCATATGCACCCGTAAAAATATCCGGCGAAAATAACAGGATAATTATTGAGAACAGATATGATTTCAGGACACTTGAACATATTAAATTTGAGGTCAAAGTAACGGATAACGGCAAAACCGTAAAAGAAAACAGCTTTAAGCTTAAAACAGCTCCTCACGGAGAAGAAAATGCGGTGCTTGATATTCCCGTAACCCAAAACGAAGGCTTTTTAACCATAGAAGCATATGACGGCGACCGAAAAATTTATGTTTACCAGCATCGCCTTTCGGCAACAAAAAAAGAAAGTGTTTTTGTAACGGGAAATATGGATGTTGCGGAAAACAGTTACTCAATTACTGTTTCGGGCAACGGATTTATATACGGCTTTTCAAAAATCGACGGGCTTATCGAAAGAATCAACTACGGCAGAGAGATTTTGGAGGAACCGGTAAAAACATCGGTTTGGCGCGCGCCTGTTGATAATGACCGAGGAATAAAAAATCGCTGGAACGACGCAGGCACAAACTGCGTTTCTCACAGCGAAGGCAACATCAGGTACTGTTTTACCCGGGCAAACAGCGTCCGCTGTGAAAAAACAGAAAACTCGGTTACGGTTACGGCGGAATTCATTGCCGGGGCAAAGGGCAGGCATCCTATAATAAAGGGAAGTACTGTTTATACCGTTTTTGCTGACGGTGTTATTAAAATAAGGCAGTGCGGCACAGTAAGGGAAAATCTGAAAATATGGATTCCGCGGCTGGGATTCTTGTGGAAAGCGGATAAAAGATTGGATAATCTTTCGTATTTCGGCTTCGGTGAATATGAAACATACATCGATAAGCATCACGGCGCGGTTATAGGTGAGTACTCAAAAAAAATATCGGAGCAAAAATGTCCGTATATCAAGCCGCAGGAATGGGGAAATGTATATAAAACAAGGTTTGCCTCTCTTGTTGACGGCGCAGGTAACGGCATTGTTTTTGCGGGAGATTTTTCATTTAATGCGTTGCGGTATTCCGACGGACAGCTTAACGATACGCTTCATGCCGGCGAACTGGAAAAAGAGGACGGAATATTTATTCACACGGATAAATTTTTCAGCGGCGTGGGTTCGGCGTCATGCGGACCGGAACTGAGAAAAGAATACAGAACGCCCGTGGGCGGGTATGAGTTTGAACTGCTTGCTGCCCCGGCAAAACATAACGGATTTGACTTGCTTAAAAGGGGATAGATGAGCCGGCGGAGAAACTTCCGCCGCTTCTTTTTTTCTTGACGATAAAGGGCGTATGTATTATAATTTATGCAGGCAAATTTTTTCTTCCGTAGGGGGACTTGATGAATTTACAGCATATGAAATACGCCGTGGAGGTTGCGGATACAAAAAGCATAAACAAGGCGGCTGAAAAACTGTTTGTAGGGCAATCGAATTTAAGCCGGGCGATAAAAGAACTTGAAGCGGGATTGGGAACCGCTGTTTTTGACCGCAGTGCAAAGGGAATGTCATTAACTCCCGACGGCGAAGTGTTTATACAGTACGCACGCGCCGTACTTAAACAGGTGGACGATATCGAACATCTGTTTTCAAAAGGCGAAACGATAAAAAAACGGTTTTCGGTTTCAGCGCCCCGTGCAAGCTATGTTGCAAAGGCTTTTGCCGAGTTCTCGCTGCTTATAGGAAAAGACGAAAAGGCGGAGCTTTTTTATCGCGAAACCAACTCAATGCGAACGATAAAAAACATTTTGGAGGACGACTATAAGTTAGGAATTTTGCGTTATGCGGAAAATTACGACAGATACTATAAATCGATGATGGACGAAAAGGGGCTTGAATACGAACTTGTTACGCAGTTTTCGTATATGCTTGTAATGAATGAAAAAAGCCCCGTTGCCAATAAAGAAAACATATGTTTTGAGGATTTGGAGCCGCTTACGGAAATCGCCCACGCTGACCCGTATGTGCCGTCGCTTCCGTTTGCCGAGGTAAAAAAAGAAGAATTACCCGATAATTCCGACAGGCGCATATTCGTTTTTGAGCGGAGCAGCCAGTTTGAACTTTTAAGCAGGAATCCCGAAACATATATGTGGGTTTCGCCGCTGCCGAAAGAATATCTGACGCGGTACGGACTTATTCAGCGCACCTGCGGCGAAAACAGCCGTGTTTACAGAGATATGCTTATCCATAAAAAAGAATACACTCTTACAAATCTTGATAAAATGTTTATTGAGCAGCTTGTAAAAACCAAGCGGGATGTTTTCGGGAGGGAAGAATAATGAAATATATGATAGTTTCCGATATTCACGGAAGCGGTTTCTACGCACAAAAGGCAGTTGATAAATTTTTTGAGGAAAAGTGCGGCAGAATGATTCTTTTGGGAGATATTCTATACCACGGACCGAGAAACGAACTGCCGAAAGAATACGACCCGAAACGCGTTGCAGAACTTTTTAACGGAATAAAGGAAAATATTCTTGCCGTTCGCGGAAACTGCGACGCGGAAGTTGACCAGATGGTGCTTGAATTTCCTATCCGCGCGGACTATGCTTTGCTTGACGCGGGCGAAAAACTTGTTTTCATCACTCACGGGCATCTTTTTAACGAAGATAATCTTCCGAATATAAAAAAAGGCGATATTCTGCTTCACGGGCACACTCACGTTCCGGTACTGAAAGATACGGGAAAATGCATTATTATGAATCCCGGAAGTGCGGCACTGCCGAAAGAAAACAGTTATAACGGCTATATGACCTTTGAAAACGGACTCTTTTTGTGGAAGGACTTTGACGAAAATATAAAAAACAGTTTTGAAATATAAAATTTTACCTTGAAAAATTCATAAAAACCTCTTAAAAAAAGTGCATTCGCTCACGGCTATATCGATAAATGCAATACCGATATCCGAAAATCGCAATTCCCCCAAAACGGAAAATCTGATATAATCACGGTACAGATAATCGAAGGGGGAAAAGACCGTTGAAAGAAAACGGAATATCGCGTGCAACGCTGGGAAGATTGCCGGAGTATCTTAACTTTCTTAAATCAACAGGCGAAAAAAACGTCTCGGCAACCGCGGTTGCCAAAGGGCTTGATTTAGGCGAAGTTCAGGTACGCAAGGACCTTTCGGCAGTGTGCGGAATGGGCAGACCTAAAACGGGCTATGTTAAAGAAGAACTGATACAAAGCATAGAAAAACTGCTTAAAGGCAATACCGGAGCCGTAATAATAGGCGCGGGAAAACTGGGCAGAGCGCTGCTTGACTATTCGGGCTTTAACGGTTACGGCATAAATATGCTGGCGGCATTTGACCTTACTGCGGACGAAAAATCGGACAAACCGGTTTTATCCGTAAACGAACTTGATACGTTTTTAAGAAAAAACGATGTTAAGATCGGCGTGATTGTGGTACCGAAAAGTGCGGCGCAGGAAGTATGCGACAGGCTTGTTCGGGGCGGCGTATTTCTTATTTGGTGCTTTGCGCCGTGTAAACTTAAAGTGCCGGAAAACGTTACGGTACAGTATGAAGATCTTGCACTTTCCCTTGCACATCTGAGAATGCATTAAAAGGAACGCAGACACTGCATTTTTGCTGTACGTTCGGCGTTTGAAATTTTAGGAGGTAAAACATGAACATTGACGGAAGAAAAACGGTTGACAGTGTTGAGGCACTTGAAGCAACCCTTAAAAGCGTAAAGGCGGCGCAGGAAAAGTATTCGCATTTTACGCAGGAACAGGTTGATAAAATTTTCTTTGCCGCGGCATCGGCGGCGGATAAGGCGAGAATTCCGCTTGCAAAAATGGCGGTTGAAGAAACCGGTATGGGCATAGTTGAAGATAAAGTTATCAAGAACAATTATGCATCGGAATATATTTATAACGCTTATAAGGATACAAAAACCTGCGGCGTAATTGAAGAGGACAAGGCGTTCGGATTAAAGAAAATTGCCGAGCCGATTGGTGTTGTTGCGGCGGTTATACCCACAACCAACCCCACGTCAACGGCAATATTCAAGTGCCTGCTTGCACTTAAAACCCGCAACGCAATAATTATCAGTCCTCACCCCAGAGCAAAGGCATCAACAGCGGCGGCGGCAAAAACCGTGCTTGACGCGGCGGTAAAAGCGGGCGCTCCCGAGGGAATTATCGAATGGATTGACGTTCCCTCACTTGAAATGACCAACACTCTTATGAAAGAGGCAGACATAATCCTTGCTACCGGCGGTCCGGGAATGGTTAAGGCCGCTTATTCTTCCGGAAAACCCGCTCTCGGCGTAGGCGCAGGCAACACTCCCGCTATTATCGACGAAAGCGCAAACATCGTGCTTGCGGTAAACTCAATTATCCATTCAAAAACGTTTGATAACGGTATGATCTGCGCGTCAGAACAGTCGGTAATCGTTCATAAAAATGTTTACGATGCGGTAAAACACGAATTTGCACTGCGCGGCTGCTATTTCCTTAAAGGAAACGAAATTGACAAGGTAAGAAAGACCATTCTTATAAACGGCGCACTTAACGCAAAAATCGTAGGGCAGTCGGCCTGCACCATAGCGGCGCTGGCGGGCGTTGCCGTTCCCGAGGGAACAAAAATCCTTATCGGCGAAGTTGAAAGCGTTGATATCTCGGAAGAGTTTGCGCACGAAAAACTTTCACCGGTTCTGGCAATGTACAGGGCGGAAGATATTTCCGATGCGTTTGACAAGGCGGAACACCTTATTGCCGACGGCGGTTACGGACATACTTCATCAATATATATTAACGAGCAGACCGAGAAAGATAAACTCGACGAGTTTACTTCACGTATGAAAACCTGCCGTATACTTGTAAATACTCCTTCTTCACACGGTGGACTGGGCGACCTTTACAACTTCAAACTTACCCCGTCACTTACATTGGGCTGCGGCTCGTGGGGCGGAAACTCGGTAAGCGAAAACGTAGGTGTAAAGCATTTGCTTAATATTAAAACCGTTGCGGAGAGGAGAGAGAATATGCTGTGGTTCAGAGCACCTGAAAAGGTATATATAAAGAAAGGGTGCCTGCCCGTGGCACTTGATGAGTTAAAGCACGTAATGGGCAAAAAACGTGCGTTTATAGTAACGGATAATTTCCTGTATCATAACGGCTACACAAAGCCGATTACCGATAAACTTGACGAAATGGGTATAGTTCACGCCACGTTCGGCGATGTTGCGCCCGACCCCACGCTTCAATGTGCCCTTAAAGGCGTTGAACAGATGCACGCATTCGCACCCGATACCATAATCGCCCTCGGCGGCGGCTCGGCAATGGACGCGGCAAAGATTATGTGGGTGCTTTACGAACACCCCGAAGCGGACTTCATGGATATGGCCATGCGTTTTATGGATATCCGCAAGCGTGTGTATACTTTCCACAAAATGGGCGAAAAAGCGTATTTTATAGCGATTCCCACTTCCGCAGGTACGGGCAGTGAGGTTACGCCTTTTGCGGTTATTACCGATGAGACAAGCGGAATAAAATATCCCCTTGCCGACTATCAGTTGCTGCCCAATATGGCTATAATCGATACCGATTTCCATATGAGCGCACCCAGGGGACTTACCGCCGCATCGGGCATCGATGCAGTTACCCACGCACTGGAAGCATATGCATCCCTTATGGCGACCGACTATACCGACGGTCTTGCAAAACAGGCGCTTAAAGTTATATTTGAATATCTTCCCCGCG
Organism: uncultured Clostridia bacterium; assembly: GCA_934434555.1. GTDB lineage: Bacteria > Bacillota > Clostridia > Christensenellales > QALW01 > UMGS1322. Next base: position 65,236 of record CAKRZX010000002.1, read on the forward strand.
CTTACGACAACGGCGCAACCGATGTTGAAGCAAGGGAGAAAATGGCTAACGCCGCCACAATGGCAGGTATGGCTTTTGCCAACGCTTTCCTGGGCGTATGCCACTCAATGGCGCATAAACTGGGCGCGTTCCATCATTTGCCCCACGGCATTGCAAATGCGCTTATGATTGAGCAGGTTCTGCGCTTTAATGCCGCGGAAGCACCCGCAAAAATGGGTACGTTCCCGCAGTACGACCACCCGCACACACTTCACCGCTATGCGGAAGTTGCCGACAGCCTTAATTTGGGCGGCAATACCGATAAGGAAAAACTTGAAAACCTTATTTCGGCGGTAAATGCCCTGAAAGAGCGTGTGGGAATCAAGAAGACAATCGCCGATTACAATATTGACGAAAAGGACTTCCTTGAAAGACTTGACGCGATGACCGAACAGGCGTTTGACGACCAGTGCACAGCCGCAAATCCCCGCTATCCGCTTATGAGCGAAATCAGGCAGATGTATCTTAACGCTTACTACGGCAAGAGCGGGTTTGAAGAAAAGCCCATGCCCGGCGTTGAGCAGACCGAAACAGATGTACACGATTTTAAGCAGGCGTACCGCAGAGCGGAAAACGGACAGAGCAAGGCATAAGGAGGAAAAATTATGAACCTTGACAGAATAATTGCAGTAAGAAATAATAAAACAGTATACAGGGACGGCGACCGCTGCCTTAAAGTGTTCAGCCCCGATTATTCAAAGGCGGACGTTCTTAACGAGGCGCTTAATCAGGCGCGGGTTGAAACAACGGGACTGAATATTCCAAAGGTTCTTGAAGTAACGGTGCTTGACGGCAAATGGACGATAGTTTCCGAATTTATAAAGGGCAAAACTCTTGCACAGCTTATGCAGGAGAACCCCGACAAAAAACAGGAGTATCTTGAAAGATTCGTTAAAATTCAACTTGAAATGCATTCAAAGACCTGCCCCGGACTTAACAAACTCAAAGACAAGATGAATGCAAAAATCACGCAGACCGACCTTTCGGCAACGGTAAGATATGACCTGCATACCCGCTTGGAGGGTATGCCCAAGCACAACAAACTCTGCCACGGCGATTATAACCCCTCAAACGTTATAATCACCGATGACGGAAAGGCGTATATAATCGACTGGTCACACGCCACACAGGGTAACGCTTCTGCCGACGCGGCACGCACTTACCTCAGGTTCTGGCTTGACGGAGATGGAGATGGTGCAAAAGAGTATCTTAAACTGTTTTGCGAAAAGAGCGATACTGCGGTACAGTATGTGCAAAAGTGGATGCCGATTGTTGCCGCGTCGCAGACGGTTAAGGGTAACGCTCACGAGCGTGAATTCCTTAATTCATGGATAGATGTTGTTGATTACGAGTAAGGAGGAAAAAAAGTGAAAGTAACCGTTTGTATAGGTTCGTCCTGCCACATCAAAGGTTCACGCCAGGTGGTGGAGCAGTTGCAGGAACTTATTAAAAAGAACAGCCTTTCGGATAAGGTTGAACTTGCCGGCACTTTCTGCATGGGCGAATGCCAAAAAGGCGTCTGTGTAAAGGTAGACGATGAGTTCTTTTCGGTAAATCCCGAAACTACGGAAGAGTTCTTTAACAAAAACGTACTTGCGAGGGTATAAAAAGTGGAAGTAAAAGTATGCGTCGGTTCATCGTGCTACCTTAAAGGCGCGGAAAGAATCGCCGCCGCGTGCGACGAAAAAATCAAAGCAAACGGGCTTGAAAATACGGTAAGTCTCTCGGGCAGTTTCTGCACCGGGAGATGCAACCGCGAGGGTGTTACGGTTACGGTGGACGGTGAAGTGTTCACCGGGCTTACGCCTGAAAAGTTCGATGCGTTTTTTACCGAAAAAATTCTTAACCGTGTAAAGGGGTAAAAGAGAGATGGAATGTCTTACTCTTAAAAAGTCCAATTGCAAAAACTGCTATAAGTGCATACGCCACTGTCCCGTAAAATCAATCAGGTTTTCGGGCAATCAGGCATACATAATAGGCGATGAGTGTATTCTTTGCGGACACTGTTTTGTTGTTTGCCCGCAAAATGCAAAGCAGATAACGGACGAGACGGAAAAGGTAAAGGTGCTTTTGCAAAGCGGCGACCCGGTTGTGGTAAGCCTTGCGCCGTCGTTTGTGGCAAACTACCACGGCGTGGGCATAGGTTCAATGCGCGAAGCAATTAAAAAACTTGGCTTTTACGACGTTGAGGAAACCGCAATAGGCGCAACAATTGTAAAAAATCAGTACGAGAAGATGGCGGAGGAAGGGAACAGCGATATTATTATCACGTCCTGCTGCCACACGGTAAATCTGCTTATACAGAAGTATTATCCCAAGGAACTGCCGTATCTTGCAGACGTACTTTCGCCTATGCAGGCACACTGCCGCGATATAAAACAGCGCATACCCAATGCAAAAACCGTGTTTATCGGTCCATGCGTAGCAAAAAAAGACGAGGCACAGCGATATGAGGGTATTGTTGATGCAGTACTTACGTTTGACGAGCTTACCGCGTGGCTTAAAGAAAAGAATATTGAGCCTGAAACTGAGACGGATTTTGATGAGCACAGCCGCGCAAGGTTTTTCCCCACAACGGGCGGCATACTTAAAACACTTAAAAAAGAAAATCCCGATTACACCTATATGGCGGTTGACGGCATAGAAAACTGCATTGAGGTGCTTAAAGACATTGAAAGCGGAAACGTGCATAAATGCTTTATTGAGATGTCCTCCTGCGTGGGCAGCTGCGTCGGCGGACCGGTAATGGAAAAGTTCCACCGTTCACCCGTACAGGACTATTCTGCGGTTGCACACTTTGCGGGCAAGGAAGATTTTGAAGTAAAGCAGCCTGATTCGCTTGCGCTGGGAAAAAGTTTTTCGGTAATAGACAGAAACGTTCAGATGCCGACGGAGTACGAAATACAGGAAATCCTGCACCGCATGGGCAAAATGAAGCCTTCGGACGAACTTAACTGCGGGTCATGCGGTTATAACACCTGCCGCGAAAAGGCAATAGCCATTTTTCAGGGTAAGGCGGAAATATCAATGTGCCTGCCATACTTAAAGGATAAGGCGGAAAGTTTTTCGGACAATATCGTTCACAACACGCCTAACGGAATTATCCTGCTGAACGAAAAACTTGAAGTACAGCAGATAAACAAGGCGGCGCTTAAAATTATGAACCTGCGTGCCGCGTCGGACGTTTTGGGCGACGGCGTAGTGCGTATACTTGACCCTAAGGATTTTTTAAGCGTTTTAAGCAGCGGACGCAGTATTCACGAAAAGAGGGTATTCCTTGCCGAGTACGGCAAATATGTGGAGGAAACCGTTATTTATGACCGGGAATACAGGCTTCTTATATGTATTATGCGCGATGTTACCGAGGAAGAAACCCAAAAAGAAAAGAAAGAGAATATTACAAGGCAGACAGTTGAGATTGCAGATAAAGTTGTAGATAAACAGATGCGCATTGTACAGGAAATTGCTTCCCTTTTGGGTGAAACTGCGGCAGAAACAAAAATTGCACTTTCCAAGCTCAAGGAGTCGGTAGAAAATGAATAACCTGTGCTGTGAAATAGGATGGAAAAGCATAAATCACGCAGGGGAGCAGCTTTGCGGAGACCATGTGGATATTGTTGAGCAGGGAGAGGATTCATCGGTTATAGTGCTTGCCGACGGTCTCGGAAGCGGGGTAAAGGCAAGCATACTGTCAACCCTTACATCAAAGATAATTTCCACAATGATGGCAGAGGGACTGCCGCTGGAAGAATGCGTTTCAACAATAGCGGCAACGTTGCCCATTTGCTCGGTGCGGGGTGTTGCGTATTCAACTTTTACAATAATTCACCTGATAAATAACGAAACTGCCGAAATTATACAGTACGATAATCCGAAAGTTATACTTATACGGGATTATGCCCTGTGTGATTATCAAAAAGACGAACTTAATATCGGCGGGAAAAAAATATATAAATCCGCAGTACAGCTTCGCGAGGGCGATGTTTTTGTGGCAATGAGTGACGGTTGCCCTCATGCCGGAATGGGTACAGCGTATAATTTCGGATGGAAATGGGAAGATATTGCCGATTTTATGGCGACGGTTGTTCCTGCCGGATATACGGCAAAAACTCTTTCGGCAATGCTTGTTGACGAGTGCGACAAACTTTACGGGTTTGCTCCCGGAGACGATGCCACAGCGTGCGTTGTCAAGGTGCGCAAGCGCCAACCTATGAACATTCTGTTCGGCCCGCCGCGTTTCCGTGATGACTGTGACAGAATGATGTCACTGTTCTTTTCAAAAGAAGGCAAGCATATAGTGTGCGGGGGAACAACGTCGTCAATAGCGGCAAAATATCTGGGCAAAACCGTTAAAGCCACGCTGAGTTTTGAAAAAAGCGATGTTCCGCCCATTGCGGAAATCGAGGGCGTAGACCTTACCACCGAGGGTGTTATAACAATAAGTAAAGTTATTGAGTACGCCAAAGACGCACTGGGAAAAAACGAACTTTACGAGCAATGGGGCTACGGACATGACGGCGCGTCGCTTATCTGCCGGATGCTTTTTGAAGAGGCGACGGACATCAACTTCTTCGTGGGCAGAGCGGTAAACCCCGCCCATCAGAACCCCGATTTGCCCATAAATTTCAACATAAAAATGAATCTTGTAAGCGAACTTTCGGACTGCCTTAAAAAAATGGGAAAACGGATAAAGGTAAGTTACTTCTAAGGAGGACAAAATGCATAAATTCGATACCAAGGTACAGTACCTTAAATATAAAGTATTACGGGAAGTTGCAAGGCTTGCGTGGAACGACACATTGCTTGACAACGTGCTTGATATCCCCAAAACGATAGTTCCGGGCAAAACGCCTACAATGCGCTGCTGTGTCTATAAAGAACGGGCGATTCTTGCCGAGCGCGTTAAACTTGCAATGGGCGGAGATAAGGAAAGACATAATGTTATAGAGGTAATTGACATTGCCTGTGACGAATGTCCCATGGGCGGATATGAAGTTACCAATGCCTGCCGCGGCTGTCTTGCACACCGGTGCGAGGATGCCTGCCGTTTCGGCGCAATTACGTTTGACGAAAACCACGTTGCGCATATAGATAAAACAAAGTGTAAGGAATGCGGCTGCTGTGCGAGAGTCTGCCCGTATACGGCTATAATTTCGCGCCGCCGCCCCTGTGAAAATGCCTGCAAAATCAAGGCGATAAGCATGAACGAGGACAAGTCTGCGGCAATTGACGACTCAAAATGCATATCCTGCGGCGCCTGCGTATATCAGTGTCCGTTCGGCGCGATTACCGATAAGTCATTTATCCTTGACGCAATAGATATTCTTAAAAAGAGTGAGAACAATAAAAAATACAAGGTGTTCGCCGTTGTTGCGCCGTCGATTTCAAGTCAGTTTACATATGCAAAACTGGGTCAGGTAATAACGGGACTGAAAGAGCTAGGTTTCCACACGGTTATCGAGGCGGCTTTGGGCGCGGATATGGTTGCGTTCTCCGAATCAAAAGAGCTTACCGAAAAGGGATTTTTGACAAGTTCCTGCTGTCCGGCGTTTGTAAGTTTTGTTGAAAAGAACTTCCCGCAGTTAAAGGAACATATTTCACACAATCTTTCGCCTATGGGTGCAATAGCGAAGTACATCAAGGAACACGAAGCACCATGCAAGGTTATTTTCATAGGTCCCTGTACTGCCAAAAAGGCGGAAGTTCAGAAAGAATCCGTTAAACCCTATGTGGACGTTGCAATGACGTTTGAAGAATTGCAGGCGCTGTTTGACAGCCGGGATATCGACATTACGACGCTTTCCGAGGGCGTGCTTGACAATGCGTCCTACTACGGCAGAATTTTTGCCCGTTCCGGCGGACTTTCCGACGCGGTTCAGGAAGCGCTTAAAGAACAGGGCTATGACGATTTCACCCTTAAACCCTGTGCCTGTGACGGAATAGAAGCCTGCCGCGTGGCACTGCTTAAAAAGAGCAAGAATCTTCTTGACGCTAACTTTATTGAGGGTATGGCTTGCGTAGGCGGCTGTATAGGCGGCGCCGGATGTCTGACTCACGGCGAGAAGAACAAAGCCGAGGTTGACAAGTACGGCAGAGAGGCGTTTGAAAAGACAATCAGCGACGCAATCCGTCCGTTGGAAAAATAAATTCTTCGGAGCAGTTATTATACTGCTCTTTTTTTGCAATTCTTTGTTGACTGACTGCGCAAATTATGGTAAACTAACACGGAAAATAAAATATTTTGAAAGATACGGTTTGAAAAGTTGTACGCTGAGTAGATGTAAAAGGAAATTCGGTTTGAATCCGAAACAACCGCCATTACTGTATTTGACGATTAGGGGATTACTCTCTTTTTTAGGGGAGGTTCCGTGTTCATAAGTCAGGATACCTGCCTATCTTTCGGACAAACACTGCTTTGGTGTGAAGAGTGCTGCCGCTTTTTTGCTCTTTGCCGCGCAGAATAAGTTGCAGAAACTCTTCAAAAAAAGAAGAGTTTTTTTATGCTTGGCAGGCAGATAAAAAACGGAAAGGTAGAAAAAAATGAAAAAAATCTTGTCACTGATTATCGCTCTTGCGCTTGTGTTTTCGGCGCTCTCAACCGTAACGGTATTTGCGGAGGAAGAAGATATTTCCATCACAATTTCCGTTGAGGGTGCTACAATCGGGCAGGGATTTTACGTTGAACCCACCGTTTATACGCTTTCTGAAATCAACGACCTGCTTTCGCAAGAGGACTACGGACCGTACACCGCCGAAACGCTTACTGCGGGCATGGCAACTCTTGCTATGTTTATCGACTACGGTATAGAATACCGAATAACAGGCGATTGGGAAAGCAGTGTTTATATTGCTGAAATTAAAGGCATAGACACAGGTAAATTAAATATTCCCGATGTTATCAGCAAAAACGGAGGACCGTCAAATGATGATAATCAAGGAAATGAAGATGAATGGCTGGGCGAATTCGATTACAGTTTTATGTCCGGCTGGATGATTACGGTTGACCACCATATGATTGGCGTGGGCTGCGGCAGTTACAATGCTGCACAGGCACGCGCCGAGGGTTCGACTTTCGGCGACGGCTCAGTTATCCGTTGGCAGTTTACACTCTGGGGTTACGGACTTGATTTAGGTGTGGATAACGGCTGGGGAATGGGCGGACCCTATTACACCGCCGCAAATAAATGCGACATTTACCGCAAGTACGCAGAACTTAAACAGCGGGGATTCTTTAATACGCACCCCGAAGCAAAAGCCGCTGCGCTTGCCGTTATGGAAAATCTTACGGCAACACAGGCACAGGCGGACGGCGCACTTTCGGCACTTGAAAAAGCCGAGGAAGACGAAAAACTTCAAAACAAACAGGTTGAAGCAGTAACGGCGCAGATTGGTGCACTGGGCAATATCACTCTTGCAAAACAGGACGCGGTTAAAAAGGCAAGAGAGGAGTATGACGCACTGACTGACGCGCAGAAAGCACTTGTAAAAAATGCTGACGTTTTGATTGCGGCGGAAGCAAAGATAAAGGAGCTTAAAGCGGAACTTAACAATAAACCCGAAGATTCGGGCGATGAAATAATGTTCGTTCCCGCGGCATTGCTTGTGCTTGCATCCTGCGCCCTTGTTGTAAGAAAAAAACGCAAAGGTTGATTAAAAAACGTATGAAGGGAGCGGCAACCTCTTCATACGTCCCTTTTTTATAGGCGGGATAAAATGAAAAGATTTTTTAACTTGAAAAATTCAATAACAGTATTCCTTATCCTTATTTTACTTTTACCCGTTTCAGTTTTTGCAAAAAACGACAGCATACTTGAAACGGCAGAGGGGATAGTTGCGTGGAAAAAGGCCGATAACGGCGGCGGTGAAAATTTAATAAACGACAAGCTTCTTGAAAGCGCCGGAACGACAGCGGGGGACTGGTATCCTATCGGACTTTCACGGCTCGGTTTTAACGATAATTTTGAGGGATATCTTGCGGTTATAAAGGAAAACGTGCGCAAAAGATATTCGGAAAAAGGCAAGTTAAGCAATGCAAAGGCTACCGAATGGCACAGGATTTCACTTGCCGTGCTTGCCGCCGGCGGCGACCCGCGGGATATGGGCAATGACGAAAACGGCGGGAAAATCGACCTTATTGCCGACGGAACTTATAATCGCGGGAAAACCGCGTCACTGGGCAGACAGGGCATAAACGGCTGGATTTGGGGGCTTATCGCTCTTGATTCAAAAAGATACGATGTTCCCGATGACGCATACAATACCCGTGACGATATTATCTTTGAAATTATGTCAAAGCAGTGCCCCGACGGCGGATTTGCCCTTATGGGTTCGGTTTCCGACCCGGATATAACCGCAATGGCGGTTCAGGCGCTTGCACCCTATAATAACAGCGAAACCGTATATTCTCTTAAAACAGGAGAGAAAAAAGTTTATACGGTAATAAACGAGGCTCTTGACTGTCTTTCAAAACTGCAAAACGAAAGGGGCGGCTTTGAAAGTTGGGGCACGGAAAACGTGGAAAGCACCTGTCAGGTAACGGTTGCGCTGTGTACTCTCGGTATCGACCCGCTTTCTGATGCAAGATTCATAAAAAACGGTAATACTTTACTTGATGCAATAATGACTTTCCGTATGCCGGACGGAGGGTTTACCCATTCGTTTGTTCTTGATAAAGCAAACCCAACGGCGCTTCCGGATAAATCAAACTCAATGGCAGGCGAACAGGTGCTTTATACTCTTGCGGCGCTTTATCGCCTTAATAACGGTATGCGCACGCTGTACGATTTCAGGAACGAACAGCCTGACGGACTTAAAGCGAGAATAAAAGATATTGAGGACGGCACAGAAAAACTTGACGGGAACCGCGAAACGGCGCTTGAACTGCTTAAAAAGTATTTTGCCTTGCCCGAAGATGAGCGCAGTTATGTTAATAATTACAGAGAACTGGCTGATTTTGCAATAAGTGCCGGCATTGATATTTCGGAAATAGATAATTCCACCGAGGTGATTATTGATAAGCCCGAAGAAGAAAACTCGGTTTTGCTTTATTTTTCGGACGAGGATAAAGCACAGGTAAACAGTCTCCCCGAAAAGCTGACTACGGAATATTATGTTCCCGTGGTTTCACTGCTTGAAAAACTTAACAGCAGCGAGGATTTTGACGAAAAGGATCATTATCTTAACAAGCTTACAAAGGCAAAAAGTGAAATTGAGGATTTACAGGCGGAGATTGACAGCATAAATGCCGATGTAAAGGAAAAACTTTATCCGTTTGAAAATATAACGCTTAAAGACAAAAAAACAGTTGACGGCATTGTAAAGCGCTATAACGGTTTAAGTGAATACGATAAAGAAAAGATACTTCGGTATGAAGATGTTCTGAAAACAAAAACAAAACTTGATAACACAGTCCGTGCAATATGGATTTTTGCGGTACTTGCGGTTGTTTGTGCCGCCCTGGCAGCAGTTACGGTAAAGCAAATCAAAAAAAGAAAAAATGCCGCAAAAGATGCTATGGAGCAACTTGCGCGGGAATATGAGGACGAAGATTGAAAAAAGATATTTTGGCAATTTTCGGTATTGTGCTAATAATTGCTCTGCTTATAAGCGGAACGAATATTCAGTCCGTAGACGAATATTATCTTACCCATATTGACGACATTACACCGGAGAGCGAAACGGTGAAGATTTCCATTGTCTGCACAACCGTGTTTGACAATATCAATATGCTTGATATTGCGCTTAAAGATGGAGATTATTTCCCCGAAGACGGGATAATTCTGCCCGAAACGGAGTATGTTCTGCGGGAGGGTGATACGGTGTTTGATATCCTTGACAGGGCGGTAAGGTACAACAAAATTCAAATGGAATATCAGGGTGCGGAACATAACAGTTACAAAAGCGCGTATATCCGCGGCATCAGTTATCTTTATGAATTTTCCTGCGGTCCGCTTTCAGGGTGGATGTATAAAGTTGACGGGGAATATCCGTCGTATGGGTGTTCAAAGTATATTCTGCACGACGGACAGGTTATAGAATGGGTTTATACCTGTAATTTAGGTAAGGACGTAGGCTGCGACTGGGAGGGACTTGAAGAATGAAAAACGTACATCCCGTAAGCGCTGCGGTTTATTTCTTCTCGGTGCTTATCATTGCAATGTTTTCAATAAATCCCGTGTTTCAGGCGCTTGCCCTTTCGGGAGCAATTCTTTTTTGCCTTTTTGTATGCAAAAAAACAAAATCCGATATTTTCTTTTACCCGGTAATGTTCATTTTAATTGCAATAACAAATCCGCTGTTTTCCCATAACGGCGTAACGCCCCTGTTCTTTCTTAACGGAAATCCCGTAACGAAAGAAGCGTTTTTGTACGGAATTGACATAGCCGTCGCGCTTATTGCGGTTATGCTGTGGTTCAAGGCGTATAATGAAATTTTTACCGAGGACAAACTGCTGTATCTGTTCGGGCGGATTCTGCCCGAAACCGCGCTTATTCTTTCAATGGCGCTCAGGTTTATTCCTCTTTTTAAGCAGAAAATGCACCGTGTGGACGAGGCTCAAAAAGCAATGGGGCTTTATTCGTCAAAAAGTTTTGTTGATAGAATTCACGGGCGCTTGCGTGTGTTTTCGGCAATGATTGCCTGGTCCCTTGAAAACTCGGTTGATACCGCTATTTCAATGAAAATGCGCGGGTACGGTTTGAAAGGTCGGACGCATTTTGCACTGTTCAGGTTCACAAAAAGCGACGGAGCGGTTTTAATTATATCGCTTGCGCTTTTTGCGTTTGCGCTTTTGGGGCAAAATAACATAACTTTTGCGTTTTATCCGCGGATAACGGCACTTGAATTTAATTTTTACACGCTTTCGGTTTATTTTTCTTACTGCGTACTGGCGCTTATGCCCGCATTTATTGAAGTCAGGGAGAGATTGCTTTGGAAATACTGCGTTTTGAAGATTTAAGTTTTACATATGCCGGCGCGGATAAAAAGGCAATAGATAATGTTTCGTTTTCCGTAAACAAGGGCGAATTTGTGCTTTTGTGCGGGCAGTCGGGCTGCGGAAAAACTACGCTTATGCGCTTGGTAAAAAAACAGGCGGCGCCGTCGGGGGAGAAACAGGGCAAAATTTTTGTGTTTGAAAAAGATTCGGAAACGCTTGATTTGCGGGAGAGCGCGGAGAAAATCGGTTACGTTCTGCAAGACCCGGACAAGCAGATTGTTTGCGACAAAGTGTGGCACGAACTTGCTTTCGGGCTTGAAAATTTGGGTGAAAACAGCGACGTTATCCGCCGCCGCACTGCGGAAATGGCAAGTTACTTCGGAATAGAAAAGTGGTTTCACAAAAAAACGTCGGAACTTTCTGGTGGGCAGAAACAGCTCTTGAACCTTGCATCGGTTATGGTTATGCACCCGGAAATTCTCATTCTTGACGAGCCCACCGCTCAACTTGACCCCATTGCCGCGTCAGACTTTCTCAATACCTTAAAAAAAATCAACACGGAACTGGGACTGACGGTAATTCTTATCGAGCACAGGCTTGAAGAGGGTTTTTCATCGGCTGATAAAGTTGCCGTAATGGAAAACGGAAAACTTATTTCCTTTACAAAGCCCGAAGACACCGCGCGTGAGATGAAAAACAGCAATCACCCTATGCTTTTGGGCTTGCCTGCGGCTGTCAGGGTGTTCAATGCATTTGATTTTGACGAAAAATGTCCTCTTGACGTGCGTCACGGCAGAGATTTTCTTGTTTCGCACTTTGAAAAATGCGAAAATGAAGAAAAAGAGTATGTCCATGACGAGGAAATAAAAGTCGAACTTGAAAACGTGTATTTCCGTTACGAACGTAATCTGCCCGACGTGCTTGCGGGATTGAATCTTACCGTTTACAAAAACGAGATTTTCTGCATTTTGGGCGGCAACGGCTGCGGCAAGACCACCGCGCTCAACGTGATTTCGGGCTTAAAAAAAGCATATCGCGGCAAGGTGATTATCGACGGTATGAATATAAAAAAATATTCGGGGAATTCCCTGTACCGCAACAAACTTGCCTTTTTGCCGCAGGACGTTTTAAGCGTGTTTATTAAAGATAATGTTCGCGAGGATTTTAAGGATATCCTTAAAATTTTAGGCGAAACGGATATTGAAGAAAAGATTGTTTCAGCAAGCAGAAGAACGGGCTGCGAGCATTTACTTGACCGTCACCCCTACGATTTAAGCGGCGGCGAGGCACAGAAGTGCGCACTGGCAAAAATGCTGCTGCTTTCGCCCGAAATTCTGCTGCTTGACGAGCCCACAAAAGGGCTTGACGCTTACGCAAAAAACGAGGCGGGCGAACTTTTGAGAAAACTGAAACAGGACGGCTTAACGGTGATAACGGTTACTCACGATACCGAATTTGCCGCTTGCTTTGCCGACCGCTGTACGCTTTTTTTTGATTGCTCCGCCCTGAAAGCGGATACTCCCGAAAAGTTTTTCGGCGAAAATATGTTTTATACCACCGCGGCAAACAGAATGTCAAGGGAACTGTTTGCGGGCGCCGTAACGGTTGAAGAGGTAACTGACTTATGCAAAAAAAGCATATCAAAATAATAAACGCCGTTATTATGTGCGTGCTTGTTCCGCTTGTTGTATATCTGGGTGCAAAAATTTTTAAGGAAAAACAGTACGCGTGGATTTCACTTTGTGTGGCGATTCTTGCCTGTGTGCCGTTCTTTATAAGGTTTGAAAGCAGGGATAATGACGTAAGGCGGCTTGTGCTTATTGCGGTTATGGTCGCACTTTCGGTTGTGGGAAGATTTGTTTTTGCGCCTGTTCCGGGGTTTAAGCCCGTAACGGCAATGGTGGCGGTAACGGCGATGTATTTCGGCTCAGAAGCGGGATTTATGACGGGAGCGCTTACGGCGGTTATATCAAATTTCTATTTCGGACAGGGTCCGTGGACACCGTTTCAGATGTTCGCGTGGGGAATAATAGGCTTTGTTATCGGGCTTATTGCCGAACCGCTTAAACGCAGCACGTTTCTTTTGGTGTTAAGCGGAATAATTGCTGGGGTGGCGTTTTCTCTGCTTATGGACGTATGGTCGACGCTTAATGCCGACGGCACTTTCAACATTATGCGGTATTTTTCGTTTGTGGTATCGTCGCTGCAATTTATGGCGATTTATGCGGTTTCAAACGTTATATTCCTGCTTGTGCTGTCAAAGCCTATCGGCAAAATTTTTGAGCGTGTAAAAGTAAAATACGGTATGTAGGGTATTGACTTTTTCGGCGGAATAAAATATCATATTTCCTGCGGGGGTGAAAAAAATGAGAGATGTGCTTCACGAATGCGACCTTTGCGTAGTGGGCGGAGGAATGGCAGGAATCTCGGCGGCGGTTTCGGCGGCAAGAAAAGGAATAAAGGTTATCCTTGTGCAGGACAGAGGTGTGCTGGGTGGAAATGCGTCAGGCGAAATCCGTATGTGGATTTGCGGCGCTCACGGCAGGGATAATCGGGAAACAGGCATAATTGAGGAAATTATGCTTAAAAACTTTTATGAAAATCCGCAGCTCAGCTACCCTGTGTGGGACGCTGTTTTATATAATTTTGTTGCGCATACGGAAAATTTAACGGTTCTGCTTAACACAAGCTGCTTTGACGCAGAATGTAAAAACAACAGAATAATTTCAATTAAAGCATGGCAGAGCAACTGCGAAACAATGCATATAATCCGCGCAAAATTCTTTGCCGATTGCTCCGGCGACAGTATTCTGGCACCGCTTTCGGGCGCGCATTTCCGTATGGGGCGCGAGGCAAAAGACGAATTTAACGAATCCATCGAGCCTGAAAAGGCAGATAAAAAAACAATGGGTATGAGTTGCCTGTTTCAGGTGCGCGAAACCGATTCGCCTAAAAAATTCATTCCGCCCGAATGGGCATACAAATATCCTGACGATAATTGCATTCCGTTCAGGGAACATGACCTTTCAACTAATTTCTGGTGGATTGAACTGGGCGGCGAAGGCGACTGCCTGCACGGCGCGGACGAATACCGTGACGAACTTTTGAAAATTGCCTACGGTGTGTGGGACCACGTTAAAAACTACGGCGACCACGGTGCGGATAACTATGTTCTTGAATGGGTGGGGCTGCTTCCCGGAAAGCGTGAAACAAGGCGCTATACGGGCAAATACACCGTAACGCAAAATGACGTGGAATCCGGCGGAGTATTCCCGGACACCGTTGCATACGGCGGGTGGAGTATGGACGACCATTTCCCCGCGGGATTTGAGCATAAAACTTCCTACCCCACAATTTTTCATCCGGCACCGTCACCGTGGGGGATACCGTTCAGGACGCTGTGTTCGGAAAATATTGAAAACCTGCTTTTTGCGGGGCGGAATATAAGCGTTACCCATGCGGCGCTGTCTTCCTCACGCGTAATGGCAACCTGTGCGCTTTTGGGTCAGGCGATAGGCACCGCCGCGGCGCAAATGATACTGAAAAATACGGATTATCCCGACATCAAGGAATTACAGAAAACGCTGCTTGATGACGATTGCTTTATTCCGGGGCTGAAAAGGGAAGTTTCGCCGCTTTCAAAAGAACTTGAATGCAGCAGCGATATTGTCCGCAGCGGCATTGACAGGGGCGAAGAAAACAGATGGGTGGGCAATATCGGCGATTTTATTGAATATAAAAGCAAAACACCTTTTATGCTTCAAGGGGTCAGAATCGTTTTTGACAGCGACCTTAACAGGGATTATCACAATATGCCATGCGTTATAAGGCTTAATGAAACACGGTACAAATTGCCCGAAACGCTTATTTCGGATTTCGATATAGTTTTAACCGATAAATCGGGGCAGAGTAAAAAAATACAGGTGCGTGATTCTCACAACCGTTTTGTAAAAATGAATATAACGGGTGAGTACACAAGCGTAAAACTTATTCCCCTAAAAACTCACGGCGCAGAAGAATTTTACGTATTTTCATTTGAGGTTTTTTAGGACATTAAAAAAGCAGAGCGGTTGCTCTGCTTTTTAACATGACTGCAAAAGGGGTTAATTATACACAAACATCTGTACACCGGAACAGCCTATGCCGTTTTTCTGAATTTCAACGTCATACAAAATCCCGTATCTGCCGTTTTTAAGGCGAACTACGCGCTGTTCTTCAACTCTGCCGGTATAGCCGTCGTTCAAAACTTCATCTAAGCGGGAAGATAATGAACTGTTCGCTTTATCCATATTGACATTGAGTTTTTCAATTCCTTTCATTGACGGGGCAAATTGAAAACTGATGTCGCAAAGTTCACCGGAAGAATTTATGCTTATGCTGACTTCGTCGCAAGTGAGATATTCGCCTATTTTCTTTGAGAAAATAAACGTGTGGCGAATGTCCTCGGTAGTCCAGGGACGCTCGAATTCTTCAATAAGAACGTATTCACCCTCGGTATACTTTTCAACGTATTCTTTTGCTATCGCCAATCTTTCGTCGCGGGTATTTCTTTCGCTTTCGTCAAGGGAGAGTTTTGCTTTCCTCAACCGCATATATGTTACCGGTTCGCCGCTTTTTACGTTTATACCTACCCGATATTCTGTTCCCGCTTCATCGGTATAAATATATTCGTCGTAGTCGCAGTGATAGTAGGGCATATATCCCGTTTCGTTATATTCGCCCTTTATCTCTATTCCCTCAAAGGTGATATCAATTGTTTTGGGCGCACCGCTCCGCTTTCCCCATTGGTATTGAAGAGAAATTTCTTCTTTCTCGATTCTGTCCAAGAAAAAGCCGTTGTACACGCCACTGACAAGTACTTTCTTTCCTGTATTACACGCTGTACTTGTGATACAAATAAGAATTATACTTATTAGTGCTATAAACTTTTTCATTTTATGCTGCTCCATTTTGCATAAGATAAACAGGGGTTGCGGGCAGATTTTGTCTGCCCGCAGTGGGGAAAAACAATTCAGTTGTAAACAAACATTTTGAAAATACTTGATAACCCGTTCTTTGTAACTCTGACATTGTATTCCGTTCCGAAATTTCCGTTTCTGAGTCTTGTAACATACTCTGAAAGAATTTCATATTCGGTATTCTCATCTGTAATTTTTTCAAGCCTTTTCTCTGCCACTTTTCGGCTTCTTTCGGCATCAATTTTCAGTTCGCTTACACCGTCCATAATCATATTTTTTTTGTAACTGCAAATTTCGCCGAGAGAGTTCACTGTTACGCATATTTTATCTGCTGTAAGCAGTCCGCTTATTCGCTTATTAAAGAAAAAAGTATGCAAAATCCCTTCACTTTTAGTTTTAACATTGGCATTGCCGTTATCCCACGTAAGTTCATATTCTCCGGTCGTATTTTCTTCAACAAACTTTTTTGCTATTGCCAATCTCTCGTCGCTTTCATTCATTTCTTCCGGAGTTAACTCCCTTGTGGAGTTCCTTAAATAGCGTGCCCAACCCACAATCTCACCGGTTTTTGAATCAAGGTCAAATGATATTCCTACGCCATCGCCTGAATATTCATATATGTCATAGTCATAGTTATAATAGGGTGAATATACTGATTCATCATATACCGTATCATATGTCTTTCCGTCAAATGTGATTTGCTTGGTTTCGGGCATAGATGCTTTCTTCTCTCTCTTTTTCAGAAATTCTATTTCATCGCTTATGCCTTCAACAATATTCCCGTCTGTCGTGTTAAAAATATATGCCTTATTTCTGTTGGCGCAAGCGCAAAGGCTTACAAGTACCACAAATACTATAATTATGCTTATTATTTTTTTCATTTTAATTTTCCTCTCCCGCTATTTGATATGAATATAAAAGACTGTCGTTAACCTTTATTGAGGCTTTCCGGCAAGATTCCTGAATGCCGTATCCTTCTGCTCGGTATTTGAAAAAATATTCCGTCCAAACATTTGCGTTGGAAGTCGGAATTTTATCAGAAAAACCGATTGCGCTTCTTGCTCCGGCACGGACGCTTGCATCTACTATGTTTTTGCCCGTGTCTCTGTTCTTTGCACTGTGGCAGAATACAAACATTGCCAAGTCAAGATTTGACAGGTCTTCGTTTTGAATGTCTAATGACGAAACCGTATCAAGAGTATCTTCGTTAATAACAACATAAGTTTCATTAGCGTTATACGCACCGTGTGAGCGATTTATAAATATTCTTGATTCCTTTAACTTTTCAATATAATCGCTTTTTGATATTGATGGAACACGATTCATATTGTACTCGTTGATTCCGAGATACGACATATACAAAAAGGTGTGACCGATAGTTGACTGGCGATCAGTGCCGATACTTCCTATTGAGACAACGGTAACTTGATTTCCGCCGATCTTCTGTAAAAGCCATTCGTCAGTACGGTCGGTTTTATCATTTTTATACGGCATTTGTTCCACGTTGCGACCATTTATATCACCGATTCCCGCTCTCAGACCTGCACCCAAGTCAGCATCAGTATAAGTTTCCGCAGACTTTGATTTGAATCTTACGGTACCGTCATTAAGTATAATAACTTGCCATTTCTGCCTGTCAGAGCCTTCGTATGGCTGTATGGTCAGCATCTGCTGTTTTCTGTTCTCGTGCCCGTCCTTAACAGAAAGTGATTGACCGTTAGCCAAGCATATTATTTTATAATACCCGCTTCCGATATAGTCGATTTGCCATTGTTGTTCTGATTCACCGCAAAAACGCCAAACTTCCATAACTAAATTTCCGGAAGTAAACCCGGTTATTTTGTCGTTATTGTCCGGTTGTAAATATAAACCGTGCTGAACATTTCTGACAAAGTATGCGCCGCTATTTAATTTATGATACTTCGGGTCAACCGTAACGGTGCAGTAGCGTTTTTGCGGACCGCACGTAACGTGTATGGTGGTTTGCCCTGCCGAAACTGCCGTAACCTCACCTTTGCTGTTTACGGTTGCAACATTTTTGTTTGATGAATAAAAGCCAATTCCGTACTCCTTATTGGTATTGATTTTCATAGTTTCGCCTATGTAGAGATATCCTGACGTTTTGTCTATTTCAAAGTCGTCGGGCTCATAGTATTTTTCTATACGGACATCGTCAATATACACCGCCTGACCGTCAACAGGGTCAAGATGGTCAAACATAAGTCTGAACAATCCTGTTTCTGCTGAAATATCGGAATCAAGTATATCGACTGTGCCGGAAAGAGTAAACCAATTGTTTGCGGTCACTCCGCTGTATTTGCCCGCAAGACGGTAAAAATAGTTTCCGCTGTGGTCGGTTGAGAACGAGTTCTCTGTTTGTGTGCGAATTAACATTCCTATTATCGGCGCTTCGGGGGTTACCGCCGTTGTCAGGACTTTCATTGAAATGGTGTACTTACCCGCACCGTTTTGACGGATTATTGAGTAAATGTTCTTTGCGGGCGAATACCACGCTTTTGTTCTGCCGGTTATTTTGAGAGAATAATCTCCCATTGCTGAAAAGTCGGTTGAACGTGTGATTGTACCGCCATAGGGTGTTGACCACCCGTCCGCACTCGCACCGCTTTCAAAACTTTCAAACCTAGGGTTACGCTACCCATCCGAACCCGTTCAAATGCGCAAAAAACGCACATCTACGGCGTCAAAGCGTCTTATAATATTTCCCTATATTATCTCACCGCTTTTCCTTGTATCTGCACATTTTTACGAATCTTCGACCTTAAACCGAATTATTTTTTCGTTTTTCAAGGCGACGGAACGCAGGAATACCGGGAGTATTTCAAGTTTCGGCAACGCAGAAAAGCGGAAAAAGAATCGGTTTAAGGCGTGATTAGGATGGGTATCGTAACCCTACTGTTTCGTACGCGGCAGATACCTTAATGCTCTGGAACAAAGGAATTAACATAACAAGTATAAGCAGTAAGGTAATAGGTATTCTTGCTGTTTTCAATGTCTTAATCATATCAAATTCTTCATCCAAAAGTTTTTTATAAAAATCTTTGCAACCAAAAATCCCGCATTTTACACCTATTCTCCCTTCTTTGCCCTGTCTTAATCGCAGAAAATTTTTATTTCATTGGTACTATACCATATTCCGTATACAAAAGTCAATACCCAAATGCAAAAATTTACAATTTGTTTTTTTAATTCAAATTTTGCGTGTTAAAAAGACTTTTTCCGCATTTCATATATAAAAACGCTTTTCGGGTTTGTTTTGTTACACCGGAAACAAAAAAAATTTTTATAAAACAAAAAAATCCCCGCATAGCGGGGAAAAAACATAATATTTTTTAATTTTACTCGGCATCAAATTCGGGTTCGTATTCGGTAACGCCGCTCTTAATCCAACTGCGGTAAAAAAGTACCGAAAGCACGGTTGAAATAATCCAGCCGATAGGCCACGAAAGCCATATTCCCGTTGAGCCGAGGGCGGTTGACGAAAGTATCGCCGCAAGCACAACGCGCAGCAAAAGGTCGGTAAAGGTTGCCGCCATAAAAAGTTTCATCTGTCCCGCGCCGCGGAGAACGCCGTCGGAAACAAGTTTTACGGCAACAACAAAGTAAAAGGGCGAAACTATGCTTAAAAACATCTTGCCGGTGTTCAGTGCGTCGCCGCTTGCGTCTTCAAGGAAAATGCTTACCAGCGGACGGGAAAGAATAAGATACGCGGCAATGACCGGTACGCAGATAATGCAAACAAGTTTTATTCCTGCCTTAAAGCCCTCGGAAATGCGGCTATATTCCTTTGCACCTAAGTTCTGCGCGGTGAAGTTTGAAATTCCGTTTGCAAGGGTGGTAAGAGAGGTAATAACCATATTGTTAAGTTTTATTGCGGCGGAATATCCCGCAATGGTACCGGAACCGAATCCGTTTATAAGGCTCTGGATAAAGATGTTTCCCACAGAAATAAAACTCTGTTGAAGTATGCTCGGAACGGCGATTTTCGATACCGTTTTAAGAACGGAAAACGAGAAAACAGGTGCTTTTCCGTCTGATTTAATCTTTTTAAGCCTGAGGAACACGAAAATAAGTGCAAGCACGCAGCTTACGCCCTGACACAGGAACGTTGCCCACGCAACACCCGCAACGCCCATAGAAAAAGCGGTAACGAAAAGTATATCCATACCGATGTTTGAAAGGGACGAACAAGCAAGGAATATAAACGGCGTTTTTGAATCGCCGAGCGCCGAAAAGATTCCCGTTGCAATGTTATAGAAGAAAACAAAGGGCAGACCCAAAACGTAGATATCAAGATACAGCGCAGAGTCGGCAAAAATATTTTCGGGTGTGTTTATAAGCGCAAGCAGTTTGTCGCACAGGGTAAACCCGAGAAGCATTAAAAGCCCGCACAGCGCACCTCCGGCAATAAGCGTCGTTGATACCGCGCACTTCATTTTTGAATAGTCTTTTGCGCCGAAAAACTGCGATACTATTACCGAACAGCCGATATTGCACCCGAAAGCAAACGCAATGAAAATCAGCGTGATTTCATAACTGTTGCCGACGGCGGCAAGCGCGTCATTACTTATAAATTTGCCGGCAACAAAACTGTCGGCTATGTTGTACAGTTGCTGAAAAATTACGCTTGCGAAAAGGGGCAGACAGAATTTCCACAGCACCGTACCCGGCTTTCCTACCGTAAGGTCTTTGTTCATAAAAATTTCCCTTGCCTTATTTAATTTACCGATATATTATAATACCGAAAGATATAATTGTAAAATATAATTTGCGTATGCTTATATATCAATTTGATATGGAGTGAACTTATGAATACAAACTGTGATTATTACAGAATCTTTTATTATGTTGCCAAGTGCGGCAGTATTACCGGAGCGGCGGAAATGCTTTTAAGCAGTCAGCCGAACGTAACACGGGCAATAAAGAACCTTGAAAGCGAACTTGAATGTACGCTGTTTTTCAGAAACAGCCGCGGAGTGACGCTTACACCTCAGGGAGAAGTGCTTTACAGGCGCGTATGCAAAGCGTTTGAACTTATTGAGACGGGCGAGCGGGAACTGCGGAAAAGTCTTGAACAGGGCACGGTCAACGTGGGAACAACGGAGATATCGCTTCACTGTTTTCTGCTGCCGGTGCTTAAAGAATACCGTCGGATTTATCCGGGAATACGCATAAAAATAACGAATCAGTCTTCCGCACAGGCAATGGCGGACGTAAAAAACGGAATAACGGATTTTGCACTTGTCACTTCGCCCGACAGCGTGCCCGCGTCCCTTGATATCAGGCAGATTGCAGCGGTAAAAGAGGCGGCGGTGTGCAGCAGAGTTTTTTCGTCACTTAAAGGAAGAACGGCAGATATAAAGGAACTCAAAGATTATCCGCTTATTTCGCTCGGGCAAACGTCAAGGACGTATTTCAGGTATGCGGAATTTTTCGCGTCCTGCGGACTTGAATTTGCGCCGGATATTGAGGCGTCTACCACCGACCAGATTATGCCTATGGTGCGCGCTGATTTGGGAATAGGTTTCGTTCCCGAAAAAATGATAGGCGATGAATCGCAGATTATAAAAATCAAACTCAACCGTCCGTTGCCGGAGTGCAACATCTGCTTTGTTAAGCGGAGCGGCGAACAACTTCCCACGGCGGCAAAGGAACTTGAAAATATGATTCTGCGCAAATAATACCGTTCTAACAGCGGGGTTTCGGTCATATATTTTTTTGAAATAAAGCGAAAAGGAATGTTTTTGTTGACAGAGCGAATTTTGAAAATTATATGCGCCGTTTTGCTTGTTGCGGCAATCTGCCTTTTACCCCTTGAAAAGAAAGGATATGCCTCGGAATGTTTAAGCGATTATCCGCTGCTTGATTTCGTTATTGTGCTTGATGCGGGACACGGCGGCGAGGACGGCGGAGCAATAGGGATAACCACGCTTGCAAGGGAAAAAGATATAAACCTGAGCATAGTAAAAAAGGCAAAAAATCTTTTTGAAAGTGCGGGTGCAACGGTTGTGCTAACCCGCAGTGATGAAAATGCACTGTGCAAGGGAAAATACAGCAAAAAAGAGGATATGCATGCACGGAGCAGTATCATAGAAAAAACAAAGCCGTATATCGTAATAAGCGTGCATTGCAACAGCTTTCCGCAAAGCCGTAACGCAAAAGGGGCACAGATGTTCTATTTCCCGGGCTCTGAAAGCGGTGAAAAACTTGCGCAATGCATACAAAACAGCATAAAAGATATTGCCGACAGCAGTAATAACCGTCAGGTAAAAAGCGAAAACTTTTTTATGCTTCGGCACGGAAACTCAACAAACGTTATGATAGAATGCGGATTTTTATCGTCACCGGAAGAGGAAAAGAAACTGCTTGATGAGGATTATCAGGCGTTGCTTGCCTACTCCGTATTTGACGGAACAAGCAAATATCTTGCTTCGTTGCGTAAAACAGATTAAATTGTAATTGCAAAAAGCGCAAAAATATATTATAATCTCCTTGCTGAAAGTGCAGGGAGTTTTTTTATGCGTGAAATTAAATTTGAAGATATAAGCAATGCGGTTTTCAACCTTTGCAGAGAAGTGTGCGTTTCCTTGCCGGACGATACGCTTAAAATGCTTGAATGCGCAAGAGAAAAGGAAGTTTCCGAATACGGGAAAAACAGCCTTGATATTGCGCTTGAAAACGCAAAAAAAGCACGGGAGAACAATATGCCCGCCTGTCAGGACACGGGACTTGTGACCGTCTTTGCAGAGGTGGGGCAGGAAGTTCACATTTCGGGCAATTTTACAGAGGCGGTTAACGACGGCGTCAGGCGCGCTTATATGCCGTTCAGGAAAAGCGTACTTTCGCCGCTTACAAGGGTAAACACCGGGGACAATACGCCCGCAGTTATTCATACCTCTCTTGTTGAGGGTGAAAACGTAAGACTTACCGTTGCACCCAAAGGGTTCGGAAGTGAAAACAAAAGCCGCCTTAAAATGCTTAAACCTTCGGACGGTGTTGAGGGTATATTGGATTTTGTCACGGAAACCGTATCTCTTGCAGGGGCTGACCCATGCCCGCCGGTCATTCTCGGCGTGGGCATAGGCGGAACAATGGAAAAAGCGGCACTTATGGCAAAACACGCGCTTGCAGTTTCAAAAAACAATAAAAAACCCGAAATCGCCGCACTTGAAAAAGAAATTCTCGAAAGAGTAAACAAACTGGGCATAGGTCCGCAGGGGCTTGGCGGAAGAATTACCGCGCTAAATGTTTATATAGAAACATTCCCGACGCATATTGCGGGGCTGCCGGTTGCAGTCAACGTTCAGTGCCACTGCGCACGGCACGGCGAGGTGATTTTATGAAAAAGCTTACCTTTCCCGTAAAGAATAAAAGCGAACTGAAAAGCCTTGCTGCGGGGGACAGTGTGCTTGTTTCGGGAACAATCTACACCGCAAGGGATGCGGCGCACAAAAAACTGCACGGGCTGATAAAGGAGAACAAACCGCTGCCGATTGAATTGGAAAATCAGGCAATTTACTATACCGGACCCTGCCCGAAACCCGAAAACAGACCTATCGGTTCCTGCGGACCTACCACCGCAAGCCGTATGGACGCCTACGCGCCCGAACTCCTTGATTCGGGACTTGCCGCGATGATTGCAAAGGGCGACAGAAACGAAGATGTAAAGCGTTCGATAAAAAATAACGGCGCGGTATATCTTGCAGCCGCGGGCGGTGCGGGCGCGCTTATGGCGGATTCGGTAAAAAAGTGCGAACTTGTGGCGTTTGGCGAATTGTTAAGCGAGGCAATATATCGCCTTGAAGTTGAAAATATGCCGCTTACGGTTGTTATAGATGCTGACGGGAATGATTTGTATGTTTTGGGGCGTAAAAAATATGAGGAAAAACAATGAGTTTTATTTTTGATGAGTTTGAAAAAAAATTCGGGCAGGACGAAAACAGCGTGAGGCAGCTTAATCCGCTGGTGCTCGCGTCGGTGGGCGATGCGTATTACAGCCTGTGCATACGCAGTTTCCTTGCGGCGCATCACGATTTTAATGCATCGGCACTGCACAGAGAAGCGTCCAAACTTGTTTGCGCCCGCGCACAGAAAGAAGCATTCTTTTTAATAGAAGATTCGCTTTCGGAAAATGAAGAATACATAGCAAAACGGGGAAGAAACTCACACCCCGCAACGGTTCCGAAAAATGCCGATGTGAATGATTATCGCATTGCCACGGCATTTGAAGCATTGCTGGGCTATTTGTATATATGCAAAAAAGAAGAAAGACTGAATGAAATAATTAAGAAAGTGTTGGAGAATAAGTGATGAAGAAGTTTGACGGTAAGAAGAGTTTTGATACAAAAAAGAATTTTAACCGAACGGAAAAATTTGACAGACCGAAGCGGTTTGCGAAAAGCGAAAAGCCCGTAAGCAAAGAGGAAAACGGATTCCGCCGCAATGAGGAAGAAGCTCCGGAAAACGTGCTTGAAGGGCGCAACCCCATAAGGGAGGCAATTAAAGCGGGCAGAAGCATAGAAAAACTGCTTGTTGCCCAGGGTGAAATACAGGGACCCGTTAAAGAGATAGTATACGATGCCCGCGCCAACGGCGCGGTAATACAGGAAGTTGAGCGCACAAGGCTTGACAGAATTTCATATACAGGCTCACATCAGGGACTTATAGCGTACGTTGCGATGAAAGAATACTGCGAAGTTGAGGATATTCTTACGTATGCGAAGGAAAAGGGCGAGGACCCGTTCGTGCTTATTCTTGACGGCATATGTGACCCGCAGAATCTGGGCGCGATGATCCGTTGTGCGGAATGTGCGGGGGTTCACGGCGTTATTATCCCCAAGCGCCGCGCGTCGGGGCTTACTCCCGTTGTTGCAAAATGCTCGGCAGGTGCGATAGAATATATGCGTATTGCCCGCGTAAGCAATATTTCGCAGACCATAGAAAAACTCAAAAAAGCGGGTGTGTGGGTTTACGGCGCGTCTATGGAAGGGAAGAATTACTCCCGCGTAAATCTTACCGGCCCCGCAGCGCTTGTTATAGGTGCAGAGGGCGAGGGAATTTCCCCCCTCGTTAAAAAGAACTGCGACTGCCTTGTGTCGATTCCTCAGGTGGGTAAGATTGATTCCCTTAATGCGTCGGTTGCGGCGGGCGTGCTTATGTATGACGTTCTGCGCCAGAGAAACGAGAAAAAATGAAGATAGAAGTTTCCGATGAGCAACTTGCTCTGCTTGCCCAGATGGGCGATAAAAAAGCAACGGATATTTTGCTTAATAAATACAAGGGTTTTGTGAATAACCGCGTAAAAAGATATTTTCTTGCGGGCGCTACACGGGACGACGTTCTGCAAGAGGGAATGATAGGGCTTTTCGGCGCGATAATGAGTTACAGACCCGAAAAAAACGATTCGTTTTCGGCATTTGCGTCAATGTGCATTCGCAGAAGAATGATAAACGTGCTTGAAACAGCCAAACGGCAAAAAAATCAGCCGCTGAACACATATGTTTCGTTAAGCAAGCCCGTGCAGGACGATGACGAGGGCAGAACGCTTGGCGATATTCTTGAAGTAAAGGGGCTTAACCCCGAAGAAATTTTCTTGACGAAAGAAAAGGACAGAAACACGAAAAAACGGCTTAAAGGCGTGCTTTCACGCTTTGAATTTGCGGTTTTAAGCGAATTTTTAAGCGGAAAGAATTACGACGAAATAGCCGAAATTCTTGACACGGACAAAAAAAGTGTGGATAACGCATTGCAGAGGATAAGGCGTAAAATATCCCGTATGGGGATTGAATAAAATATATAAAACGCGGAGGGTAAAAATGAAAAGTATAAAAGAAAGGGAAGAGTTTCTTTCCCAACAGCGCGATTATGCCGAAGATATAAAGGACAACGGTGTATTCTGCGCATACAGGCTTAAAGAAACGGGTCAGGCCATTATTGAATATACGGTTGACAGCGGGCTTGGCGGCGAAGAGGTTGATATTGCCCAGATAACCGATATGCACCTTAACTACTGCAACAAAGAGGACGAAAGCGACCCGGAAATTATGCACACAAAGTCGTGCCGCAAGTGGGTTGCCGACGGCTTTTGCATAAAACCCATACAGAAAGCAATGGATGCCGCGGAGTATTTCGACCAGACTGTTATTACGGGCGATACGCTTGATTATCTTTCCCGCGGTGCGCTTGAACTTACAAAAAAACTTATTTTTGACCGTGACCCCAACGTGCTTGTTGCTATGGGCGGACACGATTATTCAAAGAACGTTGAAACGGGACTGCCGGATAAACTGTCTTTTGAAGAGAGGGAACAGATTCTCAAAAACGCGTGGATTCACGATATTCACTATGAATCCCGCACGGTTAAAAACAAGGTTATCGCCGTTGCAATAGATAACGGACCGGGACACTACCACCCGGAAGCGGTTGATAAACTGAAAGCAGACATTGAAAAAGCAAGAAAAGAACATATGATTATTCTGCTTTTTGAACATGAGCCTATCTGCACGGGCAAGCCCGAAGATGTGCGTGTTCCCGCAAAGTGGGTGCAGTATAATTTCGCGGGGAATTTTTATTCAAGCCCCGTATGCTGCTCAGAGGGAATGAGCAACGATACCGACAGGGCGGTTTATAAACTTATATGCGAAAATGCCGATGTTATAAAAGGTGTGTTCTGCGGACACTACCATTCGGTGTATTATACGGAAATCCGCGCGTCTTATACGGACGAAAACGGCGTTCACGAAACGTTTATCCCTCAGTTTGCAACGGCGGGCAACACTTATTTCGGCTCCGGCGGCGTTGTAACGAGAATTATCGTTAAATAATGTATTCGGTTTATATTATTTTATGCAGCGACGGCACATTTTACACCGGTACGGCAAAGGACGCGTTTGAGCGTTTTAAGAAACACAAAGAGGGAAAAGGCGCAAAGTATACGCGCACTCACTGCCCAGAAAAACTCGTTGCGGTGTGGGATACGGAAGATAAAAGTACTGCACTTAAAACGGAAATGAGGATAAAGAAACTTACAAAAAACAAAAAGGAAGAACTTATCCGTTCTCCCGAAAAAATAGAATCGTATACAGGCTTAAACGCCGAAAAATCAGCCGAATTTTATAATAAGAAATAAAATTGCGGCGTGAATAATCAAGCCCCCGATCATGGCAGCGTGAAAGCGGGGCTTTTTTGTTTTGTGCCGGCCGTTAATAAGTTTCAGGTGCATTGAAAGAAGCCCGCCGCAGGGTCCGAGCAGAATCAGAAAAAGCAGAACTTTTTCGGGAATCCGCCTTAAATTTTTTACGGCAAAGAACTTGTCAAGCCGCATAAAAAAGAATGATATAATAGAAAGAATAATTTCCGCAAAAATAAAAATCTTCATAACAAAAAAATAAAGCCTGCCGAAACGGTAGGCTTTTGTCGCTCTCCAAACGATTACAGTGCGCGGGTAACCTTGCCTGAACGCAGGCAACGGGTGCATACACAAATCTGCTTAGGCGCGCCATCAACGATGGCTCTTACCTTCTGAACATTAGGTGCCCAATATGTTCTTGTACGACGGTTGGAATGGCTTACTTTGTTGCCGGACATAACGCCCTTCTGACAAATCTCGCAATATTTTGCCATTAACGACACCTCCTTTTCAAGGATGTAAAAAATTTATAGAGCATTGCTCTTTGGTGTGCGTGAAGGGACTCGAACCCCCGATCTACTGGTTCGTAGCCAGTTACTCTATCCAGCTGAGCTACACGCACATATTCATAAGCAACGGTGGTATTATATAACATCATCTTTGTTTTGTCAAACGTTTTCTTGAAAAATTTTTCGGTAATTTTGCACGGACAAAATCGGACGCGGAAAACGTCATTTTTACACACAACACACATATAAGGTGTATATAACGTGCATTTTGGCTGAAAAAGTCAGCAAAGTTTCAAAAAAACGCTTTTTTGTTATTGCGAAAAACGACGTGTTGTGATATAATATCCGCTGATTGTACAGATAATTTACTTGGAGGTAAATAAATAATGAGTACTATGGTTAAAAATGAAAAAAATCAGGCAGTGATAGACCTTGAAATAAGCAAAGAGGCTATTGACAAGGCTACGGAAGATGTGTTCAAGAGAACAAAGGGCAAATATTCCGTTCCCGGTTTCCGCAAGGGCAAGGCACCCATGCGCGTTGTAGAGCAGTTCTATGGCTCCGGAATCTTTTTTGAAGACGCTTTTAATGAAGTTTTCCCTGCGGTTTATGAGGCTGCCGTAAAAGAACACGGCATTACACCCGTTGACCGCCCCGAAATCGAACTTGACGATATTACCGATGACGGCGTTGTTAAGTGCAAAGTTACAGTTACCCTTATGCCGGAAGTTAAACTGGGCAAATATGAGGGTATAAAACTTGACGCGGTTGAGTATAATGTATCCGATGAGGAAGTTGACCACGAAATCAAGCACGCACAGGACCACGCTTCCCGCTTTATCGATATCGATGACCGTGCGGTTAAAAACGGCGATACGGTAGGCCTTAACTACTCCGGCAGTGTTGACGGCGTTAAGTTTGACGGCGGCACAGCCGAAAATCAGACTCTTGAAATAGGCTCGGGCAGTTTTATCCCCGGCTTTGAAGAGCAGATGATTGGTATGAATATCGGAGAGGAAAAGGCGCTTAACGTTAAGTTTCCCGAAGATTATCACGCCGAGGACCTTAAAGGCAAGGACGCCGTATTTGACGTGAAAGTTCTTTCCATAAAGGAAAAACAGGTTCCCGACCTTGATGACGATTTTGCAAAGGATGTTTCCGAGTTTGACACTTTTGCCGAATATAAGGCGGATGTAAAAGCCAAACTTGAAGAGAGAAAGAAAGCACAGGCAGAGGCAGAGCAGGAAAACAAAATGGTTGAGGCTGTTGCCGAGAACGCCGAGGTTGACATTCCCGACTGCATGATTGAGCAGCAGATTGACGAGCAGATCCGCGATATGGAAATGCGTATGAGTTATCAGGGACTTAAACTTGACGACTACCTTAAATATACCGGTATGACCATGCAGCAGCTGCGCGATATGTACAAAGACGGCGCAAAGAAAACCGTTAAAATCAGGCTTGTTCTTGCTGAAATCATCAAAGCAGAAAAAATCGAGGCGACTGACGGAGAAATCAATGCCGAGATAGAGAAGTATGCCGCAAATTACGGCGCTCAGGGCGAAGAATTCAAGAAGAACATCACCGACGACCAGAAGAATTACTTTAAGGAAGTTGCGGTAATGAACAAGACTCTTGCCTTTCTTAAAGAAAAGAATCCCGCAAAGAAAGCCGCTGCAAAGAAGACAGCAAAAAAGGCTGAGGACGGAGAGGAAAAACCCAAGAAAACTGCGGCTAAAAAAACTGCGGAGGAGAAAAAGCCCGCCGCTAAAAAAACCGCAAAAAAGGTTGACGAAGAATAACAACAGGGGGAAATGCAATGCCACTTATACCTTATGTAATTGAAAATGACGGCAGAGGGGAAAGGTCTTATGACATATACTCCCGTCTGCTTAAAGACCGTATCATATTTTTAGGCGGTGAAATTGACGACGATGTTGCAAACTCAATTGTAGCACAGTTGCTTTTCCTTGAAGCCGACGATATGGAAAAGGATATTATGCTGTATATCAACAGCCCCGGAGGTTCGGTTACCGCGGGTATGGCAATATACGATACAATCAAGTATATTAAGCCTCAGGTATCCACAATATGTATCGGTATGGCGGCGTCAATGGCGGCGGTTCTGCTTTCGTCCGGCGCAAAGGGCAAGCGTATTGCACTGCCAAACAGCGAGGTAATGATACATCAGGCTCTTGGCGGCGCAAAAGGGCAGACTACGGACGTTATGATTCATGCCCAGCAGTTGTTAAAGTGCAAGAATAAACTTAATGCGATCCTTGCCCAAAATACGGGGAAATCCCTTGAAGAGGTTGAGCGCGACTGCGAACGCGACCATTTTATGGACGCAAAAGAAGCGCTTGAATACGGCTTGATTGACGCTATCTATACAGAAAGGCAATAATTTAATGGAAGAAATCAGATGTATCTTTTGCGGACGCACTCCGCAGTCGGGGCTTTCGTTTGTTTCGGGCCCTCCGGGAGTGTATATCTGTGAAGAATGTGTTGAGGACTGTGTTGAATCTCTTGAAGAAGAACATCATCACGGCAGTGCAGGTTACGGTGAAAAACTGAATCTGCTTAAACCTCACGAAATAAAGGACATTCTTGACCAGTATGTTGTGGGGCAGGATAATGCCAAAATCGCGCTTTCGGTGGGTGTATACAACCACTATAAGCGAATAAACGCAATGAAGGGCAAGGATAAACCGGAAGTTGATATCCAAAAGAGCAATATTCTGCTTATCGGTCCTACCGGAACGGGAAAAACCTATCTTGCGCAGACTCTTGCCAAGATTCTTGAAGTTCCTTTCGCCATCGCGGACGCTACAACCATAACCGAAGCGGGATATGTGGGCGATGATGTTGAAAATATTCTTCTGCGTTTGATTCAGGCAGCGGATTACGACGTTGCCAAGGCGGAAAGAGGAATAATCTATATTGACGAAATCGATAAGATTGCCCGCAGAAGCGAAAATCCGTCGATAACAAGGGACGTTTCGGGCGAGGGCGTACAGCAGTCACTGCTGAAAATTCTTGAAGGCACACTTTCAAATGTTCCGCCTAACGGAGGAAGAAAGCATCCGCACCAGGATTTTATCCAAATTGATACTACAAACATTCTCTTTATCTGCGGCGGCGCTTTTGACGGTCTTGAAAAGATTATTCAGCGCCGTGTGGGCAAGAAAACCGTCGGTTTCGGCAGCGAAATAAATCCTGTTGCCACAACCGATGATGTAGGAACCGTTTTTGAGGCGGTTACACCACACGATTTGCAGAAATTCGGGCTTATTCCCGAACTTATCGGACGTCTTGCACAGACCGTTACCCTTAAAGGGCTTGACGAAAATATGCTTGTGGATATTCTCAAAACGCCCAAGAATGCCCTTACAAAGCAGTATTCTGCGCTTATTGCAATGGACGGAGTGAAACTTGAATTCACCGATGAAGCACTCCACGCAATAGCGAAACGCGCCATTGAACTTAAAACCGGCGCCCGTGGACTTCGCAGTGTGATTGAGGGAATAATGATGAATGTTATGTATGATATCCCGTCCCTTAAAAACGTGGATAAGTGTATGATAACAGAGGAATCCGTTACTAAGAAGAAAAAACCGCAACTTGTTTTCAAGGAAGAACCTGCGGCGATAAGTTAAAAAGTGTGATTTTAAGCGGAACGTGCTTGGACGTTCCGCTTTCCTTTTTCCGGGATTCAACCCCGTCCGCGCCCTTTCCCGGGGCTCCGCCCCGTACTCCGTCCGCTTTTTTATCGGGGCTCCGCCCCAAACCCCGTCCGCTTTCTTAAAAGAAAGCGGAGCAAAGAACTTGAAACTTTATTAGGACGGATTTCTTGATTTTATGAAAAGGCACAAGACAAATAAAGAGCAAAAGACGGATTTATCGGAAAAATATTTTATCACAAGATTTATTTTTAGATTGCAGGGCAGCGGCTTGCTGCCGCCGCGAGCACAGAACGATTGCGGGATTGCAACAGACATAAG
Source organism: uncultured Clostridia bacterium (assembly GCA_934434555.1). Lineage (GTDB taxonomy): Bacteria > Bacillota > Clostridia > Christensenellales > QALW01 > UMGS1322. The sequence goes on from CAKRZX010000002.1 coordinate 96,825, forward strand.
CATGCAAGAAACAATCTCACGGCGTAAAATCATCTTATCGAACGCCGCAAAATAAAAACAGTATTACCGTCCGCTGTGAATTTCTTTTGCAAGTTTCTTTGCTGTTGGCGTTGCGGCAAGACCGCCAAGGCCTGTTTCCCTTAACGCGGGGGACATAGACGCGCCTACTTCACCCATTGCGTCAATAACCTCATCTGCGGGAATTCGGCTTTCTATGCCCGCAACAGCCATATTTGCTGCACTTACGGCGTTCATTGCGCCTATCACGTTGCGTCTTATGCATGGAATCTCCACCAAACCCGCAACAGGGTCACAGACAAGCCCTAAAAGGTTTGAAAGAGCGATAGCAAAGGCGTGGGTACACTGAACGTCGCTTCCGCCGAGCACGTGGGTGAGCGCCGCTGCCGCCATTGCGCTTGCCGTGCCGATTTCAGCCTGACAGCCGCCCTCTGCGCCCGAAACGCTTGCCCGCGCGGCGGTGACTTCTCCGAAACCCGCGGCGATACAAAGCGCATGCAGAATTACTTCGTCGCCTACATTCCTTTCTTCTTTCAGCGGAATAAGCACCGACGGCAGAACACCGCAGCTTCCCGCCGTGGGTGCGGCAACAATCCGTTTCATACAGGCGTTACACTCGGCAACTTTCAGCGCTTCTTCGGTAACACGGAGTATATACTCACCGCCTAACAGGCTGCCTTTTGCCTTTGCGATTTTCTCGCCGTCACCGCCGGAAAGACCGCTGTTTGACCTGTCATTTGCCGAATACTGACGGCTTGATTCCTGCATGGCAAGCCACAGCGCCGACATCTGCGCGTTAAGCTGATTTCTGTTCGTGCCGTTTTCGTGTGCGTCAAGTTCGGCAATGACTTCATAAAGGGGTTTATTCTCTTTTTCTGCCGTTTTCAATAATGCTGAAATGCTGTTCATAACGATTCGTCCTGATTAAATACGGTAATTTTCTTTATGCCGTCAATATGCAAAAGCCACTGCTCTATATCGGCGGGAATAGGTTCGTCGCATTCAAGAATCATAACGGCATACCCACCCTGTTCGCTGCGGTAAAGTTGCATTGTGGCGATGTTTATCTGCCGCTGCATCAACGCGGTTGTAACTGCCGCAACGTGCCCGGGAACGTCCTGATTGTGAACGATAAGCGTGTTGTGCTCGCAGTAGAAGTTCGCTTCGATTCCGTCAATATAACTTACGTGAATACGTCCGCCGCCTATGCTTTCGGCAACGATGTCAAGTGTTCTGCCGGTTTTGCCCGTAAGTTTTATCTGCGCCGTGTTGGGGTGGGCGTTTTTTATCTCTTTATTTGAAAATGAAAATTCAAGTCCCGCCTTTTTTGCATAGGCAAAACTTTCGGGAATTCTTAAATCATCGGCGTGCATACCCAAAAGCCCCGCAATAAGCGCACGGTCGGTGCCGTGACCTTTACCCGTAAGTGCAAAACTGCCGTGAAGAAAAATTTCCGCTTTAACGGGTTCTTCACCTAAAAGTTTTCGGGCAACAAGCCCTATTTTTACCGCGCCCGCGGTATGACTGCTCGACGGACCGACCATAATCGGACCTAAAATATCAGTTAAATGCATAAATACACCCCATTTATTTTGTGCGCATTCTATCACAATCAAACAAAAGTGTCAAGGTAAAAAAGTCAGACGCCTTTTTTTCGGCGCCTGAAAAGTTATAAATTGAAGTAAAAAATAACCTGCCTTAAAAAAGACAGGTTACAAGAATTATTGAACAGAATCTTTAAGCGCTTTGCCGGCTTTGAAAACGATGGCCTTGCTTGCGGCAATCTGAATGGATTCGCCGGTAGCGGGGTTCTTGCCGGTTCTTGCGGCACGCTCTTTAACTTCGAAAGAGCCAAAGCCCATAATCTGAACCTTGTCACCGTTTTTAAGGGCATCACCGATAAGGTCGAGAACAGCGTTTACAGCCTTCTCAGCGTCTTTCTTTGAAATCTCGTTCTTTGCAGCCAATGCATTGATTAAATCAGCCTTGTTCATTGTTTGAATTCCTCCAAAAAAATTTTTTATATATCAGACCGCGCAGGTCCGCTTGTCTTGTTTATAATAGCATATTTCCGCGTGAATGTCAATAGTTGTATTGCCGAAACATTAAAAAAATAAGTTTTTTTTAGTGAAAAGACGGTTTTTTCAGTCGATTTTGTCTTTTATAAGCGATAAAATCCGTTCGCAGCATGTGTGAAGAGCCTCTTCGGGGGAAATTCCCTTTTTGCGACAGGAATCCGTAAGACGGAGAATTTCTCCGATTTCATCATTATTCTTGAACGCGGGCAACTCTTTTATACCTGCCTTTTCGGCTTTGTAAAGCAATTTTTCGGCATAGAGCAGCGCAGGCAGACCTTTACAGATAACAGGCACGTCCGATTTTTCCTGTTTCTTTATCTCATCCCACGGGATATCGTCCTTGCCGAAAAGCGCGGGGTGGCGGCGTATCATCTTGTTTGTTATCGCGTCGCATACATCGGAAAAATTAAATTCGCCGCTTGCAGACGCAATTTCGGAATGCAGAGTAATCTGATAAAGCACGTCGCCCAGTTCGTCAAAGAGGGCATAGGGGTCACGGGAATTGATTGCATCGGCAACTTCGTATGCCTCTTCGATTAAAAACCGTTTAAGGCTTTCGTGGGTCTGTTCGCTGTCCCATGGGCAGCCGTCGGGAGAATAAAGAATATTCGTAATTTCAAGCACATCGTCAATATTATGTTTGTATGCGTTTTCAATGCTCTCGGCGGGCAGATAAACGCTTGCGGTGTGGTTGTAAAAGTCAAAGGAATCAAGTTCGTAAAGGGGAATTTCTTTTTGCGATTGCGTGCCGTCAAAGTCCTCAATATAAAACTTTACGGTATGTTCGTCGCCGTAGATTTCGCCTAAAATGCATTTTAAGTCGCAGGCGATATATTTTGAATCAATGCAGTAAACAAGAGTGTTTTTCCGACATGAAACAAATGCGCCCGCAAGCACTTCTTCGGCGCGGATATCGCTGCGGGAACCCAAACAGCCCATAAACGCCGCGGCGGTGTCGCAAAGGGACGGACCGGGCAAAAGAATCCTGTCAGAAAGACATTCAACGGAAGTGTCGTCCGTGCCGCTGCCCGCAACCGCATAAACGCAGGATTCAAAAGACGAAAGATATTCGCTTATTTTTTTATTGAGTTCGTCAAAATCCGCGGAAGAATCGAAAATAAAGTCAAGAGTTTCGTAGTCGATTCCGTTTTCTTTCAAAAAATGCGAAAGGGGCATTTTTTCGGTTTTGAGTATAAGTTTTTTTGCTTTTTTTATTTCATTCCACGCGGCAAGAGAAAGATTATCCGCCTTTCCCGAACCGACGCCTATAACGGTTATCATTTATTCACCCTGCCTTATGTTTACGTGAAGTTTTCTTAAAACCGACTTGATTTTTTTGCCGCCCGGCATAAGCGCAAGGTCGTTTTCGTCAAGTACGTTAAAGACAATAAGCCCCATAAAGTAAACGAGAGCCGCAATGCAGATTATTATTGCCGTGGCGATATGCCCTCTTGTATTATCCCTTGAAAGCACGTTCATAAAGGGATATTTTACAAACAGTATTGACGCCGCCATAAGTGCTGCCGCGCCTATGGGACGCAAAATTCCGTTTACAAAGTCGGGGCGGACTTTCGTTACCTTGAAAACGCAGATAACGTCCAAAACAGCGGCAATTGCGTAACAGATAACCGTACCCACGGGAACGGCGTAGATGTTTACTTCCGCCCGTGGAACGAAGATAAAGTTGATTACAATCTTGACCGCCATACCTATTGCAAGGTTAACAACGGGATAAATAACTTTTCCCGCGCCCTGTAAAATTGCAGAGGCAATCTGGATAATCGCAAGCAGCAGTACGCCGAAAGAAAGAATCATCAAAAACGTTCCCGCAGCCTGAATCTGCGAAGAAGAATCAAACACCGTGCCGTCGGAATAGGTTTCGGTTTTGTAGCCGTAAAGCAGATAAAGAATCTCGCGCGCCATTGTCAAAAAACCTATCGTACAGGGCAGGCCGATTATAAGGGCAAGTTTAAGGCTTGTGCGGGTAATTGAAGCGGTTTCACGCCTTGATGACTTTATGGCGCCGCTTATTGCGGGCACAACCGCCATTGAAAGCGCCACATACAGTACCGACGGCATATTTATAAGCGTGCCGCAGTCGTTTTTCAAAAAACCGTAAATCGTGTCGATATAGCCTGAATTAAAATGCAAATCGTTATAAAGAATATTCTTTATCATTAAAGAATCGATAGAATCCACAAGGGATTTTGCCGCGCTGCCGAGCGTTATGGGAATTGCAATGGCAAGCAGCATTCTAATGTATTTCCCCTGGACGGGTTCTGCCAAATCCACGCGGGAAAGAATGGTGGGTTTCTTTTTCTGATACGTAAAAAAGATAACGACAAAAGCCGCAAATTCGGAAATTGTTATACCCAAAAGTGCGCCCGCCGCGCCCATAACGTAGCCCCAGCGGTCATAGAACATCTTTGCAAAGAAGAAGCCCGCAACAAGTTTTACTATCTGCTCAACAACCTGATTGACTGCCGTGGGAGTCATATTCTGCATACCCTGGAAATATCCGCGGTACGCGGAAAGCAGAGAAACGAAAAGCAGTGAAAGTGCTATTGCCGCAACGGGCTGCCACGCAACGGTGCCGTCCTCAAAACGAATCTGCATTGCTGCGGCAATATTGTTTGAAAACGCAAGCATTACCGTTGTGGTAATAAGCCCGATAATAAGAAGCACGCGCAGAGATGTTAAAAATACTCTGTGCGCTTCGGTGTGACTGCCCGAATTCCGCTTTTCGGCAACAAGCTTGCTTATTGCCGTAGGTATGCCCGCGGTTGAAAACACAAGCAAGAAATTATAAATGGGATAAACCGTTGTATAAACGCCCATAGCCTGTGCACCTATCATACTGCGCAGAGGAATCTTATAAAGCGCGCCGATAATCTTACAAAGTATTCCCGCCGCCGCGAGAATAAATGCTCCGTTCAAAAAAGAGGTGTTCTTATTTTTCTCTGACATATTCCGCCCCTGAAATTATAATATTACCGTTTAATTATATATCTTTTTTTGCAATATGTAAACCGAAAGAAACGTGAAACCGATAAAACCGTTTGCCACAAGGACAAAATAAGTATATAATGTATCATATTAAATCGCGAAAGGCAGTTTTTATGGATAATTCGACCATAGCCGCAATAGCCACGCCCGCAGGCAAGGGCGGCATTGCCATTGTAAGAATAAGCGGCGAAAAAGCCCACGAGTGTCTTGACAGGGTCTTCGGAAAAAAGAATATGGAAATGCGCAAAATGTACTACGGCGGCGTTTATGACGGCGATACTTTGCTTGATAAGTGCCTGTGCGTAAAGTTTGATAAAGGCGCGTCGTACACGGGCGAGAAAACCGCGGAGATACAGTGCCACGGGGGATATGCCTGCGCACAGGATATCCTTGAAGCGGTGCTTAAATCAGGCGCGCGTATGGCTGAAAACGGCGAATTCACGCGCAGAGCGTTTTTAAGCGGAAGAATCGACCTTTCACAGGCGGAAGCGGTGGGGGATATGATTGAAGCGGAAACAAAAAGCGCGTCACGCGCGGCGGCAAGGCTGTTGAGCGGTGCGCTGGGCGAAAAGATTTTTGCGTTTCAGGATACCATAAAGGAACTGCTTACCGAAATCGAAGCGGGAATAGATTATCCCGAAGAGATGGACGAGGAAATTACGCGTCAGGACATAAGGACAAAGTGCGGGGAAATGTTAAAGGAGACAGGCGAACTTGTCAGCGGGTACAACAGGGGCAGAATCACGAAAGACGGGCTTAAAGTTGCGCTTATCGGCAAGCCCAACGCGGGAAAGTCGTCACTGCTTAATTTCCTGTGCGGGTGCGAAAGGGCAATAGTTACGCCCATTGCGGGGACTACACGCGACACTTTGCACGAAGTGCTTGATTTTGCGGGGGTTAAGGTGCATTTGTACGACACCGCGGGAATAAGGGAGAGCCGGGACGAAATAGAGCAGGCGGGCGTTGAAAGGTCAAAACTGACCGCCAAAGACAGCGATGCGGTGCTTTGCGTGGTCGATTCAACCGAACCGGTTGATTTTTCGTGGCTGAATATTGACGAACTTAAAGATAAGCGCGGGCTGTTTGTTTTCAATAAAACGGATATAAAAAAGGCGGAAGAAACGGTGTTGCCGCTTTCGTGGAACCGTGCGGATATAAGCGCGGTAACCGGCGGGGGAACGGAAAAAATAACGGATTTTATAGAAAAACTTGCAAGGGAAAGCGACTGTTCGACTGCGTTGAGCATAACGAGTGCGCGGCATTGCGAAGCACTGCTCGGGGCGGAGAAATCCCTTGAAGCGGCAAAAAATTGCGATGAACTTGATATGGCGAGCATAGACCTTACAAATGCGTGGACGGAGTTGGGCGTAATAACGGGGCAGACCGTTACGGACGATATAATAGACAATATTTTTAAGAAGTTTTGCGTAGGTAAATGATATGGATTTTGACGGCGGAAATTATGATGTTGCGGTTATAGGTGCGGGACATGCGGGGTGCGAGGCGGCGCTTGCCGCAGCGAGAATGGGCTTAAAAACGATAATGCTCACTCTTACAAAGGACGCAATCGCGTTTATGCCCTGTAATCCCGCAATAGGCGGAACGAGCAAAGGACATCTTGTACGGGAAATTGACGCGCTGGGCGGGCAGATGGGCATAAGTGCCGATAACTGCGCGTTGCAGATGAAAATGCTTAACAGCGGCAAGGGACCGGCGGTGCATTCGTTAAGGTGTCAGGCAGACAAAATGGCGTATCAACTTTATATGCGCAGGGTGCTTGAACACGAAAAAAATCTTACGGTTAAACAGGACGAAGCGTCGGAAATTTTAACTTCAAACGGAGCGGTTTCGGGAATAAAAACCGCAATCGGGGCGGTATATAACGTTGACGCCGTTGTTATTGCAACGGGCGTATATATGAAAAGCCGCATAATCACGGGAGAATGGGAGCGCGCCTGCGGACCGTCGGGATTTGTAAATTCGCGCTTTCTGTCGGATTCAATTAAAAATCTGGGCATACCTCTGCAACGGTTCAAAACAGGTACGCCCGCCCGCGTTGACGGAAATACTCTTGATTATGATTTGATGGAACCCCAGTGGGGAGAGAAAACAGACTATAATTTTTCGTTTCTTACCCGCGGCGCGGTGCAGTCGCCTGAGCCGTGCTATCTGACCTATACAAACGAGCGCACGCATAAGATTATTCTTGACAATCTTCACCGTTCGCCTATGTACAGCGGCAACATAAAGGGCACGGGTACGCGCTATTGCCCCAGTATTGAGGATAAAATTGTACGATTCAGAGATAAGGACAGACATCAGCTTTTTGTTGAGCCCGAGGGCAAGTATACAACCGAAAAGTACCTCCAAGGGCTGTCGTCATCACTTCCGGCGGAAGTCCAGCTTGAAATGATACATACGATTCCGGGGCTTGAACACGCCGAAATGGTGCGTCCCGGCTACGCGATAGAATACGACTGCATTGACCCGCTTGCGCTTTATCCCACTTTGGGCGTAAAGACGGTAAAGGGGCTTTACTGCGCGGGGCAGATAAACGGTTCGTCGGGCTATGAGGAAGCGGCGGCACAGGGACTGCTTGCGGGCATAAATGCGGCGCTGTACGTTAAGGGCGAAGAACCGCTGATTCTTTCGCGTTCGGAAAGTTATATCGGCGTTCTTGCCGACGATTTGACGGTAAAAGGCACGAAAGAACCTTACAGAATGATGACTTCCCGCGCCGAGTTCAGGTTAAGTCTGCGTCAGGATAATGCGGATATGCGCTTAACGCCCATAGGCAGGCGTGTAGGGCTTGTAAACGATGAAAGATACGAAGCGTTCCTTGAAAGAAAAAGCAGGATAGAAAACGCTCTTGATTCTTTACACAAAACGAAAATCTCTTTTGATAAGACAAAGGCGATTTTTGCGGAAAAAGGGCTTGAAGAACCGATAGCCCCCCATTCGTGCTTTGAACTGCTTAAACGCAAGGAATTTTCATACAGCGAAATAAAAAAATACGCGCCCAAACTTCCCGAACTTCCACGGGCGGACGAAGTGAGTGTTGAAACGGAAATCAAGTATGACGGGTATCTGAAAAAGCAGGAAGTGCAGATTGAGCAAATGCGCAAACTTGAAAACAAGCGTCTGCCCGAAAATGCCGACTATGCGGCTCTTTCGGGGTTAAGGCTTGAAGCAAGGCAGAAACTTGATAAACTGCGTCCCGCGTCAATCGGCCAGGCAAGCAGAATAAGCGGCGTTTCACCTGCGGATATCGCGGTACTTCTCGTGGCGCTTGAAAAGGGAGAAATATAATGGACGAACTTTTGTTTTCAATAGATGCGTCTTTCAGGAAATACGGTATTGTGCTTGAAGAAAAGCAGAAAAAACAGTTTGAGGAATACTGTAACTTTCTGCTTGAATACAATGAAAAGGTGAACCTTACCGCAATAACCGACAGACAGGAAGTCATCGATATGCACTTTGCCGACAGTCTTGCGGCAACGAATCTTAAAGAGATTAAAACGGGCGCCCTTTGCGCCGATATCGGAACGGGTGCGGGTTTTCCCGGTGTTCCCCTTGCAATAGCAAGGCCGGACATAACCGTTGCACTTGTGGATTCGCTTAACAAACGCCTTGTGTTCTTAAATGAATTAAAAGAGCGGCTGGGGCTTAAAAACGTTTATACCGTTCACGGCAGAAGCGAGGACTTGGGAAGAGATAAGAATATGCGCGGAAAGTTCGACTGTGTGTTTTCCCGCGCGGTGGCACGGCTAAACATCCTGCTTGAATACGATATTCCCTTTGCGAAAAAGGACGGATATGTGCTTGCGTGGAAAGGTCCCGCATTTGCCGAGGAAGTAAACGAGGCACAAAATGCGCTTAAAGTGCTGGGGGCAAGGGTGGAAAATGTCTATTCCGCCGCCTTTGACGACAGGAATCACTTTATAGTTTCGGTAAAAAAGACGGCAAATACGCCGGAAAAATATCCGCGTCAGGCAGGAACTCCTAAAAAACAGCCGTTATAGTATGTGAAATATATAAAAGCATTGACTTAATTCAATATGTTTGATAAAATATAGCAGTAACGAAATGTTTGAGAGGTAGAAATAATGATTTTTACATTGGGTACGACAGACGTCCGTACGAAAACTTATAATAATTTTGCAGCCCTTGAAAGGGATTTGCTGCTGTGCGAAGCGGGCAGCGTTTTTGCGGGGCAGAAGAAAGGCACGGAAAGCGCCTGGAATATGGTAGCCGTTACCGACCCGGAAACGGGCGATTACTTCGGCTTGGGCGTGCTTTGCGCAACAAACAAAGAACCCCATATTCTTGCAACCGACAATCATATGCTCTTTATCGGTGCAGACAACTTTGTTATCGCTTTTGATATTGAAGAAAAGCAGGTTCGCACGATTATTCCGATGCCAAGCGATTTTGTTGACTTCTTCTATATTGCAAACCGCGGTATGGTATTTATGGTTCACAAAAAAGGCGTAATAGTTAAGGACGATGAAGCGCAGGACATCTGGCGTGTTTCACGGGGAAGCATGAAAGGATATTCTTTGGAAAAGAACCTGTTCGTTATGGAACTTACCAACGGCAGAACCCACGCGTTTAAGATAAACAACGGCAAGGAAGTAAACCTTAAATAATCTGCGGGCGTTCTGCCCGCTTTCTTTTAATAAATTTTTGGGAGGATTAAAAAATGAACATCGTTTGCCTTGATATGGAGGGCGTACTTGTACCTGAAATCTGGATTGCTTTTGCAAAGGAAACGGGAATAGACGAACTTAAACTTACCACCCGTGACGAACCTGATTACGACAAACTTATGAAGTACCGTATAGGAATACTTAAACAGCACGGTCTCGGGCTTAAAGAAATAAAAGAAACGATATCGAAAATAGAGGTTATGTCCGGCGCAAAAGAGTTTTTGGACAAACTGCGCGAAATTACACAGGTAATTATTTTAAGCGACACCTTTGAGCAGTTCGCTGCTCCGCTTATGAAAAAACTGGGTATGCCAACGATATTCTGCAACACGCTTGAAGTAAGCGAATCGGGCGAAATTACGGGTTATAAAATGCGGTGCGAAAAATCAAAACTCACCACGGTTAAGGCATTACAGTCAATAGGCTTTGATACAATAGCCGCAGGCGACAGTTTTAATGATTTGGGTATGATTCAGGCAAGCAAGGCGGGATTCTTATTTAAGAGTACCGACAAAATAAAGGCGGATTACCCGAACATTCCCGCGTTTGAAGAGTATGACGACCTTTTCGATGCAATAAAAGCAGCATTATAAAGACCAAAAAAAGCGGACAGCATTTACTGTTCGCTTTTATATTCGTAATGCAGCAGCAGCGCGGGAATCTGAACGTTTTTGTTGTACGCTTTTTTCAGTTCCGAAAGTGATATGGGCGCTGAACCGCCGCCTGTTTCTATTGTAAAGCCGGGACGTTTGTATTCTTTCATAAACCAGTCTTTAAGCCCCAAATAGGCATAGTCTTTTTCGGATTTCTGCGTATCTTCAACAAGGCGGTAGCCGTTAAGACTTTTTATTGCCTCTGCCATACTGCGGCACTGCTCTTTGAATTCGCCCGTAGCGTAAAATCCCCAATAGATTATATTTCCGCAGGAATGATAGGACGTTACGGTAAGAAAGTCCTTTTCGCGAATCAGATCGGCAATAAGCCGACCCTCTTTTGATTGAAAATCTCCGCCGAAGTTCTCACTCATGGGTGTGTATTCCTTTGTTTTCTCTTTTCCGCCGATGCCGTAATCACGGTTAAGGTCATATCCGAGCCCGTTTGCTTTCCACTTTGTGTAACTCCCCGAAGAAAGATACTTCTTTTTTACCGAGCGGTTGAAGATATCCCGCACGGTGTTCTTATATGAATCGGGTACGGAGTTAAGCCCGTTTATCGAAATCTCAACGCCGTCGGGATTATGCATGGGCACGAACCATATACTCGTTTGTTCGATAAGGTCAATGTAGTTCACGCCGTCGAAAGACGCGGTTTTCATATTCTCACAGTAATTCTCGATTGTTTTCATAATTATTGCCGAATTTGCGTATTCCCGCGCGTGGGACGACGCAACAATGAGAATTTTTTTCGGGTTATCCTTTTTGCCCATTATGATTATGGGAATTTCCCGCCCGAATTCGCTTGTGCCCAAAGATTCGCGGCTTAAATACTGCGGATATTTTTCTAAAAGCATATTCACGTCCGACATCATTTCATAGTAACCGTACTTTGCCGAAAGCACAACGGTGCTGTCCCTTGAAATAGGTCGGGTATTGCTGTCGTAGGGCGTGGGGGCGGGTGTGGATTTTTGCGTCGGTTTCGGTGTAGGTGCGGGAGTAACTTCCGGAGTTGATTCGGGAGTATCGGTCACGGGAGCGTCCGTTTCAGGGGTGTCTGTTTCGGGAAGTGCGGTTATTTCCGAGAATAAATCGGGAGTAACGGATTCGCCCGGGGCAAAAGCCGAAATTTCTTTTTTACAGCCGGAACAAAGAATAATCATAATAATAAGATATGCGGATACAAACTTTTTCATTAAAAATCCCAAAAATTTATTTTCGTATATTGTATCATAAAAACGCCTGCGGGGCAATTAAAATCAAGTGTAAAAAAACGGTATGCACGGAAAGAAAAATATGGTACAATATAAATACCTAAACAGGGGGTTGATTTATGGACAGTGCGGCAAAACATCTTACCGAACTTATCAGATATGAAATCTGCGGCGATGTGCCCGAAATCGGGATTTTTTCGGACGAAGAACTGAAAAATATATTTTTGCTTTCAAAAAAGCACGATTTGGCGCATATGGCGGGAGACGCTCTCATAAAACTTGACTGTTGCGGCGGCGAAATAAAAAAGAAATTCAAAAACGAAATAATAACAGCGGTTTATCGCTGCGAAAAACTTGAAACCGCTCTTGAAGAAATACGAAACAGCCTTAAAGTGCCGTTTATTCCCCTTAAAGGCGCGGTTTTAAGGCAGTTATATCCCGAAAAGTGGTTAAGAACAAGCTGTGATATTGATATTCTTGTTAAAATGAGTGACCACGAAAAGGCGGTTGAAACTCTTATAGAAAAACTTAACTGCAAGCAGACGTACAGGACTGCTCATGACGTTTCTCTTTCTGCGCCTAACGGCGTACACATAGAAATACATCATACACTTATTGAAACCGATATTGTTTCGGATTCGGACAGCGTGCTTGAAGACGTGTGGGAGTACGCAAAACAGAAAAACGGCTTTGAGTATGAACTTGACGACGCGATGTTCTATTGCTATCATATTGCCCATATGGCAAAGCATTTCAGGAATGCCGGCTGCGGAATACGTCCGTTTATTGACTTGTTTATATTGCGTCACAGAACGGAATACGACGCGGAAAAAAGGAGGGAGCTCATCCGCCTTGCGGGGCTTGAAAAATTTGCTTCCACGGCTGAAAAGTTAAGCGATATATGGTTTTCGGGCGGCGAATACGATGAACTTACCCTCTGCGCGGAAAAATATCTGCTTGCGGGCGGTGTTTACGGAAACACTAAAAATTCCATTGCGTCAAAACAGGCGCAAATGGGCAAAGGAAGATATATAATGTCCCGAATCTGGCTTCCCTACGATGACCTTAAAGGCTATTATGAAAAACTTGACGGGCGCAGATATCTGCTTTTGTTTTATGAAATTCGCCGCTGGTTCAGAATCATTACAAAAGAGCGGGGCAAAAACGGCGTATTTGACCTGGCGGTAGGCAGCGGAATAAGCAAAAGCGAACTTTCCGAAGTCGAAAATATGCTTGAAGAATTCAGGATAAAATAAAAATCCGAGGGTGATTCCTCGGATTTTCTTTATGGGAACAACGTTGTTTTTTTCAGTCTTTTTCAATATATCCGCTTGTGGGGAGAGCGTACATACTGTCGTCGGTAACGGGTTTGTAGCGCTTGCCGTCGTATACGTCGGTAAAGCCGTTGGTCGCCTTATAAACTTCGTCCGTTTCGGTATCGTAAACGCGCTCATAGCCTAAGGTTGCGTCACTTTGCTTCTGGCTCATTATGTCCTGACTTTTACTGCGGTTTTCCCACGATGACATAATGCCGTCCATTGTCTGATTGAAATTCCTGCTTATCTCTTTTGCCTGTGCAAGTTTTTCATTGCTCGCACTTACCGTTGCGGAAACGAAACTTTCCGAATAGTCAAGGCTGCTCAGGCATTTTGTAAGCACTGATTCCCAGTCAATAAACGTATCTTTTTCGGCGGTAACGGCAGCAATGTTATAAGCCATATAATACCCGCCGTCAACCTGTTTAAGCAAATAGCCGGACATTTGTCCGTTTGAAATGGGCATTGAACCGAAATCCACAACTGCGGCGGTGAACATTCCCTCGCCCGCCTGACCGTTTGATTCAAATGTCGCCCTTAAAACTTCGTCGCCGAGGGCATAAGTTTTAAGTGAATCGTTTGCTTCAAAGCGGTCGGTTACGGTAAAGTTATCAAACTTCGGGAATGTATATCCGCTGTAAATAGGGTCGGCTGCAACCACGGCGGTGTACTGGGAGAAGATTTTATAAAAATTCTCGGTTGACGGATTGCTGAGCACGGGTGCACTTGCAAGAAATTGTGCGGATGTCTGACCGGAATTATAGTAAAACTGCCATGCTTGTTTGCCCTCCTCACTGTGAAGCAGACAATCCGCTTTTAACAGCACAAACATCCCGTTTACGGGTTTAGCAGGGTCAAAAACGTGAATGGAATGATAAATGTTCACGCCGCCGCTTTCAACCGTCCACCCTTTGGGGATTGTTATGCTGAAATCGCTTGTCTGATAAACTTCCGTTTCAACCGAGTTTGCGGCGGTTTTTGTTATCTTTACGCCTTTTTCGGTTTTTACGGTAGGGGTGTTTGTGCCGCCTGTACCGGTATTGTTATTTCCGCAAGCCGATATGCCCAGCATTAACATTGCTGCAAGTAAAACAGATACTGCTTTTTTCATAATAAAACACTTCCTTTAATTCTGTACGTTTTCGTTAAGTGCGCCCCGGTAAAAACCGCAGGGGTCGTAAGTTATATAATCGCCGTAACCTTGGGTCATTACTTCTTTTATGGGCAAAAGTTTCATATCCTTTGTAATTACGTGGCTTGTGCAGATATTAAGCACGTCACTGTAATACTCGGTTAAAATATCAATCTTGCGGAGCGTAAGGTTGCAGTTAAGATGAGCCTTTGCCGGGAAATAGGGAGACACCGAGCCGTCCGGCGCAAGCTGCGCTTTTGCGTCGCTGTCATCCAACGGCTCCGAGGCATACACTATTTCATAAAACGCCTTATCGGTCATAAGAATATTTTTGTTAAACAGCCTGAGCGGTTTTTCCGAACCGATTAAACTTGTGTCTAAATCAAAGGCGATATACTGCCGCCAGCCCATATCGCGGTACCAATTCCAGCCTGTTGTACCCTTATCAAGATATTTGCCCGAAAACAGCAGACATACTTTGCCGTCGGTAAGGGTTATTGTGGGGGTTATGCAGTTGTATACTTTGTCTGACAACGTAAATTCGCCTGTTGCGTCAACAAGACTTTTGCCGTCGTCGGAATAGCGGTATACTTTTGAGAATATGGGGTAACCGGATTTTTGCTCAAATGTATATGTTCCGCCTTGGAAACGAACGGAATAGAACTCGCCGTTTTTGTAATACACGTCGCCCATTTCACCGTCATAGGAAAGTTTCCAGTAAAGAGGTGCGTCAACACGGGGGAGAGTGGCAAGCGTCTGTATGCTGCCGGTGGTGTTGAAATTCACCTTGTACAGTTTGTTTCCCGAAAGAAAATTGCAGTCGATTGTTGTGCTGTAACCGTAGTCAAGTTGAAAATCAAACTCGGTGGTGATGTCAATTATGCCATCGCCGCCCTGAACGGTTTTGTAGTCCGAATTCTGAACACCACGCTGTTTTAACAGATATTCTTCAAGCGTTTTCGGTACTGTGTCCGCAGTGGCGGTTGCGTCGGGTGAATCTGTTACGCCGGCTGCCGTTTCGGTGGGAGCTGGGTCGGAATTACCCCCGCAGCCCGCAAGCGATAAGACGAACACAAGCGCAAGCGCACCGGAAATAAATCTCTTTTTCATTTTTCCTCCTATAATAAGAAAAATTCTTCGTATACAGTATATCATAATATATGAATGCGGGAAAGGCACCTCTCCGAACTGGCAAGTGCCAAAACGGATAAATTTTCGCTTTTCAATTTAACAAGTGTAGTGTATAATACATCTGTGAGGTGCGAACAATGAAATTTGCTGAAAAACTTAATGCTTATATTGAAAAAACAGACTGCACGGCAAAGGACTTTTGCACTCGTGCGGGAATTTCGCCGGCTACTCTCAGCCGATACCGCTCCGGCGAACGCGTTCCCGAAGTAAACGGCGATGCGTTTTCGGGGCTTTGCAGCGCGATAGCCGAATATACAAATTCCGACCCCGAAAACGTAAGGGAAGAATTTATCGGGTGTGAGGACGTGGTTTCCGCCGACAGGGAACAGTTAAGGCAAAACCTGAATCTGCTTATTTCGGTTATGGATATAAACATTTCAAAACTGTGCAAGTATATAAATTACGACGTTTCAACCCTTTTCAGGTTCAGAAACGGTACGCGCCGTCCCTCTGACCCGGAGCAGTTCGCGTCGGCGGTAGCAACATATGCTGCCGAGGAGTTTTCTTCCGAAAGTGAACGTGCCGCGCTTAATGAACTTGTGGGTCAGACTGATGATATGCGTCAGGGGATTAAAAGGTGGCTGCTTGAAGGCCAGGGACGCGAAAACAGCGGAATTTCGGATTTTTTGACAAAACTTGATGGCTTTGACCTTAACGAATATATAAAGGCAATTCGCTTTGATGAACTGAAAGTGCCCACCGTTCCGTTTCAGTTGCCCACGTCAAAATATTATTACGGAATAAAAGAGATGATGGAAAGCGAATTGGATTTTCTTAAAGCAACGGTGCTTTCAAAGAGCCAAAAGCCCGTAACCCTTTACAGCGATATGCCTATGGGAGAAATGGCAAAGGACCCGGAGTTCCCGAAAAAGTGGATGTTCGGTATGGCAATGATGCTGAAAAAAGGTCTGCACCTTAACAATATTCATAACATAGACCGCTCTTTTGACGAAATGATGCTGGGGCTTGAAAGTTGGATTCCCATGTATATGACGGGACAGATTTCGCCCTACTATCTTAAAAACGTGCAGAAGGGGGTGTTCAATCATTTTTTGCGTGTTTCGGGCGCGGCGGCGCTTGCGGGCGAGGCTATATCGGGGCATCACGGCGACGGCAGATATTATCTTTCAAAAACAAAAGAGGATATAGCATATTATCAGAAACGCGCCGACGATTTGTTGAAAAACGCATATCCTTTAATGGAAATCTACCGTGCCGACAGGGCGGCAAGTCTTAATGCGTTTTTATTAAAGGAAGCGTCAAAAGCGGGCTTGCGCCGAAATATTCTTTCCGTGCCGCCGCTTTATACTGTTGACACGGCTCTGCTTTCAAAAATGCTTGAAAGAAGAAATATTGCCGAAAAAGAGCGGATAATTAAATTTGCAAAAAATCAGAAGAAAGTTTTTGCCCTGATGATTGAAAACGGCACCGTTACCGACGAGATTCCCGTTCTTACAAGGGAAGAATTTGATTTACATCCGCCGGTTCTTCCGCTTTCGGGAATGTTTTTGGACAGCGATATAACATACACGTTTGAAGAGTACACCGAGCATCTGCGCCAAAGCGAAGAATTTGCTCAAAAGAACGAAAATTATAAAATAGTTCAGACAAAGGTCAATCCGTTCAGAAACTTGCAGATATTCGTTTTCCAGGGGCAGTGGGCAATGATATCAAAGGGCAATTCTCCCGCGATACACTTTGTAATTCATCACCCGAAACTCCGCAACGCAATAGAAAACTTTGTTCCGCCCGTGGTAGAGGAAGAATTGACAGAGAATACGGACAAATGATATAATACGCTAAAATACACGATTGCATTTAAGGAGAAACAATGGATAATAAGAACGAAAATCCGGGGCTGAAACGCCAGTTGAACCCCATTCACGTATGGGCGATTGCTTTCGGCTGCATTATAGGCTGGGGGTCATTTGTTAATCCCGGCAAAAAATTTCTGCCGGCGTCGGGAGTTGCGGGTACTGCAATAGCAATGGTGCTCGGTGCGCTTGTTATGGCAATCATAGCGTTTTCGTATGCGTATATGGTGCCCAAATATCCGCAGGCAGGCGGTGAGTTTGCCTTTGCAAAGGCGTGCTACGGAAAACTTCCGGCATATGTATGCGGCTGGTTCCTCGTTGCCGCATATCTTACAAACGTGCCGATGAATTCAACTGCCATAGGCTTGATTGTTGACGGAATATTCGGACCGGTGCTTAAATGGGGATTTCACTATTCCGTTGCGGGTTTTGAAGTATGGCTCGGGGAAATCATTGCGGCAAGCGCCATACTTGTACTTTTCGGAATACTTAATATTATCGGAGTAAAAAAAGCGGGATTTGTGCAGACCGTGCTTGCGGTGCTGCTTGTAGGCTCGGTATTTACGCTTTTTATTGCGGCACTTTGTTCGCCGTATGCAAAACTGTCGAATATACCGCCCCTGTGGGGCTTTGACAAACAGGCAGCGATTGCGGCGGGAAAGTATGACAGTGCTTTCGCAAATCAGTCTTTTGTATCTGCAATACTGGCGACCTTTGCAATAGCGCCGTGGGCATACGTTGGGTTCGATACAATTCCGCAGGCGGCGGAAGAATTCAGGTTCTCATATAAGAAGGTAATCGGAATTATGCTTATCGCCATAGTGTTCGGCTGCTTTGTGTACATTTCAAACAACACCATTGCTGCTGCCGCACTGGATAATTGGCCCGAACTTATTGTAAATTCGGAAAAAACGCCATGGCTGCTTCTTGCTGCGGCTGAAAGAATGCTTGGCGTATGGGGAAAAGTGCTTGTAGGGACGGCGGTATCCTGTGCGGTTCTGTCGGGAATTATGGGCTTTTACCTTGCTTCGTCAAGGCTTATGTATTCAATGAGCCGCGACGGATATCTGCCCGCTGTTTTCGGTAAAATAGACAAAAATCACGGCACTCCGAAAAATGCAATGATATTTTGTATAGTTATTTCCCTTGCCGGTCCCGTTCTCGGGCGCGAGGCGCTTGGCTGGTTTGTCGATATGAGCGCGATAGGCGCATCAATAGGCTATCTGTGTACCTGTCTTGCAACGGTGCACGTGATTAAACGTGACGGTGACGGCTCGGTTTTACTTAAAATTATGGCAACAGTGGGCTGCGTGTTTTCTGCCGCATTTATAATTCTGCAACTTGTGCCGTTGCCTTTCCTCAGCGGGGTGCACTTCTGTACGCAAAGCTACATTATGCTTGTTGTGTGGGTCGGCATAGGTGCCGTGTTTTATTTGAAACAGCGAAAAAAGATGAACGAAGAATAGTATTTTGTTCCGGCATTGCGTCGGAACTTTTTTTAGTAAAAAATCGGGAAAAGAAAGTAAAGGACGGATATTGATTTTCGCTGTGCTTTCGGATATAATCTCTTCGTGAATATAATTTATATACGGAGGGACTTATGAAAAAGACATATACTTCACCTTTAATTAAGATTCTGCATTTTGAACGAGCGGCTGTACTGTGTGAATCATCGCAGGAAACAGGAGAAGAGCACGAAGATAACTTCTGAAAAAAACGGATTGATTTTATTAAAGAGAAGCAATATAATATCGGTGAGGTGAAAAAGTGAAAATTTACAATATCTACGAAACAACCGATACCGGAGTTTATTGCTTCCGTGCCGGCTCATATGCCGTGCCCACAAAGGTTAAGGACGAAGCGCCTCACAGGCATAATTTTATTGAAATCGTTTATGTGCGCGAGGGTACGTCAAACCACTATGTTGACGGAATAGAGTACAAAATGAAAAGCGGTGATATGCTTTTTATAAATTACGGCTGCCAGCACGCGTTTAACGTTACGAGTGAAAAATTCTTTTACTATAACGTTATGTTCAAACCCGAATTTTTGGGAAACGAACTTGTAAACGAAAAGAATGCCTTTGAAAGTTTCTTGCTTACGGCATATAATGAATTCAGTATTTCAGATATCAGACCCACGCTTATGAGTTTTGATTCCGCCGAACGGGCGGAAGTAGAAAGCATAGTGGAGAATATGTACCTTGAAAGTTACCGCCGCGGTAAGCAATACGGAGCGGTTCTTAAAGGATATATGCAGGTGCTGTTTATTAAAATGCTCAGGAAACTCAGTCTGCCGCAGGATAATAACGACCCGAAATGGGCACAGGTGATAAGTTATATAGAATCAAACTTTCAGGAAAAGTTGAGTCTTGCGGGTTTGGCACAGAAATGCTTTTATAATCCGTCATATTTTTCAAGAAGTTTTAAGAGTAAAACGGGAAAAACACTTGTTGAATATGTAAACGAAATACGTATTCACGCTGCGGCAAAGCGGTTGGCAGAATCTGACGATTCAATACACGATATTTGTGTCGAATGCGGGTTCGGCAATAAAAATGCATTTTATAGGTGCTTTGAACAGGCTTACGGCATAAAACCTGCCGAATACAGAAGAAAAGTAAAAAATCGGGATAAGAATGTAAACGGGTGATATTGATTTATCGCCTGTTTTTGTTTATACTGTTCAGAGAATAACCGAGGGAGGATTTTTAATGAAAAAAACAATAGCAATAATTATGGCATCTGTTCTTGCTTTGAGCGTTCTTTCGGGGATAACTATTTTTACTATGAATTGCAAGGCAAATGAGGAGATGAAAACAGGCAATATGAAAGTTTGTGGTTTGGTTTCGCCTGTCGGCATTGATACCGTGCCGGTGTTTTCGTGGGAAAACACGGGTACTGGCTTCGGCAGGAGTATGACTGCATACAGAGTGATTGTATCGCAGAATAAGAATAATGCAGATAAGAAGAAAGGCGATATGTGGGATTCGGGTAAAACCGAAAGCAAAAATAACTTTGATATTTCTTACGGCGGCACGGAACTTGCCTCACGCACGGAGTATTTCTGGCGCGTTGGAATTTGGGACGAAAACGGACGGGAAACGTGGAGCGAAACGGCAAGTTTTGAAACGGGTATACTGAGCGACGAAGAGTGGCACGGGGCAGAGTGGATAACTGCCGACGTTGAAGAGCCGTTTTCACTTAAAAACGTAAAATGGATTTGGCGCACCGTGGACAATTTTTCAAAAATTCCGATGGAAACGGTTTGTTTCCGTAAGACGATCGAGATAAATAAGCCGGTAAAAAATGCACTACTCGGTGTGACGGCAGATGACAGTTTTTCTGCCTATATTAACGACGAAAAGAGAATTTCGGCAGAAAACTGGCGTTCCGGCGACTTCACTGACGTTACGGCGGATATTAAGCAAGGAACGAATGTTATTGCGGTAAGTGCAAAGAATTTTTCTGAGGGTAACGGCGGCCTGGCGGGAAAACTGAAAGTTACATACACCGACGGAACAAATGAAGAATTTATAACCGATGATACATGGAAAGTGTCACTTGATTCCGTTTCCGGTTGGGAAAAGAGCGATTTTAATGATTCTTCATGGGAGAACGCGAAAGCCTACGGCAATATGGGAATGTCACCGTGGGGCAATGTTTCGCTTAAATTTCGCAGAGCAGACGGCATTCAGAATTCGCCGATGTTAAGAAAAGAATTCGAAGTAAGCAAAAATATCAGGCGTGCGAGGGCGTATTTTACGGGGCTTGGTATGTTTGAGATGAAAATAAACGGCGTGCTTCCTGATGATTCGGTAATGAATCCTGCAAACACGCAGTATGAAATTGCGGTAAATTATCGGGTGTTTGACATTACGGGTTTACTTTCAAAGGGCGCAAATGCCGTTTCGGTCGAATTGGGTAACGGATTCTACCATGAACTGCGTCATCCGAATCAGTATTGGACGGGCGACCCTGTATGTATGGGACAGATAGTAATTGACTATACCGACGGCACAACCGAAACGGTGGTTTCCGACACGTCGTGGAAAGCCACTGTCGACGGACCGATGACGTTCAACGATATTTTTCTCGGTGAAAATTACGACGCGCGTCTTGAAAAAGACGGTTGGGAAAAAGTCGGGCATGACGATTCTTTGTGGAAAAATGCCGTTAAGGGTAAGGCTCCCGGCAAAAACGGAAAAAAATCGGAATTACGATTTGAAAATATGGAGCCTATGCGTAGAATCAAGACTTTTAAGGACGTGACGGTTACAAAGCATTCATCAGGTTCGGTAATAGTTGAACTTCCTGTTATAACAACCGGATGGGCAAAGATTACGTTCAAAAATCAAAGTGCGGGCAGCAGAATACATATGCTTTACGGCGAATCGCTTTACACGTCGGGTGAAAAAGAGGGACACGTAAAACCCGTAAGCCATTGGGAGGATGGATTTGTATTCCAGGAATACTACTATACCTGCAAGGGCGGTGAAAGCGAAACTTACGAACCTAAGTTCTGTTATGCAGGGTATAAGTATATTGAAATTGAGGGTTTGACCGGTGAATTCAGCGCCGAGGATATAGAATGTTATCTTATTGCAAACGATGTTGAAGAGACTTTTACGTTTGAAACCGATAATGAACTTGTAAATACTCTGCATGAAATATTTGCGCGTACACTCATAAACAATTTCCAAGGTAAGCCTACCGACTGTCCCACGTGGGAAAAACTCGGATGGACCGGCGATTATGATGCGGTTGTCAAGAGCATAAACTACAATTACAACATAAATAACTTCAATGCCAAGTATTTTGCCGATATGCGCGATGCATCAATTGCAACCGGCAATAATGAAATTATGATGGCGCCGACTTACGCTCCCAGTGGCGAATCGTGGCACAATGTTCCCACGTGGAATGCGGCATACATTGACGGCTTATACGAAAACTACCGTTCCTACGGCAATCTGACGCTTATAAAAGACCATTGGGAACAGATGGATTTGCAGGCGATGTCGTATATCAATCAGTTGAAGTCGGATAAGTATTTTACGGGCAAACCTAAAAAAGTATGGCTCTGGTATGATAATATCGGGCTTGACGACTGGCAGGCACCCGACGGCACAAACAGTGCACCCGAGGGCTGCGGCATTATAGGCACGGCGACAGTATACCGCTGCCTTGAAGAAATGTGTTATTTTGCACGTTTGCTTGGAAAGAACGACAGAATACCTGTGTATGAAGACGCAATGAAAAACATATACAGGGCTTTCAATGATGAGTACTTTGACAAGGAATCTGGACATTACGAAACCGGTTTCTGGAACGCGGCGTGGGCGCATTCACGGGAAAAATACCGTCAGACCAACGACCTTACCGCTATCGCTTACGGCCTTTGCCCGGAAGAATATAAGCAAAGTGTACTTTCTTCACTTGTTGAAAAAATAAAGAAAAACGGATACCATCTCAACACCGGATTCTTCGGAACAAAACTTATTCTGCCCGTACTTGCGGAAAACGGGTATATGGACGTTGCGTGGAAAATACTTACCCAAACTACGTATCCGTCATGGGGATATTGGGTATCTTTGGGCGCAACCACATGTTGGGAAGATTACAACGATAAAACAGTCCGTTCCCGCGACCATTATTTTCTCGGTTCGTACGACCAGTATCTGTACGAAAACATTCTCGGTATTGCCGATTATACTGACGGCTACGGCGAGTTTACGGTTGACCCGGACTACATCGGCGATATCAAAAAGTGCAGCGGTACGGTAAAAACGGTTCGCGGAATACTTGCTGTTAACTGGGATATTTCGGAGAAAAGAGAAAAAATCAGCGTGACTGTACCGGTAGGCAGTAAAGCAACGGTGTACCTGCCCGAATCAAGCCTTAAAGCAGTGACCGTAAACGGAAAACTGCCTGAAAAACAGGCGGGAATTATCTCTTTGGAAGAAGAGAACGGCAGAATAAAAGTCATTGTCGGAAGCGGTGAATATAATTTTGTTTGCGGAACCGAAACGTCGATTCCTGTCAGTGGGGAAGAAGTTTCAAGACTTATAACAAACGAGGGACTTGTGCTGTTGAAGAACGAGAACAACGCACTGCCGCTTGAAAACGGCACGAAAATAGCGCTGTTCGGCGAGGGTCAGGCGGACAGATTCCAGCAAGGGTCGGGCATAGACTCACTCACTTATCAGGCGGGATTTGTTGCGTTCGGCGCAGGTTCGTCAAGAGCGCTTGGTAAAAACGGCACGGTTGCGCCCCTTAATGCGTTCCGTCAGGCGCAGAGCGCAGGCGAGGTTTCAATTTACGAGCCGTTAAGCCAAAAGTACGAAACGGAAGAACTTACGGTAACAAAGGAGAGTTCGGGTCGAATTGCACGTTTTGACTTAGAATACACTCCCGACGAGGCGATGATTGATTCCGCCGCAGGATTTGCAGACACGGCGATAGTGTTCATATCCCGTTGGGGCGGCGAGTGCAGAGATTTTTCAAAAGCGCAGTGGTATCTGACCGATAATGAAAAGGCGCTGCTTAAATCGGCATCGGCAAAATTTGATAAAGTCATTGTCGTACTCAATACGTCCAACGCAATCGACACTTCATGGGCGTTTGAAAACAGCGACGGCATAGACGTTGACGCGGTTCTGTTCGCGGGATATCCGGGCGTACAGGGCGGCCTTGCCATAGCGGATATTATTTTGGGCAAAACAAATCCCTCGGGCAAACTGACGTTCACGTTTGCAAAGGATATTAACGATTATCCCACAACGGAAAGTTTCTTAAAACAGCCCCAGCAGGAATACACGGAAGACATTTTCCTCGGGTACAGATATTTTGAAACTTTCAATAAAGAAGTGAATTTCCCGTTCGGATTCGGGCTTTCCTATACTCAGTTCAAAATGGAAAAGGAAAGTTTCTCCGTTGAGGGCGACACGGTAACGGTAAAAGTAAAGGTAACGAACATCGGCAGCGTAACGGGCAAGGAAGTTGTACAGGTGTATTTCTCAGCGTCTCAGGGCGTTTTGGGCAAGGCGGCAAAAGAACTTTGCGCGTTTAAGAAAACCCGCGCTCTTGCGCCCGGCGGAAGTGAGGTGCTGACCCTTACTTTCAACAAAAACGATATGGCAGCGTTTGACGATTTGGGCAAAACGGGCAACAAATCGGCATATGTGCTTGAAGCGGGCGATTATAAAGTCTTTGCGGGCAACTCGGTTAAAAACGTAAGCGAAGCGGGAGTTGTTACCGTTAACGAACTTACGGTTGTTGAACAACTGTCCTCACAGTGCCCCTCAAATCTTACAAAACGTCTGCTTGCTGACGGAAGTTTTGAAGAAACGGAACAGACGCAGAACACGTATGTTCTCAATAACGAAGTCACCGTAGAGGCGGAAGACTATATCGACAAGGGTTACGGCAGCGAGGGGAAAAAGGATTTGCCCAAAGAAGAGGGAATAGACAGCGGATATTTATATAACCCCGTAACGAAAAAGTATGAGTCGGGCTATTCGGGCAGGGCAATGGCGCACACATACCCGAAAGATGCATACCTTATTTATCGATTAGACGTAAAAAATGCCGGCGATTATCTTTTGTCAGTGCGGCTTGCTTCTGGTGCGGAGGGGAGTATTTCCCTTGCGGTTTCAAATAATAAAACCGATTGGTCGGAAAAAGTAGCCGTAACGTTTATCAATACCCAAACGGACAGCGGAAATACTTCGTCTTATTACAACCTTCGTGATTTTTATGCCGACAGAAAGATAACTCTTTCGGAGGGCGTGAACTATATAAAGATTTCCGATATGCAAGCAGGACACCCGAATATCGACAGTTTCAGGATAGAAGATGCAAAATCAATAAATGAGATTGACGGAAAAATAACGGTTGACGTATCGGATTATACGAAAATATACGGCGAGCAGACCTTGGGCAGTACGGTATACAAAACGCATGTGAAATCCTACGGCGGCTGCACGCTTTATAATGAAACATCAGACGCGTATGAGGGCACATATACGTGGAACGTGCTTGAAAATATGTGGTGCGGCGGCAATGCATATGTCATTTATAAGATAAATGCTGCGTCCGCGGGACAGTATAAGTTAAGTATGCGCACTGCGGTTAAAGTGCTGAACAGCGATGTTAAGAACTTTATAGTTTCTGTTTCAAACGACGGCAAAAATTTCGGAGACGAGATAACAACTTCATCGCCCTTACAAACTGACGGATTTTATAAATTCCGTGACGGCGATGCGGCAGTTATTGAGTTAACACAGGGAACAAACTATATAAAATTCACAAAGGGCGTGGGAATAAATCTTACGCAATTCTCGCTTACGGCAGTACCGGAACAGATTGAAGATATAGCGTGTAGCGTAAAGGACTATGTTGAAATTTACGGAAATTATCAGGGCAGCCCCAGGACGGCAGTGCATTCACGCGAGGGATATATTTATTCGCCCGAAACAGACACTTATGGCGAAAAGCAGACGCTGAGCGTACTTGAAGATATGTGGTGCAGCGGCGCATATGTGACATACAGGGTGCGTGCGGAGAAGTCCGGAACATACAGAATGTCGTTTATGGCGGCAAGCCAGGACGACTCAACATCGCCGTTTATTGTAACCTGCGCGCAGGATAAGGATATGAACTCGGTTGTGGGTTCGTTTACGATGAAAAACGTCGCGGCAACGGGAAATTTCTATAAATTTAAGGAAATCACGGACGACAGTTATCTGATTCCGCTCAAAAAAGGCGATAACTATATCAGGCTCACAAAGGGCGTAAGCGTAAACCTTACCTCGTTTACATTCACCTTCGTATTGCCCTCAACAGAACCCGACGAACCGGGTGACAGAGAAACATATTACCAGCTTGCCGATGTTATAAACGGCAAGGTTTCGATGAATGACTTTGTGGCACAGATGAAATCCGATGAACTTGCATCGTTCTTCGTTTCCTATGCGGGCAAAGGTGCGGGTTCTGCGGGCGCATCCGATGCGGCTTGCCAAAAGTACGGTTTTACAAGATTTAATATGTCTGACGGCCCTGCCGGACTCGGAAGCGCGGGCACGGCATTTCCCTCGGAAACCGTTATAGCCTGTACGTGGAACACTCAACTCGTGCGCGCGTATGCAACGGTTATCGGAGCCGAAGCGGCGGAACTGAGAATTGATATGTGGCTCGCTCCGGGAATGAATCTTCACCGCAATCCTCTCGGCGGACGCGATAACGAGTATTTCTCCGAAGACCCGTATGTTACGGGGGTTTTTGGCAGTGAAATTGTAAGGTGCTTGCAGAGTTACGGCGTAGGCGTGTGCATTAAGCACTTTATCTGCAATGAAAAAGAGGGCTCAAAACTTCAAAGCGATTCCCGCGTTTCGGAAAGAGCGTTGAGAGAACTGTATTTGAAGCCTTTTGAAATGACGGTTAAGAATTCGCAGCCGTTGGGCGTAATGACTTCGTATAACATAGTGAACGGAACAGCGGCGTCAGAAAACAGCGACCTATTGAAAGGAATTCTTCGCGGCGAGTGGGGATATTCCGGAATTATTTGCGGCGATTGGAACAATGACAAGAGTATTGTTAACGAAATCAACGGAGGTCTTACTTTGCGCAATCCTGCGGGCAGTTGCGATGTAAATGTGATTGTAAATGCCTACAAAAAGGGTGAAATCAGCCGGGAAACGCTTGAAAGCGGTGCAAAGGCTATGCTTTATACGCTTATGCGTATGCAGTCGTTTGCTTCAACGGCAAATTCCGTTTGCGGCGGTGACCATTATTACATAAACGGCGTATGCAATCGCTGCCGCGCGGTTGACAGGCAAAAAGTCAATTCGTTTGAATATGAACTGGGCGCCTTGCTTTACGGCAACGCATACCTTACCGGCAATCTTGACGTGGGTGCAACGCTTGATATGAATTACTATGCGTACATTAACTGCACACCAGAAAACGAACTTACTCTGAAAATCAGAAGAAAAGGGGCTGTAACAGAAACGCTTTCGGGCATAAATGAGGACGGCAGAGTAAAGTTTACGCTTAAAAGCATTACTCCGCAAAGTATGGCGGAAAATATAACCGTTGAACTTTTTGACGGCGATGATTTTATCTGTGCGCGCACGGGAAGCATAAAGAATTACTGCAATCGCGTTGTTGAGGCGGGGTGCAGTAAAAAGGAAAAAACATTTATGGCGGATATGCTTCTTTACGGGCAGGCGTTTTCGGATTACAAAAATCTGAACGCAAACATTGCGGACGCGGACTGGATAGAAGAATCAAAAACCGATTTTGAAAAAATAAAATCTTCACTTGTAAGCAGAAAAAGCGCCACGGCGTCAAAAAGCGAAACAAGCAGGATTAAATCGGCGGGACTGTATTTCAGCAATTTCAACAAAATATATTTCCGTACCGAAAACAGGGATTCACTTGAAACACAAATGTTGCGTAACGGCGTGCCCGTTGAAACAGAATATGCCGATTCAAAGTACTATACCGACGGCATAAAAGCCACCGAATTTGACGATACGTACACTTTTATGCTTAAATCGGGCGGCGAAACGGTACACGAGGTTACTTACAGCGTGAACAGTTACGTGCTTTCAAAGTGCGATGGCAGTGAGAACATAAACGTGCTTGCACGGGCTTTGGGTTGTTACGGATATTCGGCAAAAATGCTTGCGCAGACTGAGAAAACGAAAAAGATAGTCTGCGTGGGTGACAGCCTTACCGAGGGTGATTACGGAATTTACAAACAGCGTTCAAGACCGAACGTTCACAGCGAAAATTATCCGTACTTCTTGGCAAAATATCTTAATGCCGAAACGGTAAACCTCGGAAAGTGCGGCGACAATCCAATTGACACGCTTGTCCGGCTTAAAGGGGACGGCAATTTGAAAAACAGGATAGGCGATGCGGATGCAGTGCTTATAATGCTCGGAACAAACGGAAATCTTGACCCCAACGTAAGTGCGGACAATAAGTGGAATACGGCATATAAAGACCTTGTAACGCTGCTTAAATCTGCCGCGCCTGATGCAAAAATCGTTATTCTTACATCGCCTCGGGTAACGGAAAACCCCGCTTATTCAAACTACGACAAAAACGTAATAAAGTACGTTTCTAATGCGCAGAAGTTTGCAAAGACTTTTGCGGAAAGCAACGGATACGCACTTATCGACGTGGGTGCCTGTGAAGATTTTTCCTCTGCAACCGAGGCAAAATATCAGGCAAACGACGGACTTCACTTTGTCCGTGAGGGATATCTGCGTCTTGCACAGTTCGTTGGCGACAGACTTGAACATATACTGTAAAAGAATATCCGGGAATTTTAACGGTTCCCGGATATTTTTATTTAAGAAAATATATTATCGCCGCGATGATTGCAGCAAAAATCAGGAAAACGGAAATCAAGATGATAATCGCTTCGGCGGAAAGGGAATTTTTTTTGCTTGCGGTATTGTTTATCGCACCGGTATTATCTATGTAAACCGATTTTATGCTGCTTCGGCTTTGCGCCTTATTATCGTTTTGCGCTTCCTTGGAGCGCCTTGCCTTGTGCACGGCGGCAACGGGGTCGGCGCAGTTGTACACGCGGGAATAAAAATCGGTAATGAAGTCCAGGTCCTGTTGTTCGCATAGGGAAAAAACTATATCGTGAGCGAGCGTATCACGCAGATGTTTGCAGTGTTGCAGATTTTCATAATCGCGGCTTGAACCGAGGGAATGCACGCGCATTTGCTCAATGTATTCCTTTATTCCGTCGGCATAGCCCATATCTTTCAGCAATTTGTCCAAACGCTTGTATTCTTCAAAAAAATCATTATCTAAAATATCCAAAATTTCACCTCCTTTTTTACAGTATAACATATCGGAACCGAAAAGCAAATACCCGTTTTACACTGTTGTTAAAATGCGTTTTATGTGATACAATATACAAAACAGAGATTTTGTGAGGCAACAGAATGCTTAATTACGAACAGCTTTCAGAGGAAGTCAACGAAAAAATTGAAAAGCGGCTTTACGGGAATTTCGGCTTTGACGAAACAAAAGTTATCCGCCGCGACAACAGTCGTGACACGGCAACCGCGGTGCGCACGGCATTTATCAGGGACACTGACAAAATTATGCATTGCCCGTATTTTAACCGATATTCTGACAAAACGCAGGTGTTTTCGTTTTATAAGAATGATGATATCACACGCAGAATGCTGCACGTCCAGCTTGTTTCAAGAATTGCACGGACAATAGGCAAAGCGCTGGGGCTGAATCTTGATTTAATTGAAGCCATATCGCTTGGGCATGACATAGGGCATACGCCCTGCGGGCACGCCGGCGAAAAAATTCTTGACGAGATTTTTTCTTCGCACACGGGCGGACGCTTTTCACACAACATACATTCCGTGCGGGTGCTTGATAAGATTTTTCCCTACAATATCAGTTTACAGACCCTTAACGGCATTGCCGCTCACGACGGCGAAATTGAACTTTCGGAGTATCGCCCGAAACCGCTTTTTGATTTTAATGAGTTTGACAGGCAGATTGAGGCGTGCTGCACAAACAAAGACAACGTAAAGAAACTTGTGCCCTGTACGCTTGAAGGGTGCGTAATGCGTATTTCGGATATCATTGCGTACTTGGGCAAGGACAGGCAGGACGCGGAACGGGCGCACATAATTTCAAACAGCGAGTTTGAAAGCACGCCCATAGGCTCGGTAAATGCGGAAATAATAAATAATCTTATGATGAATATTATTGAGAACAGCTTCGGACAGCCGTATATAAAAATGGACAGAGAACATTTTGAGGCACTGAAAAAGGCAAAAAACGATAATTATGAATTGATATACAATGATAAGACCGTAAAGGAATCCGTTGACGAAACGGTAAGACCGATGATGAGTGAAATATATGAGCAGTTGCTGAAAGACCTGAAAAACGGCAACCGACGTTCGCCCATATATATACATCACATTAATTTGGTGAACAACGCCCACTATAAGCGCGAAATGCCGTATGAAGAAACAGAAAAAAATCAAATTGCGGTTGATTATATTGCAAGTATGACTGACGATTATTTTGTTGATTTATATTCGTTCCTGTTCCCGAAAAGCAAAATTAAAATCAGATATCACGGATATTTTGAAACGGCGCAGAATTGAATCTGCGCCGCTTTTTATTTACTATTCAAGTTCAAATGCACCGGTATAGAGCTGATAGTAAACTCCGTGCCGGGCAATAAGTTTTTCGTGGCTGCCGCGCTCAATAATCCGTCCGTGGTCAAGCACCATAATTACATCGGAATTTTTTACCGTTGAAAGCCTGTGAGCGATAACAAACACGGTTCTGCCCTCCATAAGTTTATCCATACCTGCCTGAACAATCGCCTCGGTACGGGTGTCTATGGAAGAGGTTGCTTCGTCAAGAATCAGACAGGGCGGGTCGGCAACGGCCGCGCGGGCAATGGCAATAAGTTGCCGCTGTCCCTGCGAAAGATTTGCGCCGTTGTTGGTTAAAGGCGTGTCGTAGCCTGAGGGAAGTCGGGTAATAAAATCGTCTGCGCCCGCAAGTTTTGCTGCGGAAATACATTCTTCGTCCGTGGCGTCAAGTTTGCCGTAGCGGATATTATCCATAACCGTTCCCGTAAACAGGTTTGTGTCCTGTAAAACAATGCCCAACGACTGCCTTAAATCCGCTTTCTTTATTTTGTTGATATTTATGCCGTCGTAGCGTATCTTGCCGTCGGCAATATCGTAAAAGCGGTTTATCAGGTTGGTTATTGTGGTTTTTCCCGCACCTGTTGCGCCTACAAACGCAACTTTTTGCCCCGGTTCCGCGTAAACCGTTACATCGTGCAGAACGTCCTTGCCTTTTTCGTAGGCAAAGTCAACATCGGTAAGGCGAACGTCGCCTTTTAAGGGAGTATAGGTAATACTGCCGTCGCCGTGGGGGTGTTTCCATGCCCAGTGCCCTGTGTGAACAGGAGATTCTGTAACGGTTCCGTCAGACGCCACAGTGGCGTTTACAAGGGTAACGTAGCCATCATCAACTTCGGGTTTTTCGTCCATAAGGGTGAAAATTCTTTCCGCACCCGCCATAGCCATAACAACGGAGTTTATCTGCTGTGAAACCTGATTGATGTTGCCGGTAAACTGCTTTGTCATATTAAGGAACGGAACGACTATGCTTATGGAAAAAGCAAGCCCGGAAATACTGAAATTTTTTGCGCCCGAAACAAGCATAATACCGCCTACCATAGCGATAATCGCATAGAGAATGTTGCCGATATTCATAATAATCGGACCCAAGGTGTTGGCGTAAGCGTGGGCTTTGTAACTGTCGTCAAAAAGCGTGTCGTTGATTTTGTCAAAATCCTGTTCGCATTCTTTCTCGTGGCAGAAAACCTTGATAACCTTCTGTCCGTTCATCATTTCCTGAACAAAACCCTCGGTTTTGCCCATTGAATCCTGCTGACGGATAAAGAACTTTGCACTTCCGCCGCCTACCTTCTTTGAAACGAACAGCATTGCCGTTACGCCCAGAAGTACAACAAGCGTCATCCATACGCTATAATAAAGCATTATTCCCAAAACGCAAAGCACTATTATGCCCGAATTTATTACTGCGGGCAATGCCTGCGAAACAAGCTGGCGCAGCGCGTCGGTATCGTTTGTGTAGTAACTCATTATGTCACCGTGTTTGTGGGTGTCAAAGTACTTTATCGGCAGATTCTGCATACCGTCAAACATAGAACGGCGGAGTTTATCAAGGAACCCTTGGGTGAGTTTCGCGCCCAACTGATTGTAAAGGGCAATTGACGCCACCGAAAGCAGATAAAGCACTATAAGTACCGCAATAAGGGGCAGAATTTCGCCCGCCGCGCCGGACCAGTCTTTTGCGCGGTAGTATTTTTCTATCAGTTCAAGAATATTCTGCGTGAATATTGAGGGGATAGACGATACGACCGCCGAAAATACAATGCAGACTCCTATAATCGGCGTAAGCACGGGGTAATATGAGAAAAGCATTTTTATAATGCGTTTAAGGTTACCGCTTTTCCTATTCATTTTCCGCACCTCCCGTCTGCTGAGAATATACTTCGCGGTAGATTTCGCTCTTTTGCAGAAGTTCGCTGTGAGTACCTGCATCGTCAATGCGTCCGTTATTCATAACGATTATCATATCCGCGTCCTCAACGGAAGAAATGCGCTGGGCGATTATGATTTTCGTGGTTTCGGGAATATACGATTTGAATCCCGAACGGATAAGTGCATCGGTTTTTGTGTCAACCGCGCTTGTTGAATCGTCAAGAATAAGTATTTTGGGCTTTTTCAAAAGCGCACGTGCAATACAGAGCCGTTGTTTCTGGCCGCCGGAAACGTTCGTGCCGCCCTGTTCAATTTTAGTTTCGTATTTATCGGGGAACGACTGAACAAATTCGTCCGCCTGAGCAAGCCTGCAAGCTTCGCGGATTTCTTCATCGGTGGCGTTTTCATTTCCCCAACGGAGATTCTCATTTATTGTTCCAGAAAACAGCAGATTTTTTTGCAATACCATTGCAACCGACGAACGCAGAGCATCCAAATCGTAGTCCTTTACATCAATGCCGCCTACGCAGACAGTGCCCTCGGTAGCGTCGTAAAGGCGGGGGATAAGCTGAACAAGAGAGGATTTGCTTGAACCCGTCCCGCCGATTATGCCCACTGTTGCGCCTGAGGGGATATGTAAATCAATATCCGAAAGAGCGCTCAGTTTTGCCTTTTTGGAATATTTGAAACTTACGTTGTTAAAGTCAATTGAGCCGTCCTTAACTTCCCTGGTTGCATTTTCGGGCGAGGTAAGCGAGGGAGTTTCTTCAAGAATTTCGCTTAAACGCTTTATGGATTCCATTGAAATGGTAAGGATAACGTAAATCATCGAAAGCATCATAAGCTGCATAAGCACCTGTATGCCGTAGGTAAGCATAGCGGATATCTGCCCGATATCGATGATTTCGCCGCCGCTTGTAATTGTAAGTTTTGAGCCTACAATCATTATAAATACCATATTGAAGTAAACACAGAACTGCATCAGGGGCGAGTTTAATGCAACGATGCGTTCGGCGTGGGTGAAATCTTTACAGATATCTTCCGACGCGGCGCCGAACTTTTTCTTCTCGTATTCCTCACGGGCAAAGCCCTTTACAACACGCATACCGCGAACGTTTTCTTCAATGGATTCGTTAAGGCGGTCATACTTTTTGAAAACGCGCCTGAACGCGGGCATTGCTTTTTGCCCTACAAGGAACAGCCCTATACCCAGCACGGGGATTACCACCACAAAAGTAAGGGCAAGTTTGCCGCCCATAATCGCCGCCATTATTATGCAGAAAATAAGCATAAGGGGCGCGCGCACTGCCGTACGGATTACCATCATATACGACATCTGAACGTTTGAAATATCGGTCGTCATTCTTGTTACAAGTGACGAGGATGAGAATTTATCGATGTTTTCAAACGAAAATGACTGAATTTTTGTAAAAATGTCGTGCCTGAGATTTTTTGCAAAGCCCGCCGATGCTTTTGCGCAGGTAAAGCCCGCCGCACCGCCGAAACAGAGGGATATGCACGCCATAAGGGTAAGCAAAAGCCCCGTGCGTACAATGTAGCCCATATCGGCACCCGCTTTTACGTTGTTTACAAGGTTGGCGGTTATAAACGGTATAAACGCTTCTATTACCGCTTCGCCTATAATAAATATCAGCGTAAGCAAGGTGGGCTTTTTGTATTCCCTTACACTTTTCAAAAGCCGTTTGAACATTTAAGATTCCTTTCTGTGTCAAAGCATTGATCGATATACTATATAATTATACACTTGTGAATCGGCAAAGTCAAACGCAAAAAAGCAAAGAATATTGAAACAAAGGGTGACATCGATGAACAAATATTATCGCTGAGATATAAGCAAAACTTATAACTGAGTATAATTTTTTTCTAATAGACACTTTTTCGCGTTTGTTATATAATCAAGCCATCTTAAAAGAGCGCAGCAAAAAGCGCAAATAAAAAGGAGAGATGAAAATGAAAAAAATTGTATCAATCGCAGTATCGGCACTTTTGCTTGTAAGCAGTATAGCGGCTTTTTCCGGCTGCGGAAAAAAGAGTATCACAGTAGCGGTACCCAACGACACCACCAACGAGGCACGTGCATTGCTTTTGCTTGAACAGGAAGGCATAATCAAACTTAAAGACGGCGCGGGCATTCAGGCAACGGTAAGGGATATAGTTGAAAATCCTCACAACATCAAGTTCAACGAAGTTGAAGCGGCAAACATTCCCAACATTCTTAAAGACGTTGACTATGCGGTTATCAACTCAAACTATGCCATATCGGCAAACCTTAACCCGGTTAAAGATTCTCTTGCGATAGAGGGTTCTTATTCGGCATATTCAAACATTATAGCCGTTAAAGAGGGTAATGAAGCCACCGATAAGACCAAGGCGCTTGTTGCGGCGGTAGAAAGCAAGAAAGTTGTTGACTTTATTGCCGGTAAGTATGACGGCGCGGTTGTAAGCACAATTGCAAACCCCGGTGACGGCTTTGATTCGAGCGTTGATTACGATGCACTTAAAGGGCAGAAGATTACCGTTGCGGCATCGGCTACGCCTCATGCCGAAATCCTTGAAGTAGCAAAAGAAATTCTGGCTGAAAAAGGCGTAACTCTTGACATAAAGGTATATTCGGATTATGTTCAGCCCAACGAAGTTGTTGAGTCCGGAGAGGTTGACGCAAACTACTTCCAGCACAAACCCTACCTTGATGACTTCAACAAAGAAAAGGGTACGCACATCGTATCGGTTGCGGCACCTCACGTAGAGCCCATGGGTCTTTACGGCGGAAAGCAGACCACGCTTGACGCTCTTAAATAAGAATAAGTCAAAAGCAGTTTTCGCATCGGGCGCTTAATATGCGTTCGATGCTTTTGCTGTAAAAGAAAGGTATCATTTATGATAGAGATTAAAAACCTGTCGAAAAGTTTTAAGGGCAGCGAAGCAACGGTTGACGCGCTTAAAAATATCACGCTGACCATAAACGACGGTGATATTTACGGCATAATCGGCATGAGCGGCGCCGGAAAAAGTACGCTTGTGCGCTGTATGAATATGCTTGAAAGACCCACAAGCGGACAGGTGATTATAGATTCAAAGGATTTGGGCGCAATGAACGAAAAGGAACTGCGCGCCGAAAGAAGAAAAATCACGATGATTTTTCAGGGATTCAATCTGCTTATGCAGCGCACGTGCCTTGACAACATCTGCTTTCCCCTTGAACTTGCGGGGGTAAAAAAAGCAGAGGCAAAAAAGCGCGCAAAGGAACTTATAGAACTTGTGGGCTTGCCCGATAAGGCGGGAGCGTACCCGGCACAGCTTTCCGGCGGACAGCAGCAGCGAATAGCGATAGCCCGCGCTCTTGCAACCGACCCGAAAGTTCTGCTTTGCGACGAAGCCACAAGCGCTCTTGACCCGAAAACCACGCACTCCATTCTTGAACTTATCAAGGATATCAACAAGCGCCTTAACATAACGGTTGTGATTATCACACACCAGATGAGCGTTGTTGAGGAAGTGTGCAACAGAGTTGCGATTCTTGACGACGGCGAAGTAGTGGAAGAGGGAAATGTGTCTGACGTATTTGCAAATCCGAAATCGGCGGCGGCGCGCAGGCTTGTTTTTCCCGACGGTACTGCCGCACTTGCAGAGCCTGTTGACGAGCGCACGGTTCGCGTTGTGTTCAACGGAATGGCAGCGGTGGGCAAGCCCGTAATCACGCAAATGGCGATAGATGAGGGCATAGCCGCAAATATTCTCAATGCGTCAACAAAATTACTTGGCGATAGAATTTACGGCAGTATGATTCTCGGTCTGCCGGACGACGATAAAACGGTTAAGCGAGCCATAGAATATCTTAACCGCGACAACGTATTTGCCGAGGAGGTGGAGCAGAATGTTCAATAGCGGAGTATTTTCCGAAAAAAACGTGGCGGAAGCCCTTGATATGCTTGTTAATGACTTCCCGCTGGCAATATGGGAAACTTTATATGTAACCGTGCTTGCAACGCTTTTTGCAATAATAATCGGTCTGCCATTGGGTGTACTGCTTGTGGTGGGCGAGAAAAACGGCGTTATGCCTATGCCTAAATGGCTTATGAGCACGCTTAACGTTATAATAAACATTTTGCGTTCGGTGCCGTTTATAATTCTGATGATTCTTGTTATGCCTGTCACGCGGCTTATTGTCGGCACAGCCGTAGGCACGGAAGCGTCAATAGTTCCTCTTACAGTGGCGGCGTTCCCGTTTATTGCCCGACTTGTGGAGGGCAGTTTAAGGGAAATCAATCCGAATATTATCGAAGCCGCACAGAGTATGGGTGCGTCGCCGTTTCAGATAATAACAAAGGTTATGATTCCCGAAAGTATGCCGTCGCTTTTGTCAAATGCCACAATAGCGTTTACGACGATTATCGGCTACACCGCAATGAGCGGCGTTGTAGGCGGCGGTGGACTCGGTATGATAGCGTACAATTACGGCTATTCACGCTATAAGACACTTGTAATGCTTATTGCCGTGGCGATACTTGTTATTATCGTACAGGCAATACAGAGCCTCGGCACGCGCCTTGCGGTAAAAAGCGATAAAAGAATAAAATAATCTTGACGGATTGAATTTTTTGAGTTATAATACATCCGTTATTTCAGCCGCGGTTTTCGCGGCTTATGCCGGAGTGGCGGAATAGGCAGACGCCCGGGACTTAAAATCCCGTGGGTAGTAATACCCGTACCGGTTCGACCCCGGTCTTCGGCACCATGTCGGAACGGACTTTGCTCCGTTCCGATTTTCTTTACAAAAAAAGCACCGCGTAAGCAGTGCTTTTTGCTGTTCAGTCAACATCTTCAATGCCGGTGCCTATCAGACCCGCGCGCTTGAAATCACTCATATTGTGACGGATAATATAGTCGATATACGACATAACCATTCTTGCGGTGAGTTCGTAGCCCATGGGATTTAAGTGTCCGTGCAGATAGAATTTGCTCTTGAAGAAATCGTCGTAAACAGGACCGTATTTACAAAGATCTATTATATACGTATTGTCAAATTTTTCGGCAATTTTATAAAGCAGTTCGGCGTGGGCGTCGGCAACGGCGTCGGTGTCCTTGTCGCCGGTATGTACCATTGTCATTAAAAAGAATTTTGCCTGGGGCTGAATTTCCTTATAACGCCGGATAATTTCAATGTACCAGCCGGCAAAGGTTTTGTCTTCAACGTGGTCGTCGGGCGTGCCTACGGGAAACTTTTTGCCGTACAAATCGTTTACGCCCAAAGCAAAAATATATGCCTGTGCGCGCTTGGCATAATCGTACCAGCCCCACTGGGGCGCGCCGCCCATAAACCATTCGCCTGTCAGTCCGCCGCGGGAGAAATTATAAACCGTGCTTCCGCAGGTGCGGGCGATAAACTGTCCCCACGAATATTCGTACATATCGTGGTAACCTTTTTTGCCGTCTTTGTCGCAACTTTCAAATTCACCGGAAGAAAGAGAATCGCCGATACAGCCTATCGTGCGGAAAATCTTGGTGAATCCGCCGTCGGAAACGAGATGTTCCAGCGGCTTTTCGTTTTCATCGAAAAGTGCTTTGATGTCCATAGTAAACCTCACTTAATAAATATACCATGCCCTGAAAACGGGCATTGAAGTCGAAGAATCGGTGCTTGAATATGCGGCAAATATTTTATATGAAGAGCCCACAACAACATTCCCGCGGTCGTAGTCACAAGAGAAAACGTAGCGGTAATCCGTTGCGCCGACAGTTATTTTGCCTATAAATTTGCCCGCGCCGATAACCTTTTCCACCGTAACGTCGCGCAGAACATACGTTCCGCTGTGCGCTGCGGGATTTTCGGCAACGGCTTCGGTGAAACTTTTTGCTGTTGTGGTAACACTTCTTTCATCCGGCCAGTACCAGAATGTGTAGGAGCGGGTGGTTGTACCCTCTGCACCGGTTGCCTGAATCTTTGCGATTACAAGCCCGTAGGGAGTATTTGAAAGGTCAAGTTTTGCGGTGAAAGTATTGTAAAGCGCGTTCTTTTCAACGCTTAAAACGGGCAGATTCATACACGAAATTTCAACGCCCTCTGACGTTGAACCCGATATGGTAACCGTGTTGCCGCTTACAATGCCCGAACCGTATGCCGCAACGGACAGGTCAACGGTGGATAACCCGCGATAGAGCAGAAATGCGTCGTTTACGGGTGTGTGGTAGGGCTGATTTATCTGCAATTTATATGTGTCTTTTGCGCCCTCTTTTATTTCAACTTCCGTTTGCAGTAATCCAAGCCCCGTCATTGAATCGGTTACGTTCCGTCCGTTAAGGGAAACGGTTGAGCCGGGAAGCGTCCACAGGCGAATGGTGAATTTGTCGTTAAAAACCTCATAACTTTGCGAATCGGGTAAAATAAACTGATATTCCGCTTTCGGAACGCTTAAAGAAAAAGTTGGCGTGCCGCAGGCGTAACGCTTGTTTTCACGGATTATATACGCGCCGATGTTGGCGTTTGCAGAGCTTTCCACAAAAAGGTGGTCGGCGGGGAAAAGGTCTTCAAGATACAAATCGACCGTAACGGTTTCTTCGGCAAAGGTATGGTAGGAATTGTTGCATTCAAGGTAGAGCCTGTCACCGATTTTTCCGTTAAATACGCCGTGCAGATATTCCTTGCCGTTTGAATCGGTAAGTTTTGTTATCTCGGGACTTGCAAGATTGATTTTGCTTATTTCCGTCCCATTGCCCTCTGAACTGCTGTCGGGCTTTACAATCATAAATACCAAACCGCCCAAAACCGCAACGAAAACAACGCACAGTACGGCAATAAGAAAGTTGATACCCGCATTGCTTTTACCGCGGGGGGCTTTTTTGCTTTTCTCTGAGCTGTTCTTTTTTACTCTGTCCGCGGAGCCGCGGCTTGATTTGTTTGCCGATTTTTTTAATTCAGCCGTTTCCCGCTTTTTAAGTTTTACCGGTTCGTCATCATCTGCTTGCGCGGGAAAACCGTTTATTACCGTGTCGCTTACATCAGATACGCTTACGGGGTCGCTAATATCGGAAATAACCTCTTTTACTTCGTTTTTGACAGTATCGGTTTCAATATTCAATTGAGCGCCGCAATTAAAACACCTGTCTCGGGTGTCGGAATTTTTTGCGCCGCAGTTTTTACAAATCATATATAAACACCTCAGTTAAAAGATTCAGATATTAGTATACCACAATAAAACTATGTTTGCAACGGCTGAATATTAAAATTTTTTATGCCGATAATAAAAACGGGGTGATTGAAATGAAGAAAATAATCAAAATATGCGCGGCGGCAGTTTTTGCGGCGATTACTGCCGTCTGCGTGGGCGTGTTTGCGTCGTGCCCGGACCTTTCGGTTGAAAAAATAACGGATATCAGTCAGACGCTTACGGTGCTTGATAAGGACAAAAACGTTTCGGCGGTGTTTAATTCCGGACAGAACAGGCAAAGCGTGAAGATAGAAAATATTCCCGAACACGTAAAAAACGCGCTTATTGCCTCGGAAGACGTGAGATTTTATAAGCACTGCGGAATAGATTTCAGGCGGATATGCGGCGCAGCGGTAAACGACATTAAATCGGGTTCCCTTGACGAGGGTGCAAGTACAATTACACAGCAACTTATAAAAAATTCGCATTTAACAAATAAAAAAACGTTCCTGCGCAAGGCACAGGAAGCGATTCTGGCACTGCAACTGGAACAGAAATTTTCAAAAGACGAGATTTTGGAAATGTATCTTAACTACGTTTATTTCGGGCGGGGCGCATACGGAATACAGGCGGCGGCACAGGCGTATTTCAATAAAGACGCCGAAAATCTTACCGTTGACGAGGGCGCAATGCTTATAGGCCTGTTAAAGGCGCCAAACAAATACGCACCTCACATAAATTACGAAAAATCCGTTAAAAGGCGCAACAGCGTGCTTGAAAAAATGTGCCGTTACGGCTTCATTTCGGAAGAGGAAAGAGAAGAATATTCAACAAAAGAGCCGACAATTGCCCCAAAAGAAGAAACGGGCGATTACGGATATTTTACCGATTACGTGCTTTCGGAGGGCGCGGAAGCACTCGGCATAACGGTAAGCGACTTTATGGGAAGCGGGTATACGGTTTATACGTCCCTTGATTCACGCGCACAGGAAGATATGCAGAATATTTTTGCCGATGAAAGCAATTTCCCCGATGAAAACGTTCAGGGGGCGGCAGTGGTGCTTGATAATTCCACCGGCGGAATAAGGGCAATGGTGGGCGGACGGGAGCACGAGGGGTTGAGGCTTTACAACCGAGCCGCGGCAAAAAGGCAGCCGGGGTCAACAATAAAGCCGCTGCTTGTTTACGCGCCCGCATTTGAAAACAAATCAATAACCGCGGCAACCGTGCTTGACGATTACCGAAAGGATTTTTCGGGTTATGCACCGTCAAATTTCAAGGAAAAGTATTACGGCAAGACCACAGTAAGACAGGCGCTTGCGCTTTCGCTTAACGTTCCCGCGGTAGAGGTGCTTGAAGAAAACGGCATAGAGTATTCAAAAACCGTGGCGGAGAAAATGGGAATAGAATTTGACGCAGACGACAGGTATCTTGCTCTTGCTTTGGGCGGAATGAAATACGGCGTTTCGCCCCTTGAACTTGCCGGGGCGTACAGAACTCTTGCTGTGGGCGGAGAATATCAGAAACCCTGGTGCATTGAAAAAATCTGCGACGGCAGCGGAGATGTTATC
The DNA here is from genome assembly GCA_934434555.1 of uncultured Clostridia bacterium. Lineage (GTDB taxonomy): Bacteria > Bacillota > Clostridia > Christensenellales > QALW01 > UMGS1322. The sequence continues at coordinate 137,790 of CAKRZX010000002.1, forward strand.
TATACTCACGACCCGTACGAAAACAGGGCGATAAGCGATTCGACGGCATATATTCTTACGGATATTCTCTGCGGCGTGTCAAAACAGAACTCGAACGCGCTTAAACGGCTTTCTTATCCCGTTGCGTGCAAAACGGGAACGGTGGGGTATAAGGGGATAGGCTATTCCGACGCATGGTCGGCAACGTACAGCAGTGAAAATACGGTGTGTGTATGGCTTGGCTGCGATAAGACCGACGAGGAAAACTATCTTGACGAATCGGTTACGGGAAGTTCGTATCCCTCAAAAATAGCGTATCTTGCGTATAAGTCAATGGAAAACGGAGAAAGCAAGTGTACGGCGTTCAAAATGCCCGAAACGGTAAAGCGAGCGGAAATAGATTTGTATTCCCTTGAAAAAAGCGGCGAGATTCTGCTTGCAACGGACAGAACAAAGGAAAACCAAAAACTTAACGAGGTGTTCCAAGAGGATACCGTACCCGTGTTTTCAAGCGAATACTGGTGCGAGCCGAAAACGCCGGACGATGTAACTCTGCAATTTAACGAACTTATGCAGGCGGAAATTAGGTTTACGGCAAAGCAGAGTTTTGCAAAATACGTGATAATAAAAAGACGGGGCGGGGAAGAAACCGAAATAAAAACCCTCAGCGGCATAGAAAATACGGTTTTGACATATACCGATGAAAACTTTTTGGCAGGCGATGAGTATTCGATACTGCCCGAACACGGTGAAATCACCGCTGCGGGGCGCCCTTTAACGGGCGACGCCACAGAATATTACACTTTACACTGATTTTTCACTTCCGCAAAGCAGAAAAATGTGGTAAAATACATTCGGGTGATTAGAATGAAAACTGCCATGTACAATTCTTTCGGGAAAAGAATATCGGGCGACGATATCTTTTCGGGGGATTTGCCTGAAAATCTGCTTGAAACCGAAATGCCGCGCACGGAAAACGGAAAGACGTTTTTGCGCGCGTCGGACGGAAGCATAAACGTTATCGAACTTGAAAACAGCGAAAAGAGTATCTTTAACGAAACGGTTTCTTCCGTTTGCAGAACGAAAGAGGACGCAATAAAAAAACTGCTTTTTGAAGATTCGGGACAGTACGCAAAGGAAATATGCAAAAAGCACGGAATTCCGTTTTCGGAAAACAGGTGCGTATTAAAAATTGAAACAAGGGAAGATATTTCGGCATACACGGGTATTCTTTCATCGTCCTTTGAGAGCGACGGAATATATATTCTGCCCCTGTCGGAACATCGGCTTGCGGTTATCTGCCCCAGTGACGACGCGGATATTGACGAAACCGCCGCGGCACTCAGCGCCACGCTTACCGATATGAATACCGATAACTATATAGGTATCGGCTCTGTTTGCGAGAATGCCGCCGAACTTGTGCATTCCTTTAATCAGGCGTCCGCCGCAATAGAAACGGGTAAAAAACTTTCCTATACCGGCGGCGTTTGGCGCTTTGCCGATATTCTGCCGGAAGTAATCGTTTCCGAAATACCCAAAGAAAAGCGGGAAGATATAAAAGCCAGGGCACTGCGCATTTTAGGCGGTATTGACAGCGATACCACCGAACTTGCCCATGCATTTTTTAAGAATAATCTGAATATAAGTGAAACGGCAAGGTGTTGTTATCTGCACCGCAACACGCTTATTTACCGTCTTGACAAGATTTTCAGGGAAACGGGTTTCGATTTGAGAAATTTTGACGAGGCGGTTGCGTTCAGACTTCTTACGGCTATAAACAGAATTTCAAGGCAGGGGTGAAAAAATGAAAAAACGTAAAGTATCGCTTTCTTCGGCAATAGTTATGCTTGTGGCGGGGTGCCTTATCGGCGCGCTTGTTACGGCGGGAATATTTTCCCAAGCCTTTATTTCCGCAAACGGGCAGTTGCTCTATTCGGGACTTTCAATAAAACAGATAAAAATAATCAATGAGGCGGCAAGCATTATCAACCGCTATTCCATTGAGGAACAGGACAGCGAACATACTCTTGACTATGCGTTAAAGGGTATGGCGGCAAGTCTTGACGACGACTACGCCTACTATTTTACTCCGGAAGAATTAAAAGAATATAACAATTCTTCCACCGGCACCGTTCAGGGCGGAATAGGCGCGGGCGTGCAGGACGTAAACGGTGATATAACGATTACAGATATCTATAAAGGTCTTACCGCCGATGCTGCGGGACTTAAAGCCGGGGATATTATCCGCGCGGTCAACGATGAAAGCGTAAAAGGAAAATCACTTTCGGAAACGGTTGCTCTTGTAAAGGGCGAAACGGGCACAAGCGTTAAAATTACGGTTGAGCGTGACGGCAAGGAACTTGCATTTAACGTTATGCGCGGCGACGGACAGCGGCAAATGACCGAATACAGAATGATAGGGAAAGTGCTGTATATAAAAATCAATTCCTTCCACGGCAACGTCGCCGAGTATTTCAATAAAGCCATTGACTTCGGCGTTGAAAATATGTACGAGGGCATAGTAATCGATTTAAGGGAAAATCCCGGCGGTGAACTGAGCCTGTTTGCCGAAATTGCCGATAAAATGCTCCCCGAGGGCGAAACGTTTTACGCCCTTGACCGCTACGGCAACCGCACAAGCGTGTGCCGCTCGGACGCAGGTTATATTGATAAACCCGTAAGCGTTATAATCAATGCATCCTCTGCAAGCGCGTCGGAAGCGCTGGCGGGTGCGCTGCGCGATATGGGCAATGCCAAAACCGTGGGTGTAAAAAGTTACGGCAAGGGAATTATGCAGACGAATATTCCTCTTTCAAACGGCGGAATGTTCAAACTTACAACGGCAAAATACTATCTTCCCGGCGGCGACTGCATTCATAAAAAAGGCATTGAACCGGAGTACGAAGTTGAACTTTCGGAAGAACTTACCCAAAAGTACTGGCTCCGCAATGATGAAAACGATTTGCAGCTTAAAAAAGCAATTGAGGTATTGACAGAAAAATAAAAATAAAATATAATATACTTATCAAAGTGAAGGATATGTTCTGACACGGAGATTTTAACCGTAACTGAAAGCAAGGTTTTTCTGCGCTGAGGTAAAGATGATTAAATCCCATTCTCTTTACTTGTTTACGGTAAAGAGAATTTTTTTTAGGAGGTTGTAAAATGGAAAACAGAATAGGCATTGTTGGAATAGTTATTGACGACCCTAAACAGTCTGCGGATAAAGTTAACGGGTTGCTTTCCGAATTTGCCGATATCATAATAGGAAGAATGGGACTTCCTTATAAAAAACGCTCCGTTTGCGTTATTTCGGTCACGGTTGACGGAAGTAACGACCGCATAGGCGCTTTGTGCGGAAAACTTGGCAGGATAAACGGAGTAAACGTAAAAAGCGTGTTGTCATCAAAGATTTATAAAGGAGAAGAAGAATGAAAAAGATTTTATGTGTTGTAATTGCACTTATGCTGCTTGCATTTACTGCTTGCGGCAAGACTGAAACAAACGTTCCTACGCCCACGCCCGAAACCGAGCCTACGGCAACAGCGGAAGAATTTACGCCCGCAACGTTTAATATCGGCGCCCTTAAAGGACCCACCGGTATGGGTATTTCAAAACTTATGTCCGACAGCGAAAACGGAAAATACAAAAACACTTACAAAACAGAACTGTTTTCCGCACCCACAGACGTTACGGCGCTTTTGTTAAAGGGCGAACTGGATATTGCCGCTCTGCCCACAAACCTTGCCGCAACTCTTTACAATAAGTCCGAGGGCAAAATACAACTGCTTGCCCTTAATACACTCGGCGTGCTGTATGTTCTTGAAAAAGGCAATACCGTTCATTCGATAAAGGACTTGGAGGGAAAGAAAATCTATTCTTCCGGGCAGGCATCAACGCCCGAATATGCCCTTAACTACGTGCTTAAAGCAAATAACGTAAATTGCGAAGTGGAATATTTCGCCACGCATGCGGAACTTGCAACACAGGCGTTGCAGGGCAATGCGGACATAATTCTTATTCCCGAACCGCAGGTTTCAACGATAATTGCAAAAGATCCTTCATTCAGAATAGCGGTTGATTTTAATGCCGCATGGGACGAGGCGTGCGGCAACACGGCGCTGTTTTCAATGGGCTGCCTTGCAATAAGAAAAGAGTTTGCCGAAAACAACAAAGCTGCGGTTGAACAGTTTGTTAAAGACTACGCCGCAAGCGTGCAGTTTGTAAACGATAATCCCAAAGAGGGCGCGGAGCTTATTGCCAAGTACGAAATCGTTCCCTCGGCGGCAATAGCCGAAAAGGCGATTCCCAACTGCAAAATGGTAACGATAACGGGAAGCGAAATGAAAACTAAAACGCAGGTGTTCTTGCAGATTCTTTTTGAAAGCGATGCAAAATCAATAGGCGGTGCTTTGCCCGGTGAAGACTTTTACTACTAAAAAGATAATTTGGGGCGTTCTAACGCCCCTTATCTGGCTTTTGATTTGGCAGATAATAAGTCTTAAAGTAAACAGCGAAGTGCTTGTTCCCGCACCGCTTACGGTTTTTAATCGTCTTGCGTTTTTAGCTAGAACGTCCGCGTTCTGGCTTGCGGTGGGTCGAAGCGTTCTGCGTATTTTTCTCGGACTTGCATTCGGTGTCGTTCTCGGTGTTATCTTTGCCTGCCTGTGCCGTATTTTTGCCGCAAACAGGCTGCTTTCGCCCGTTAAAACGGTAATAAAGGCAACGCCGGTTGTGTCATTTATAATGCTTGCGTGGATTTGGCTTAAAAGAGACAGTATCCCCGTGTTTATTTCAATGCTTATCGTTATTCCCGTTGTGTGGCAGAATGCGGAAACGGGAATTTCGGGAGTGGACAAAAAGTTAAAAGAGTTTGCCCGCGCTTACGGGCTTACGGGCTTTAAGGCGATAAAACATATATATATCCCTTCGGTAAAGCCGTATTTTACATCGGCACTGTGTACATCTGCGGGGCTTGTGTGGAAAGCGGGAGTTGCGGCGGAAGTGCTTTGTCAGCCCAAAAACTCAATAGGCGCAAACCTGTATAACGCAAAAAACATTCTTGAAACCGCCGATGTGTTCGCGTGGACGGCAGTGGTGATAATTATAAGCGTGATTCTTGAAAAAGCAATAGGATATGCGGTAAAAAATGATAAAAGTAAGTAATCTGCGCGTGGCGTTTGATAAGCCCGTGCTTGAAAATGTGAATATTGAATTTCCCGACGAGGGAACGTACTTTATTTCCGCACCGTCGGGCAGAGGAAAAACTACATTTTTTAATGCTCTTGCGGGCTTTGTAGAGTATTCGGGCAATATTGAGATAACGGGAAAGATATGTTATCTTTTTCAGGAAGACAGACTGCTTGACTGGTACAGCGCCGAAAAGAACATAAAACTTACCGCTGAAAGCGAACAGGCGGCGGATTATTATATAAAGGCGTTCGGCATAGATGAGTTTTTAAGTAAAAAGCCGGAAGAGTTAAGCGGCGGAATGAAGCGCAGATGTGCTCTTGCCCGCTGTTTTGCCCACGGCGGAGATATTTTTCTGCTTGATGAGCCGTTCAGGGGGCTTGACAGAAACAACACGGAAAAAGTCGTCCGCGAAACGGAAAAACTCAAAGGACTGAAAATAATAATCACCCACAGCGAGGAAGAAATTTCTCTGCTTAACGCAAAAAAAGCGGAGTTATTTAATACCTGAAAGAATGTCTTTCAGGGTATCAACGTAATTCGTTTCGCTGCCTGCTTTTTGAGAATTCATTACTCCGTTAAGCATGGGGAGCATATTCATTATGTTTGAAATATTACCTATCTGCGAACTGAAACTGTCGGCGGCTTTTATGGCATTCTTTATGCTGTTAAAGCCGTTTTTGTTCATTAGGGCAAAAAGTATCATTAAAATACTGAAATCGTTCATTTGCGTCACCTCTTAATATTTATATGCACGTTTATGTATTAAAGTGCATAAAATAACGGGAGGTGATTTTTATGAAACGAACATTGCGCCAAAGCAAGGGCGACAGGCTTAAAAATGAGGAAGCAAAACTTAACGGCAGCCAGAAACAGCAGTTTGACGCTCTTAAAAATATGGCAAAGCAGTACGAGGGCAAAAGCGACAGCGAGATATTTTCCGAGCTGTCGAAAACCGTTGAAAAAGGCAAGCGCGACGGCAGTATAACGGACGAAAAAATAAACAGCATAGCGCAGACCATTGCACCTATGCTTTCGGGCGAACAAAAGCAAAAACTTGATGTGCTTATGCGCTCTTTGAAACGATAAGGTATTGACAAAAAGCACTTTGAATGATAGTATAATACCAAAGAAATTGCGCGGGGAGGAAATGCTATGGTTTTCAGCGATTTGAAGTTCATTTACATATTCCTGCCCGTTTTTTTGATTATATATTATCTTTTGCCCAAGCGCTTCAAAAACGCATTCGTTTTTCTTGCCAGCGTGGCTTTTTACACATTCGGAACACTCGACAGACCTCTTTATGCCGCTCTTTTCGTGCTTGCGATAATAATCACGTACATTGCCGCATTGCTTATGGAAAAATTCCAAAAGCTAAAAAAACTCATACTTGTGCTTTCGCTTATCTATAACTTCGGGCTGCTGTTTGTATTTAAGTACGAGGGATTCCTCGTTACCGAATTTAACGGCATAACGGGGCTTAATCTGCCCGTACTTCAACTCGTTCTGCCGGTAGGCATAAGTTTTTACACGTTTCAGGCGATGTCGTACTGTATCGACGTTTACCGCGGTACGGTCGGGGCGGAAACCTCGTTTGTGGACTACGGCGCATATATTTCAATGTTCCCTCAACTTGTTGCGGGACCGATTGTTACATATCCTGAAATTAAAAAGGATCTGCACCGCAGAAATCAGGATTTTGACAGTTTCTCCGAGGGGCTGAAAATCTTTGCCGCGGGACTTGGTTATAAAGTTATAATCGCCAACAATCTGGCGGGCGTGTGGAACGATATTATCACCATTGGCTTTGAAAGCATTTCAACACCCCTTGCGTGGCTTGCGGCGGTGGGATATTCACTGCAACTGTATTTCGATTTTTACGGCTATTCCCTAATGGCAAAGGGAATGGGGCGTATGATAGGCTTTACAATTCCCGACAACTTCAACGACCCGTATATTTCGGTAAGTATGACCGAATTCTGGCGCAGATGGCATATGACGTTAAGCGGCTGGTTCCGCGAGTACGTTTATTTTCCCCTGGGCGGAAGCCGAAAGGGCGCGTTCCGCACGGTAATAAACTTGCTTATCGTGTGGACGCTTACAGGGCTTTGGCACGGTGCGAGCCGTAATTTTATCCTGTGGGGGCTTATAATATTTGTTATTATTGTGCTTGAAAAGGCGGGGCTAAAAAAGGTGTTCGATAAGTGCCGTGTTTTGGGGCATATCTATATGATTCTGCTGATTCCTTTGTTCTGGTCGGTCTTCGCCATAACGGATATGGAGCAACTGGGCGCGTTCTTTTCGCGGCTGTTCCCGTTTTTCTCAAAGGCAGAATATACCGTGCCCTTTGAACCGCTTAAATTCCTGCGGCAGTACGGCGTGTTCTTTTTGGCAGGAATTTTGCTTTCGACACCGCTCGGAAAGAAAATATTTTATAAAGTCAAGGATAATTTGCTCGGCGCAATTCTGCTTGGCGGAATGTTCGCACTCAGCATATATTTCCTGTGTATCGGGCTTAACGACCCGTTCCTGTATTTCAGGTTTTAGGAGGGACAAATGAAAAAGAAGCATTTTTTTGTTATTGTAATGGCGCTGGTTGTTATAGTTACCGTGCCGTTTGTTGTTAAGTCGTTTATAGAAAAACACAGGCGTACCGAGGGCTTTGACCCGTCTGCAACCGAGGAAATTGAAAATACGCCGGGAATAACGGATACACCCGAACCGACGGAAGAACCGGAAGTAACACCGGAAGAAACGCCGAACGAGGAAGAAACCGCTCCCGTAACGGCAACACCGGTTCCGGCGACCACTGTACCCGGCACGCCCAAACCTACGGCAAACACGAATCTGCCGGAGATAAATGTTGACGGCAAGTCGTATTCATACTTTGATGACGCACTTTTTATCGGCGATTCACGTACCGAGGCACTGAAAAGTTACGGCACAATAAAAAATGCCGACTACTACTGCTATGTTGGGTTCAGCGTGTATAAACTTGATTCAAAGGATAATCCCAAAAAGAGCGGAACGGGCAAAAGTCTGGACGAATTTTTGGCGGCAAAGCAGTATAAGAAAGTTTACGTAATGCTTGGATTCAATGAGGTAGGGTACAATAAGAATACCACACTTAAACGCTATGCGGCACTGCTTGACCGCATTCAGGCGGCACAGCCCGACGCGATTATTTACATAGAGGCGAATTTGCTTGTTACGGCGGAATGCTCGAAGAAAGATAAGTATTCGCACAATCCGGATATAATTCAACTTAACAGTATGCTTGCCACCCTTGCTGACAACGAAAAGCGTTTTTATATTGATGTAAACGAACTGTTCGGCGACGGAAACGGCAATCTGCGGGAGGGAATTTCAGGCGACGGGTCGCACCCGAAAGCGAAATACTATCCCGTGTGGTGCCAGTGGCTGCTTTCAAAAGCGGTATAATTTTCGGGCGGAGAGAATCCGCCCGATTTTTTATATTCTTTTAGCAATTTCACGCAGTTTTTCGGCAGTGTAGAATATTTCGCTGATTGTGTTAAAATAACTTACGCTCATACGCACTGCACCCTGATTTTCGGTTTTGAGAAACCTGTGTACCATAGGTGCGCAGTGGAACCCGCCGCGGCAGCATATGCCGTACTGCTTATCAAGGATATCCGCAATAAATGCGGAATCCGCGTCGGCGATATTAAAGGCAATAACGCCGCTTTCGGGTTCGCCTTTTGAATAAACGGTAATATTTTTTGTTTTTTTCAGTTCTTCTTTTAAGCAGGTTATCAGTTCGGTTTCTTTTCTTAAAATCGCAGGTCTGTTTTCTTTAACAAAATCAATTCCCGCCTTTAATGCAGCAATATTCTGCACCGAAAGAGTTCCGCTTTCCAAATGTTCGGGCATTTCAGCAGGCTGAACAAGTTCAAGGGAGCGGCTTCCCGTGCCGCCGAATCTGAGCGGCTCCGGCAGCGGTACGTTTGACGCTGCGCCGAGAATGCCTATTCCCTGGGGACCGTAAAGTCCTTTGTGTCCCGCACAGGCAATATAATCGATTTTTTTCATACTTATCTCCTGTGTTCCCGCCGCCTGCGCGCAGTCAACGATAAAAAGCAAACCGTGTTTTTTGCAGAAATCGGCAAACAAATCAATGTTCTGCTTAAATCCCGTTACGTTTGAAACATAGTTTGCCACAAGCCCTTTCGTATTTTTCTTCAAATGATTTTTTAAGTTTTTGATACTGATTGATTCGTTTTCATCGGGGAAAACTATACTGTATTCAACGCCTTTGTTCGTTTTCATATATTCCAGGGGACGCAAAACTGAATTGTGTTCGTATGCCGTGGCAAGAACGTGGTCGCCCTTTGTAAACAGCCCCTGTAAAAGTATGTTCAGCGCGTCGGTACACCCAAAGGTGAAAACCGCATTTTCGCTTTTTTCTATTTCAAAAAAATCGGCCGCCGCGCTTCTGGCACGGGTCACGATATCAAGCGCTTCGAGGGATATTCTGTGTCCGCTCCGCCCGGGATTTGCCGAAAAATGCCTGAAAACACGGTCGCTTTCGGCATAAACTTCCTTAGGCTTTACAAGCGTGGTGGCAGCGTTATCAAGATATATCATTCCAGGACTCCGTTCACCTTTATTTGCTGCGCCTAATATATTATATTAAACAAAGAACGCGGAGGATATAAAAATGTATATTATTGCGGTGTTCAGGTCAAGAACGCAGACGGTCAGTTTCAAGGAAGAACTGAAAAAGAGGAACGTACGGTGCGAAACGGTAAGCACGCCGCGGGAAGTGGCGATAGGGTGCGGGCTTTCGGTAAAGTTTGATAAAGAAAACTTTCTTTTTGCAAAGGAAATTCAGCAAAGAATGAGGTTTGGCGCGTTTGTGGGTTTCTATGAGGCTGAAAACGGAAAGATTATAAGAAAGACTTTTTGACAGAACGGAAATAATGTGATACCATAAAACAAAAAAACAAACGGGAAGTTCTTTTATGATATACGCAGATTACGCGGCAACCACGCCCCTTGACGAAGATGTAAAAAAAGTAATGATTCGTTCCTTTGAAAACGATTTCGGAAATGCAAGCAGCGTGCATTCTTTCGGGCGCAGTGCGCGGCACACGGCGGAAGAGGCGCGGGAGAGCATTGCGGAAATCTTTAACGTGAACAAAAACGAAATCTATTTTACTTCCGGCGGAACGGAAAGCGACAACTGGGCGTTGCAGGGCATTGCGCGCAAATATAAAAGCGGGCATATAATCGCAAGCGCGGCGGAACATCACGCGGTACTTAACACCCTTGAATTTTTGAAAAAAAACGGCTTTGATATTACGCTTCTGCCCCTTGATAAATCAGGCAGAGTGAGCGCTGAAACGGTGAAAAACGCAATCAGACCCGATACACGCCTTGTTTCGGTTATGGCGGCTAACAATGAAATCGGCACGGTTATGCCGATAAATGAAATCTGCCCGGTTGCGAAAGAAAACAATATTCCTTTCTTTACCGACGCGGTTCAGGCGTCCGGCGCACTTGATATCGACGCGTCGGAAATGTCGTTTCTCTCGGCGTCGGCACATAAAATTTACGGACCGAAAGGCATAGGACTTCTCTATATAAAAGAGGGAACGGGAATTGAAAACCTGATGTTCGGCGGCTCACAGGAACGGGACAGACGCCCCGGAACAACGCCGGTGCCGCTTATTGCGGGCTTTGCGGCGGCGCTGAAAAAATATAAGGATAACAGGGAAGAATACAATTCCGTTGCCCGCGCGCGGTGCAGAAGAGTTAAGGAAATTGTGCTTTCGGAACTTCCGTTTGCTAAATTAAACGGCGATGAAATTAACCGATTGCCGGGAAACCTGAACTTCTGGTTTGAGGGCGTTCAGGCGGAAAGTCTGCTTTTATTGCTTGATTTGGCGGGCATAGCCTGTTCAGCGGGGGCGGCTTGCTCGGCGGGGTCGGTAAAGGTTTCTCACGTGATAAGCGCACTGCCCGAGAGGGGAGTTCAGGCGGCGCAGAGTTCGCTCAGAATTTCACTTTCACACTTAACAAGCGAAGCCGAAGCGGAGATTATCGGCAAAACGATTGTTGAAAACGTAAAAAAAATCAAACAGTAACTTTTGCATTTTTGAAAACTGCCATATTTTTTATGGCGGTTTTTTTATTTTTTGCGGTTTGAATTTCACATTGAGGAAACAATATCTATGCGCAAAAAATTCTTAAAGGGAAAGGTGAACGGCTTGGAAGCGGTAAGCAGTTTTATCGGCACAAACGTATATTGCAAAGGCAAAGTTATCGGGCGCATTACCGATATTGTAATGGATATGTCAGCCAAAAAGATAAAAAGCCTTAAATGCATAAGCAATACGGGAATAATCCGCAGTAAGTTCTTTGTTACGGAAGAGGGAATATTTCACCTTGACCGCAACGGGGCGGTAATTGACAAAAACAGTATCGTTTATAATATGAAAGAGGAATATTCGGGTTTCGGAATTACGCGGGATTCGGATTATTTTGCGGGAAGCGTGGGCGACATATATATTGACCCCGAAACCCACAGAATGCACAGTGTAAGCGTGAAGCAGGGACTGCTTGACGATTTGATTTTCGGGCGGGCGGTCTTTGAAGCGAAAGACATATCCTTGACAGACAAAGGTCAGATTATAATAAACAAAGATTGAAGGAGGAAAAAGGTTATGATGAAACAGGTTTGCACGGGAGTTGCCATTATGGTTTCAATGGCAGCGGGAATGGCGGCAGGAGCGTATCTTGTAATGAACAATTCGCAGGCGCGCCACCTTTACCGTATGGGTAAACGCAAAGCAAAACAAATGCTGAATATCTGAAAAAATGCACAAGCCTGATTTTATAAGGTTTGTGCATTTACATAAAAAGGGGGGCGTAAGAATGCAAAGAAAAAAGATAATTTATATCATTGTTATTGTTCTTTTTGCGGCATTGATGCTGTGGGTGTTCCGAAACGCGCTTTCCTCGATAGCGGGTCTTTTGCTTTCGTCTTTTATACAGGCGTATATTTTTTTGCCCTTTGTAAAAAGCCTTGAAAAGCGCGTGCCCCGTTCGGCGGCAATAATTCTCGCTTTTGTACTTACCGGCGCGGTGAATGCGGCGGTTATTACCTTGCTTGTACCTGTTTTTGCGGGGCAGATAAAAAGTCTTGCCACGCTTTTGCCCGAATATATAAGCCGGATTGAAGATTTTATTTCGATCGCGGGAGAAAAAGTTCCGTATATAAAAAAGTTTACGGATAAAATTGATATAAACGACACGGCATTTTCCGTTTTCTCCGAAGCCGTGGCGAATATTTCGCCGGGGGCAATAATTTCGTTTGTATCAACATCGCTGCTTATTCCAGTTGTGGTTTATTATTTTCTTAAAGACAGGGAAAAAATCAAAACTATGTGCCTGTTTTTCGTTCCGAAGAAAATGCGCACGGGCATTAAATACGTTTTCAGGGACATTGACCGACAGATGAGAGATTATATCGTTGGCGAAACGGCGATTATTCTTATCGTAAGCACTTTGATGGCGGCGGCACTGGGAATATTCGGCTTTGAATACTGGCTGATTTTAGGCATTCTTATGGGAATATTCAATGTAATACCGTATATCGGGCCTGTTCTCGGAAGCGTGCCGATTGTGCTTGTTGCGCTTCCGGGCGGATGGAGGAGAATAATTCTTGCCCTTACCCTTATAACGGTTGTACAGCAGATAGACAATATTATCGTTCAGCCGCGGGTAATTTCAAACGCGGTAAAAATTCATCCCGTAATAGTCCTTGTATGCATAATTGCCGGAAACAGCATAGGCAGTGTAACCGGAATGGTGCTTGCGGTACCCTTTTATATCACTCTGCGCATTCTTTTTAAGGAATTTTACAAAATTTTCTCTGAAAGAAAATGTAATTTTCAAAAAATGGGCTTGTAAATATTGTCAGAATATATTATAATATAAGTGATTAAAAGTGCGGAGGTTTTCTTATGCAGAATATCAACGATACAATGAAATACAAACGGTCAACCGAAAATGCTCAAATCAAGGATATCCTTGTACAGGTTTATTCCGCTTTGCAGGAAAAAGGCTACGACCCGGTAAACCAGATAGTGGGCTATATTCTCTCAGGTGACCCCACATATATAACGGGCTATAACAATGCCCGAAACCTTATCCGCAGGGTAGAACGGGACGAACTGCTTGAAGAACTCGTTAAAAACTACATTGAGAACTGCTGATGAAGTATCTGGGACTTGATGTGGGGGACAAGCGGATAGGCATATCCGTTTCGTTAAGCGGAATAATGGCTGACGGCGTGGAAACGTATTCGCGGACAAGCCTTGCCCGTGACACGGAATACATAATGGCGCTTGCAAAAAAATACGGAATTGACGTAATAGTTGCGGGTCTGCCGCGCCACCTTAACGGCGAAAGCCACGAGCAGGCGGAAAAAAATGAGATTCTGCTTGATTCTTTAAGGGAGCAGGGCGCAAACATTGAATATATGGACGAGCGTCTTACGTCATCCCTTGCGGAGCGGGCTATGCTTGAAGCGGACCTTTCGAGGAAAAAGAGGAAAGAAAATATAGACAAGTTAGCCGCGGTTATAATTTTGCAGGACTATCTTGACAGGAAAAACGGAGGAATGTTCTGATGGAAGAAAATAATCTTATACTTACCCTTACCGACGAAAACGATGAGGAATTTGTTGCCGAACTTATTGACAGTATTATGTACGACGGAAGAATTTACAGCCTGTTTGTTCCCGAAAGCGAAAAGGACAGCGAAGAACAGGAAGTAATTATTATGGAGTATAAGGAAGAGAACGGCGACGTTACTTTCCTGCCTGTTGATAACGAAGTTCTGCTTGACGAAATATGGGAAGCGTATAACGAAGAGGAAGAATAAAATCGTAAATAAAAAGAGGATTTTTGCGTCTTTTGCTGAATTATATTCAGTGAAAGACTTTTTTATTTTTCAGGGAGGACGGAATGCGGGAAGATACCGAAAAATTTGAAGAAGAATATTTGTCGGAATACTCATCAAAAGCGGCAAAAAGTCGCGGCAGAGAAAAAGAAGAACCGCAGTGCGCGCTCCGTACCGTGTTTCAGCGGGACAGGGACAGGATAATCTACTGCAAATCTTTCCGAAGACTGAAACACAAAACACAGGTGTTTCTTGCTCCCGAGGGCGACCATTATCGCACGCGTCTGACGCATACCCTTGAAGTCAGCCAGATTGCACGCAGTATCGCAAGGGCATTAAGGCTGAATGAGGACCTTACCGAAGCAATTTCGATGGGGCACGATTTGGGGCACACTCCTTTCGGTCACGCAGGGGAAAGGGTGCTTAATGAAGTTTGTTCAACCGGGTTCAGGCACAACGTGCAAAGCAGGCGCGTTGTTGAAAAGTTGGAGGACGGAGAGGGACTTAACCTTACGTGGGAAGTCCGTGACGGAATAGAGAATCATACGAGCCGCTCAACGCCCGCAACGTTGGAGGGAAAAGCAGTTTCCTATGCCGACAGAATTGCATACATAAATCACGATATCGATGATGCGTGCCGTGCGGGGATAATCACCGATGCTGATTTGCCGTTCAGGGCAAATATGGTGCTCGGCACGAATCATTCCGCAAGAATCAATACGCTTATATGTGATATAATAAAAAACAGCACGGGCAAAAACGATATCGTTATGTCTGCGGAAGTGTATGACGTTATGAACGAACTCCGCGATTATATGTTCAAAAACATTTATTCAAGCACAAGCGGCGCAAAGACGGAAGAATCAAAGGCAGAGGGCGTGGTAAGGAATCTTTTCTTTGCCTATATGAAAGATGATGCGAATCTTCCTCAGTCGGTTAAAAACGGAATCCGCCTTTACGGACGGGAGCAGGCGGTGTGCGACTACATTGCGGGAATGACCGACCAGTTCGCCTTAAAGGAATATGAGCGGCTGTTTATACCGCATTCGTGGAAGTTGTAGGTGGTTTTATGCCGAGAATACCTGAAAGTTTTATCGAATCAATAATAGACAGAACGGATATTGTTGACGTTATAAGCGATTATGTCACTCTTAAACGGGCGGGAAATAACAGGTTTGTGGCGTGCTGTCCGTTCCACAGCGAAAAGACGCCGTCATTTTCGGTTGACGGGGACAAGCAGTTGTTCTACTGTTTCGGTTGTCACGTGGGCGGAAACGTAATTTCGTTCCTTGAAAAAAAAGAAAACTATACATATGTTGAAACAATAGAAGAACTTGCACGCCGCGCAAACGTGGACGTTCCGTACGAAAAGGGCGAAAATAAACCGTCGGTTTCAAGGGAAATCCGCACACGGATTCTTGAAGCAAATAAAGAAGCGGCAAGGTTTTACTTTAATACGCTTTTTGAGCCTGAGGGCACGGAGGGTATGGACTACTTTATAAATATCCGGGGTCTGGGCGAAAATATAATAAAGCGGTTCGGCTTGGGATATGCGCCTGACGCAAGGGATTCTTTAATAAAACATCTTAAACAAAAGGGCTTTGATGAAGATACGCTTGTGCTTGCGGGTCTTGCGGTAAGAAACGAATACGGCATTCGGGACACTTTCCGCACAAGAGTGATGTTTCCCATAATTACGCAGACGGGCGATATAATCGCTTTCGGCGGACGTGTGCTTGACAGTTCAAAGCCAAAATATCTTAATACAAACGATACGCCGGTATTTAATAAACGCAAAAATCTGTATGCGTACAACCTGTTAAAAAAGAACAGCCGCAGACGGGCGATAATCTGCGAGGGCTATATGGACGTTATTGCCCTTAACGCCGCGGGATTCGACTGCGGTGTGGCGTCTTTGGGTACTGCGGTTACGCCCGAACAGGTCAAATTGCTTAAACGCAGTGTTGATGAGGTTTACGTTTGTTATGACGGCGATACGGCGGGGATAAGTGCAACCCATAAGGTAATTGACCTGATGAAAGCCGAGGGAATGAAGCCGAGGATTATTGCGCTTCCCATAGGCGTTGACCCTGACGAATATATAAAGGCAAACGGGGCACCCGCGTTCAGTGAGATGATGAAAAAAGCAAAGACAAGTATTGAGTACCTTGTTGACGAAGCGTCGGCGGAGTGCGATATGAAGTCGGAAGAGGGACGGGCAGAATTTGCGCAGAAAGCAACGCAGATAATAAGCAAGTACGCCTTTGACAGTATTGAGCAGGAAATGTACTTAAAGCGGGTGCATTCTTTAAGCGGATTTTCAATGGACGCGTTGATGAACAGTTCACCCGCAATTTCGGGCAGCGAAAATGCCGCACAGGCATCAAACTACGGCATTGTAAAAAGGTTCAATTCCGTAACCGAGCGGGCGCTTGTTGCGGTTTTGTCCGAACACCCGGAACTTAAAGCACTTGCACGGGAAACTCTTAAAGAAGAGTATTTTGAAGATTCGGCATATTTAAGAATATACAAATATATTTTGTCAAATTCCGAAAAAACGGATATCAAAACGCTTATCCGCGCGTTTCAGGACGATGAAAAATGCGTTGATGCGCTTTCGGCAGTGGGAATCGAGGATAATGTTTTCGGCGATTCAAAGGAATTTTTGAAAGACTGCTGCCTGAAAATGCATATGGGTTATCTTTCGCGCAAGCGTGAAGAATTGAAGGAAAAACTTTCGGCGTCGCTGCCGGCGGAAGAACAGATTGCCGCGGCGGCGGAAATGGCAAAAATAGATAAAGAGATTAAAAATCTGCGCAGACAGTTTTGACGCAGACGGGAGGAAAATATGAGCGAGAATGTAAACGGAAGTATGAATGAAGCCGTAAACGAAACTGAAAACGAAGTAACGTTCAGCGACCAACTTCTTGACAAAATGACTGAAATCAAGCAGAAAGTCAAGGAAGGCACAATCAAGAACGTGCTCACCTACACGGAAATAATCGATATGCTTGACGGCATTGATTACGACGTGGAGCAAATTGAAAAGATATTTGATACGCTTGAAGAAATGGGTATCAAAATCAAGAGCGACGCCGAGGCGGAAGCGGAAATTGAGGCTTCCGAACTTGAAGACGCGGATTCCCATATGATTATTCTTAACGACAGCATAAGCGTTGACGACCCGGTAAGAATGTATCTTAAAGAAATGGGCAAAGTGCCGCTGCTTTCGGCGGACGAAGAAATTGAAATTGCGCAGCGCGTTGAAAAAGGCGACGAAAAGGCAAAAGAAAAACTTGCCGAGGCGAACCTGAGGCTTGTTGTAAGTATCGCAAAACGCTATGTGGGTCGCGGAATGCTGTTCCTTGATTTGATTCAGGAGGGCAATTTGGGTCTTATAAAGGCGGTTGAAAAATTCGACTACACAAAGGGCTATAAATTTTCAACATATGCCACCTGGTGGATTCGCCAGGCAATTACCCGCGCCATTGCCGACCAGGCGCGCACGATTCGTATTCCCGTGCATATGGTGGAAACGATTCATAAACTTTCCCGCGTTAAACGCCAGCTTGTGCAGTCGCTCGGACGCGACCCGCTGCCCGAAGAAATCGCCGAGGCAATGGACGTTTCGGTTGAGCGTGTGCGTGAGATAATAAAAATCGCACAGGACCCCGTTTCGTTGGAAACACCCATCGGCGAGGAAGAGGACAGCCACCTGGGCGACTTTATTCCCGACGACGATATTCCGCTTCCCTCTGACGCGGCGGCGGCAACGCTTTTGAAGGAACAGCTTATGCAGGTGCTTTCAACCCTTACTCCCCGCGAGGAAAAGGTTCTGCGTCTGCGTTTCGGCATTGACGACGGCAGACAACGCACCCTTGAAGAAGTGGGCAAGGAATTCAATGTTACAAGGGAGCGTATCAGGCAGATTGAGGCAAAGGCACTGAGGAAACTCCGTCACCCCAGCCGCAGCAGAAAGTTGAAGGATTATCTTGAATAATCACCTTTCAAAAAGGCTTTGTAAGTTGGCGGAACTTGTTCCCGAATGCGAAGTGTTCGCCGATATCGGCTGCGATCACGGTATTTTAAGCGAATATATTATTTCCTCGGGCAAGGCAAAAAAAGTGCTTGCGTCTGATATAAGCGAAAATTCCCTTGCCAAGGCAAAAGAGCGGTGCAAAAAAAACACAGGTTTCTTTTTGGGAAGCGGGTTTGAGCCGCTGCCGCAAACGCCCGACGCTGCCGTTATAGCGGGTATGGGCGGAGATGAAATTGCAAAAATCATTCTTTCGCCAAAGGCAAGATGCCGCCTTGTTATGCAGCCTATGCGCGATTCCGCACCGCTCTATAAAGCACTTACGGAAAACGGCTTTTATATTGAAAAAGTTTGCGCGGTTGAAGACGAGGGTCGCATTTATGAAATTATTTCGGCGCTGCCGGGCAAAGATTCGCCCTTTGATTACGGGCTTCCGCC
The DNA here is from genome assembly GCA_934434555.1 of uncultured Clostridia bacterium. GTDB lineage: Bacteria > Bacillota > Clostridia > Christensenellales > QALW01 > UMGS1322. The sequence goes on from CAKRZX010000002.1 coordinate 156,361, forward strand.
CCTTGACAGGCTTGAAATCGACGCTGGCGCATTAAAACTTTTGTATTTCAAGAAAAAAATCACACTGTCGGCTGCTAAACAAGCCGAAAACGCAAAGACGCTCCGCGGCGAAAAAAGAGCGGAGGAAATGAAGAGTCGGCTTGAAAAAATCTGTGAGGTGATAGATTATGCCGAAAGTAGGGGACGTTATTGATTTAATCGAGAGTATTGCAAAGCCCGCGTATGCGTATTCGTGGGATAACAGCGGCTTTGCCTGCGGAAACAGAAACGCGGAAGTTGAAAACGTGCTTGTTACTCTTGACATAACAAAAGATGTTGTGCTTGAAGCGGCAAAGAAAAACTGCCAAATGATTATATCGCACCACCCGCTTATTTTTCACCCGATAAAAACGGCGGACGAAGATACATACGAGGGCGGGGTACTGTCCGCGCTTTTCAAAAACGGAATCGCCCTTTACTGCGCACATACAAGTCTTGACATTGCTTTTGGCGGCGTGAACGACGCACTGTGCGAAAAACTCGGGCTTAAAAGCGTTGAACTGCTTGATGAAAACAAAATTGACGGCGAAACCGTTTCCTGCGGAAGAATCGGCGAACTTGAAAACGAAATGAGCGGAGAAGAATTCGTTTCTTTCCTTAAAGAAAGCACGGGAGCAAAAAGCGTGCTGACTTCGGGCTTAAACAACAAAACGGTAAAGTCTGTTGCGCTTTGCACGGGCGCGGGCGAAGATATGGCTTTTATAAAAAAAGCAGATGTGTTTGTAACGGGAGAAGTAAAATATCATACGGCTTTGGAGCTTAAATGGCAAAATATTGCTTTTGCCGCCATCGGTCACTATTATTCGGAAGTGCATATTGCCCGGGCGCTCTGCAAGAGTTTACAAAACCGTGCAAATGTGATACAATATAATTTGCGGTTTGTTCCGTCAGAAACAAATACCGACCCGTTTGATTAATGAGGAGGATATATAATGATAAATGAAATAAGTAAACTGCTTGAATACCAGCAGGCAGACCTTAAAGTTGAAGCAGAAGAGAAAAAAGTAAAATCCAGCAATGAGCGCAAAACGGCGAATTTAATGAAACAGCGCTACGAACTTGCGGTTGAAGAAAGAAAAAAACTTATTGCCCGCAGAGATGAAGCGGAAAAAGAAATCGCCGCTGCACAGGCAGAAGTTGAAAAACTCACATCTCTTGCGGATATCGACAGGGTTCAGAATGCGCCTGAGGACACGGACGCACTTAAAAAACTGCTTGCCGACGTTGATAAACTCACTTTATCTTTAACAAAGCTTGAAAATAAACTCAACAAGGTCAATGCTGATGTGGAGGCGAATGAGAAGAAAATAAACGAATATGCTTCCGTTGCGAATAAATCAAGGGAAGAATTCAATACAAATAAAGCGGAATACGAAAAGATTCTTGCTGCGGTAAAGCCTGAAATAGACAGGCTTAAAGCCGAAAGAGACAAACTTGAAAAAGGCGTAAATCCCGCATTTTTGGCAAAGTACAAGGCGCTTAAAAAGAACAAAATTGTTCCCACCGCGCCCCTTAACGACAGGCGCTGCGGCGGATGTCATATGGAAATGCCCTCATTCACGGTTTCAAATGCCCTTAAAAACGGCTACTGTGAATGTGAAAACTGCGGAAGAATTGTTTACGTGGAATAATTGCTTATATATGAGCAGGTCGGATGACTGCGGTGAAAATACGAGGAAAGTCCGAGCTTCACAGAGCAGGGTGCCGGATAACGTCCGGTGGAGGCGACTCTAAGGAAAGTGCAACAGAGATATACCGCCGCTTTACGCGGTAAGGGTGGAAAGGCGGGGTAAGAGCCCACCGTTCGCCTTGGCGACTCGGCGAACCTGTAAACCCCACCCGAAGCAAGATTGATATGGGAGTGTTAACGGCTGCTCGTCGGCTCCCTGTAATCGCTTAAATTCATCGGCAACGGTGAAGATAGATAGATAGTCATCTAAAACAGAACTCGGCTTACAGACCTACTCATATTGCGCCCGACGGTGCTTTTTGCACCGTCGGGTATTTTTTTTTGTTCTATAAGAGAATGCCTGTACATATGCTTTTTATGCGTAGGAGGACAACTTATGGACAGAATAAAGGAACTCTTGCCCGAAAAAATAAAAAAGGCGTATGAACAGGCAGACAGGAGCAATCTTACGGAAATCCGTCTGCGAACGGGAAGTCCCGTTTATTTTTACGTAAACGGCATTGAGTACGGTGCGGACGAACGGGGGATAAGCAAGTGCGACGGCTATGTTTTTACCAAAAAAGACGCAGAAGTTTTCTGGCAGAAACTTTGCGGCGGCGCGCCTTACAGCGTAACGGAAAATCAGCGGGCGGGATATATCACGCTTGACGGAAACCGCGTTGGTTTTGCGGGCGAGTATGCCTGCGCAGACGGCGAAGTAAAACATCTTTTAAGCATAAATTCATTCTGCATAAGAATTATGCATCAGGTAAAAGGCTGCGGACGGCAGATTTACAAAAGTCTGTTTGAAGATAATTATCCCTGCGATACGCTTATCGTTTCGCCGCCCGGGTGCGGAAAAACAACGTTATTAAGGGACTTGGCACGGCTGTTTTCGTCCGACGGATATTCCGTATGCGTTGCCGATGAGCGGGGCGAAATTGCGGGCGGAAACGCAGATGTGGGAAAACGCACGGACGTGTTTTCGGGCGCGGATAAGGCAAGAATGATAAACAATATGGTGCGCTCCCTTGCACCGCAGATAATAATTGCCGACGAGTTGGGAAACGAGAACGATATAAAAGCCGTAAATGCCGCACGGACACAGGGCGTAACGGTTATTGCGTCCGCCCACGGAAGAAGCGCTGCCGACGCGGAAAAACGTGTGGGGAAATTCAAAAGATATGTTTTGCTTGACAAGTCCTTTGTTTCGGGCGGCTTTTTTAAGGTGGAGTAAAAATGAAAATATTCGTGTGTTTTCTTTTATGCATTACCGGAGTGCTTTTAGGCGAATTCAGGGCGGAGAATTTAAGGAAAAAACTGAGGCGCGCAGACGAATTCGCGGCGCTGTTCAGACGGCTTGAAAGTGCGGTGGAGTATTCGGGCGAAAGCCTGTACAGTGCCGTTAAAAGGGAAAAGGACTTTGTGAAAATCATTGACGGTTTTATTGAAAACGAAGATAAGTTTTGTGCAAATCTGCTTATAAAAACACTTGAATCGGCGGAAAAAAGCAACGATATCGCTTCTGCCGCGGCGAACATAAAAGCGGCGCAAAAAGAAATAGAAGAGTATAAAAAAACAAAACAGGAGGAGTACCGCGGAAAAATAAAGGCTATGCCGGCTCTCGGACTTATAGCGGGACTTTTTATCTCGGTGCTTATAATATGAATATAGATATTATTTTCAAAATTGCGGGAATAGGAATACTTGTAACGGTGCTTAACCAACTGCTTACCCGCTGGGGCAGGGACGATATTGCAATGATAACTACGGTTGTGGGCTTAATTGTGGCGCTTTTACTGGCGGTTGATATGGTAGCCGACTTCTTCAATACAATTAAAAGCGCGTTTTCGCTGTACTGAAATGGATAATATTCTGTTTATTGTGCTTTTCGGTATTGCCTGTACCGGAGCGATTGCGTTTTTGAAAAAGTATTCGCCCGAATATGTGCTTCCTGCCGCTCTGTGCGCGGGAGTAATGATTCTTTTATATGTTCTGGGCGATGTGCTTGATATAAAAGAGCGAATTGAAACGCTGTTTGAGGCTTCCTTGGAAAAAGAATATCTGCGCTCAATAGGCAAAATTACGGCGGTGTGCTTTATCGGGCAGTGGGGAAGCAGACTGTGCGTTGACGCGGGCGAAAATTCCCTTGCGGAGAAAATGGAAACGGCGGTTAAAATCACGGTTACGGGGCTGAGTCTGCCGTATATAGAAAAACTGTTTCAGATTGTGACGATGATTGAATGAAAAAAATACTGCTGGTTTTACCTGTACTTATTCTTTTGCTGTGCATTCCCGTTCGTGCCGGAGCGGATTTTTCTGCCGCTGATTCGGCTGCGGGGGAAACGCCGCTCGGTACGCCGACGGAAATAGTAAAGAGCATTCTTGACAATTCGCTGAACCTTGACGGGCAAAGTATACTTAAAAACATATGCCAGATTCTCTTTGCGGCACTTAAATCAAGTCTGCCCTCGCTTACGGGTGTGTTTGCGGCGGCGGTGCTGCTTTCGGTAGCAAAAAGCAGTTCGTTTTTGGGAAACGCAAGCGAAGCGGCGCTTATGGGCGGGAGAGCCGTTACGTCGGTAATTCTGCTTTCGGGGGCAATAAGCGTGATAAAATCGGCAAAAGCGAGCCTTGAAACGGTGGACGCTTTTTCCGGGGCACTTATGCCGGTAATGTGTACGCTGCTTGCGTCAAGCGGGGCACAGAGCGCAAGCGCAACGCTTGCTCCGTCGTCGGCAATGCTTTCAACGCTGCTTATAAAGATACTTTCAAATTTTGTATTTCCGCTTATTGCCGGAGCAATGGCGCTTTCCCTTGCCGACGGAACAATAGGCGAGGGGAAACTTTCGGGCGTAACGGCACTGCTTAAAAGCGCGGCAACGTGGGTTATCGGCGGGCTGTTTACAATCTTTTCGGGCGTGATAACGTTGCAGGGGCTTGTTTCGGGCGTGTCGGACGGAATCTCACTGCGCAGCATAAAATACGCTCTTTCTTCGTCCGTTCCCGTAATCGGCGGAGCAGTTTCCGAAAGCGTGGCGGCGGTAATATCGGGTGCCTGTGCGCTTAAAGGTGCGGCGGGGATTATGGGCATTATAGTAATTGTAACAACGGTTCTTTCGCCTACGCTTAACCTTTTGGGATACTACGCGGCAATAAAATGTCTTTCGGCGGTAATTACGCCTTTTTGTGAAAATAAGATTTGCGATATGATTAAAAACGCGGCGGAATATATAAAACTTGCGGCAATAACCGTGTTCGGCGTAGGCGTGATATGGTTTGTATTTTTAAGTGCGCTTGTGTGCTGCGGAGGCGGAATGTGAAAGAGTATGTTTTGGCGCTTATTTCGGTAAGCGTGGCGTCACTGCTTATAAAAGAACTTCTGCCCGAAGGAAAAATAAAGGCGTTTGCGCTGTTTGCGGTATCGGTGATTCTTTCGGTTGCGGTAATAAGCCCGATAATAAAACTTAAAGTTCCCGAACTGCAATTTGATTTTGACTCTGCGGAATACGAACCCGATATTTCTTCTTCGGCGGAAAAAACGGTTCGGGCGGTAAAAGGCTTTGAGAACGCCTTTGTATCCGTTTCGGGAAAAACAATAACCGTTTATCCGAACAACGAAAAGTTATTTGAAAACGTGCAGATGAATATTCACGCAGAGTTTGTAAAAACGCTTCTTAAAAGCCTGTACGGGGCGGAAAATGTTATAATCGAGGGTGAAATCAATGAAAGTGACTGAAATAATCGACAAAATAAAGGATAACAAAAAATATCGCATAGCAATTATAGGCGGGATACTCATTTTGGCGGCGATAATTTATTTTCTTCCGTCAAAGAGTAATAAATCGGAAAGCAAGGTCATAAATAATAATACGGAAATATCCAAGAACGAACAACTTGAAAAGGTGCTTTCGGGAATAAGGGGCTGCGGTAAGGTAAGCGTTATGATAACCTACGAAAGCGACGGCGAAATTGTTTGTGCAAGCACCACCGAAACACAGACCGATACGGTAAGAGAAAAGACGGAAAACGGGGGGATAAGGGAATCGGAAACGACAAAGGAGAACAAAAAGCCGGTTACGGTAGGCTCAGGTAACGGCGAAAATGCCCTTGTGGTACTTAATAAAGAGCCGAAAGTAAAGGGGGTGATAGTCGTTGCACAGGGAGCGGAAAATTTAGGGGTAAAGTTAAGTTTACAAAAAGCAGTGGAAACCGTGCTTCAAGTATCACCCGAACAGGTTGAAATTTTTGCAATGAATTAAGGAGAGAGAACAATGTTCAAAATAAGCAGAAAAATGATGGTAATAGCGGCAATGGCGGTAGTGCTTCTCGTAACGGGAATTCTTAACTGGAAGTATATTGCCAAGAACAAGGACAGCAAACCCGCAAGCAATACGGAAAACGGACAGCAGACCGAAGTTGCAACGGCAAGTTTCTTTTCAACGTACAAAACCGAGCGCAACAGTAACCGTCAGGAAGAAATAACGTACCTTGAAAGCGTTATTTCAAATTCCAACACCGACAAAGAAACCCTTGCTGAGGCACAGCAGATGAAAATGGATATAGTATCGAATATGGAACTTGAAAATACCGTTGAGGGCTTGCTTGTAGCCAAGGGCTTTGAGGACGCGGTGGTAACGTTCGGTTCGTCAAGCATAAACATTGTGGTTAAGGATAACGAACTTACACAGGCAAAGGTTGCACAGATTCTTGACATAGTAACAACCGAAACAAAGTACACCGCCGCCGAGGTAAAAGTAATACCCGCAACATAAGTTTCCTCCGCCGAAAATTCGGCGGTTTTTTTGTGTTCCGGTATTGACATCGCCTAAAATATGGTATATAATTAAAAAAACATTCGGCGATAATTAAAATGAAAAGAAGAAAGGAAACAAATGAAACAAATGAAACATTTAAGCAAGATAATATCGGCAGTGCTGGCGGCGGTGATTACCGTGTGCGCCACGGCGATAACGGCAGGCGCGGAGGACGGTACAATAGGCGTTTTAAGCGCCGATGAACCGATTTCAGCCCAAAATGAAATCATAGAAGAACTTACCGGACGCAGGGACGAAAATACAAAGCACTACCGCCTTAAAGACGGCTCTGTTATGGCGGTTATGTATTCCGAACCCGTGCACAAGGAGGAAAACGGCAAGTTCACGGACATCGACAATACTCTCGTTTCGGGTCAGAGCGAAATATCAAACCTTAACGGCGTTTATGATGTTCGTTTTGCCAAAAAAGCAAAAAGCAATAAAATGGTTACCCTTAACATTGACGGATACGAAATAAGTTTCGGCTTTGACAGGGCAAAAAGCAATTCAGCAAAGGCGTTTAACAAACAGTCGGGCAAAAAAGGTACGCTTGAAAAAATTGCGTCAAGGGTTGAATATAAAAATGTACTTTCGGATACCGATTTGCGTTATGACCTTGACGGCGGAAAACTTAAAGAAAGCATAATTCTTAATAAATATAACGGGCAGAACGAATTTGTATTTAATTATAAATTCGGCTCTCTTTTGCCCGAAAAAGATGCAGCCGGCACGGTTTTGTTAAAGAATCGCGAAGGCGAACCGGTCGCGGTTATTGACGCGCCGTATATGTTCGACGCAAGCGGTGCACAGAGCACGGATATAGACGTTACGCTTGTAAAGCACGGCAGCGGATACAGGTATATTCTTACCGCAAGCGAAAACTGGCTCAATTCACCTGACAGGGTTTATCCCGTTACAATTGACCCCACAACTTCAACTTACGGCACAAACACCACGATTTACGATACATACATAAACTATCAGAAACCTACCGTTTCGTCGTTCAGAGAGGGACGTGACAGACTGCTTGTAGGCACGTCAAACGGCGGCGGCGAATATTCTTCCACGTTTGAGGGGTACAGAACATACATATGGTTTGATATGCCCGAAATTCCCGTTGCGTCAAGGGTAAGCAACGCACTGCTTACGCTGTATTGCCATCCGGCAGAATGGAAAAATTATCAGGATATCGAGGAAGATATAAGGATTGATTTGTTTGAACTTCTGCCCGGGGCACAAAGCGCAAATACGGTTTGCTGGAACAACCGCGACAGCGTTGCTCCCGCAAAGGATATGCCGGCTGACTATCAGTGCCTTAAAACGGGCGCGCTCAATACAAGCAATTACTATTACAGGTGGAACGTTACAAGCCTTATTGACGACTATTACGAAATAAAAAACAGCGGCAATGCGCCTGCGGGATATGCACCGGGTATGATGCTGCGTTATGCCGACGAAAGCGCCGAAACAAACGATTTTTATGCTGGATTCTATTCGGGAAATGCCAATACCGAACTTAAACCGTCAATAACACTTTATTATACTGACGCAAAGGGAATAGAGGACTATTACGATTCTTTTGCGTCAAGCCCCGACAACGGGGGAACGGGTTACGTAAATTCATTTAACGGAAACGTAACTTACATAAACACGCTCATTTCCGAAACAGGCGCAAGAATGCCCGTAACAGTTTCGGCAGTGTTTAATAATGCCGACAGGAATAAGAATGCTTTCGGATTGGGCAACGGCTGGAAATTCAGTTTCAATCAGTTTATAGAGCATATTACGGGCACATATGAATATTACGCCTATTACGATGCCGACGGTACGGTGCATTATTTTTCAATGTATGACGGCAGGCTTACCGATGAAAGCGGGAGCGGGCTTGATTTGACCGATGACGGCAGCAAAATAACGCTTACCGCCGAGGACAATAAAGGCAAAGTTGAATTTTTATACAAAAGCGACGGCAAGGCATATCTTTCCCGTGCAGAGGACAGCGCGGGCAACGCGCAGACGTATTCTTATGACGGCACAAACGCTATAAAAGTGACCGACGGTGCGGGACGGGAAACAGCCGTTACGTACTCTTTTGGTAAAGTGACGAAAATAACCGATCCTGCGGGGCGTGCAATGCAGTTTTCGTATTCGGGAAACACGCTTTCAAAAATAACTTATCCCGACGGCAAATGTGTTAATTTTACCTATTCAAACGGGCTGCTTACCTGTTTTAAGGCGTCAACGGGTGCAAAAACGGAGTATGTTTACGATGCATTTAACCGTGTAAGCGGAATTACCGAATATGACAGGCTTAACCGCATTTCGGGTGAATACAAAATAACTCTTGAACACAAAAACACCACCCGCATAAGCGATAAATACGGCAACGAACTTTTGTATCAGTTTGATTTCTACGGCAAAACCGTAAGCGTTAAGGACGAAAACGGTTCTGCGGTTTATTCGGCATACTCAAATATGATGCCCGGCAAGAACGGCGCGGCGGAAGAAAACTACTACCTGCGCAATAAACTGCTTACGCAGTCGGGGTTGCAGAACACCGTTACAAACTACGTTTACGACAACAGTGCCGAACAGGGGATGGCAAACTGGACCGTTGAGAGCGGTACAGCGGGCGTAAGCGAGGAGTATGCCTTGCTTGGCTACAATTCATTTGCTCTTCAATCGGCAGAAATATCGCTTGGCTTTAACACGCTTAAAAAGAATCATTCCTATACGCTTTCGGCATACGTTTTGGGGCAAAGCGGCGCAAAAGCCCGCTTGCAGGTGCGCGAAAACGGTGTTATCAGCGCCCGGGGCGAAGAATTTGCCGTAAGCGACAGTTGGGAACGCATAAGCTTGCCCTTTGTGTTCTCGGGGCAGAACACGCTTAAAATCTGCCTTGTTTCTCAGGGGAAAGTGTATTTTGACTGCATTCAGTTAGAAGACGGAACATCAGCAAACAGGTTTAACCTTGTTGAGGACAGCGGCAACGAATCGAGTTTTTCGTGGACGAGAAGTTCCGGCGTGTCCCGCGTTACCGAATATGCCGACATTACCGAACGCTTCCCGCAAAGCGGAGTGATTTACAGCGAAAGTTTTGATTCGTTCCCCGCACATTGGAGCGGTTTTGCAAATTCCGTAACGGTTGAAAACGGCACAATGGTAATGAAGAACCGCGCAAACAGTTGGTCGTCGCCGGCGTATGAGATGTTTGATTTAATCAAGGCAAACGGCGCGGGCACGTATGCGGTAATGCTTAAAGTACGTGCAAGCGCGGTTCCCGAAAATGCGCAGTGCCGTATGATTCTGCGCAGCGATAAAAAGTATTCCTTTATATCAAACACGGGCAATTTCTGTTCTTTGAACGATGCCGAAAGCATAACCGCGGGCGAGTGGAAAGAACTCATCGGCACGCTTACCGTTACCGAGGACGATATAAGCGCCGATTCGGGCAGTTTCAAGGTGATGATTGACACCCTCGGCGCAGTTGATGGGCAGAGCATTGCCTTTGACGACGTGAAAATCATTCGCGCCGCGTCAAACGCTCTGTTCAACGGCGATTTTGCCTATAAGTCCTCCCTTTGGGAAAAGAAAAACTGTGATATCGCGTCCGAAACGGGCAAAATGTATGTTCACACCCGCGGTGGGTCGAATACGTTTGCAAAATACGACATAAGCAGCATTTTACATCGTTTCGGCGAACATAAATATTATTTTGAAGTCAAAGCGACTGCCGCCGCCAAGGTTGATGTTTTCCTTATCAACGAAAAAAATCAGCGGCTTGAACTGGGCAGCATTTCTGCGGGCTCTGCGCTTTGCGGCGCACAGGTTTACATAAACGAAAGCACCTTTGACATTTCAAAAAAAGTTTGGCTTTGTATCGGCTCAACCGCCACGGCGGACATAACCGTAACAAATGTAAAATTCTATCCCGTAAGCGAGGGCAACAAAGTAATAAAAATCAGCGGTGACTATATGAATTCCGTTACCGCATATAAAACCATTCACCTGAACGTGCCCGACTCTGGAAGTCTTGTTGTGGGCGGTTGGGCGAAAGCCGACGCCGTTCCCGACAACGAATCTCACGGCAGCGGCAGATGGTTCGGAATGTATGCAAAAATCCGCTACGCTGATTCCAACGGTGCCACAAAAATTGTCCCCATAGAGTTTAATACCGCGGTTCGTATCGACGGCAGTACCGATGACACACCGTGGCAGTACGTTTGCGCCGCCGTGCCGCTTGACAGCGACTACAAGACGCCCATAAAAGTGCTTGATGTTCAGATTTATCTGTGCTACAACCGCAACCTGAACACCGCATATTTTGACAATATACAGGTGTTCTACGAGAGTTTCGGCACAAGTTATTCCTATGACGAAAAAGGCAACGTAATATCGGGAATCGACAAGGCGAACCAAAGGACGAATTTTGACAGCAAGGACAACAAAACATCGTCACTGCACACGCCCTCGGGAAGTGACTACGAGTATGTGTACAACGATAAAGACTTGCTTACTATGTACAGAAGTTCCACCGGCGTTGGCGCAACGTATACTTATGATTCTTACGGCAACCCCACACGTGTAAAAGTATCGTCAAATATCGAAACCTGCGCCATTGAGGACGGCGGAGAGTACTATATTGCCTATGGTGCTTGGTATAATGAACTTGCGTGCATTCTTGAAAGAGATAACTGGAATGTTACGGGGCAGATGTTCGGTCCGTGTACTGCCGATTCAAAAATGACTTTCCATCTTACCGAAGACGGCTATTTCAAAATAGAAAATGACGGTAAGTATCTTGAACGGAACGAAACAAGTGATAATTTCTACTTTAACGACCACAACTACGGCAAAGGGCAGGACTGGATTGTTGAACCCTTTGAAGATGGCTACAAGATAAAGTCAAGAGTTGAGTCGGCAAAGAGATATATCGGAATAGGGCTTGAAAGTGCATATTTAGGCAAAACGGGTCAAAAACTGCGCTTGTTTAAGGCAAACTCCATAAATAAAATTACGTCTGCCGACCAGATTGTAAGCGGAAACAGGTACACTATTGCGTCAAGGGAATCGGGAAAATATCTCTATGCTAACGTGCACGATGATTCTCCGGTATATGCAGGCGCAAGAGCCGTGAATTACTATTCACTTTTCCGTGCGGAAAGCGGATATTACTGTATGGTAGAGGATTACAGTTCCAATTACGCTTACTTTATACGGGCAACCGATAATGCGGTATTGGGAAGCCAGGGAAGCAATTGGCGTGATTATGATTGTTTCAGGTTCGTTCCCGCCTATGACGGTTTTGCAATACAGGTTAAATCCGGAAAATATCTTTGTGTAGGGCATACAAATTCGTTTGGGCACGTTGAACTTTCTGATACCATAGACCCATATTACGGCGTTTGGTATCTGTATGAGTACTCAAAGGAAATAGTAACAAGCGCCGAATACACCCCAAGCAAAAACTATATGAGTTCGCAGACGGACGCGCTGGGGAACACGGTAAGTTATTCCTATGACGAATCAAAGGGAATCTTGCTTTCGTCAACCGATGCGAAAGGTAATCAAACATCGTATTCGTACGATATTAACGACCGTGTAACGAATGTTTCACAGGGCGGAATCAGCGTAAATTATACATACGATTCAAACAATCAACTGTCTACGGTGACCCATAACGGCACGTCGTACAGTTTGATTTATGACGCCCTCGGAAGAAGTAAACAGACGAAAATCGGCACGCGGTTGCTTGTGGACAATATGTATTTTGCTGAAAGCGGGCTGTTAAGAAAAGCCGCCTACGGCAACGGAAACACACGCGAATACGAATACGACCGTCAGGGCAGAGTGAAAAAACTAATCATTGACGGCGTTGACAGGTTCAGTTATACTTATGACAGTCAGGGCAATTTGCTTTCGTATACCGATTTGGTCGCAAACGAGAAATTCACATACGTTTATGATTTCCTCGGCAGACCTGTGCAGGTTCGTACATCGTCCGGATTCAAAATTAAACTCACCTACGACGAGTTTAATCGCGCCAGTGATGTTGAGTTTGTAAACGGAACTGAGTCAAATAAAACCTCGTGGGTGTTCGGCAACGACAGCATTGTAACGGGTGTAAAGTACAACGGAGTTGAAAAGATTTCGTATACTTATGACTTGCTTAAACGGCAGACAGCGAAAACTATAAATACAACGAATCCGTTTGTTACGCAGTATCAATATAAAAATATTTATAATTACAGAACAAGCACACTGATTGACAAAATCAGTTACAGCAATGACAGACCGTACATATATGCATATGACGCAAATGGAAATATAACAAGCATAAGCACGGAAACAAACGGAGCGCAAAGTTTACTTGTAAGTTATGAGTATGACGCGCTTAATCAACTTGTGCGCACTAACGATGCAGAACACAATGTTACAACAACATATACGTATGATAATGGCGGGAACATTTGCTCCGTAAAAACTTATGCATACACAACAGGCGAACCTGGCACGGCGGTAAGTGAAAAAATATATACATACGGCAACACCGAGTGGAAAGACTTGCTTACCGCATATAATGGCACAAGTATATCTTATGATACCATCGGCAATCCGCTTAACTGGATAAACGGCGAACAATTCACTTGGGGTGGTGGTAGGCAACTCACCGGCATTGTTAAGGGCGATAATACTATATCGTATACTTACAATGACAGCGGAATCCGCACGTCAAAAACTGTAAACGGTGTTCGCACAGATTACTATCTCAACGGTACTGCAATTATAATGCAGAAAACAGGAGATAACGTAATTTGGTATACATATGATGAGAACGGCAATATTGCCGGAATGAATTACAACGGCAGCGATTATTGGTTCTACCGTAATGCCCAAAATGACGTTATAGGTATAGTCGATTCCTCGGGTAGTGTTGTAGCAAAATATACTTACGATGACTGGGGCAAGGTTCTTACCGTTACCGACGGACAGGGTAACGATATATCCGCAAATGAAACGCATATTGCAAACATAAACCCGATTAGGTATCGTGGATATTATTATGATACGGAAACGGGACTGTACTATCTGCAATCAAGATATTATGATGCAGAAGTCGGCAGGTTCTTGAATGCAGACGGATATATTTCGACCGGACAGGGTACAGTGGGCAGCAATATGTTTGCGTATTGCGGAAATAACCCGGTAGGCAGAACAGATAATACAGGTCATTTTTGGAGTGAAATTGCTGAGGTTATAAGAGTAGTTGTTGCAGAAGTCGGGAAAGCATTAGGAGCTGTATCACCAGTATATGAAGGGTGCGGTGAATTAGCTATTTCTGACGGCCCGTTGCCGATTGGTGATGCCATAGCAGCAGTTGGTGCAATTGTGGTTACTGTCGGTGCCATAGGTTACGGTGTATATCAGGCAGCACAATCTATATCAATATCTGCGTCAAAAGCAAAATCAGATACAGAGGATAAAGATATTGCAATACCGTCATCACCACCTAAACAGGCAATTTTTACACCTAATCCTTATGACTTTAACCCGGTAGGATTGGAGAGAGTATTTAGACCAGGGACAAAAAATGGGGCGATAATTGGGTGGATGGATCCGACTACAAATACAGAGGTATTTAGATGGGATGAGAATACTAATTATCCAAATGGACCACATTATCATATAAATGGTTCTGGTCATTATTATGCAGGGGAATTAGTACCGGAACCATATTCAACTATTTATTTTCCACAATAAAGGAGAAATATGAGATGAAATTTAACAAAAAATCATTCAAGAAATTAAAAGAACACATTTATAGCAGTTGCATTCATGATGCGGTGGTACAAAGCATTGAGTATAACCAGAATGAAAAGATTCTCATAATTGATGCGGAGAATTCATTCTTTAATACCGAATTTCGGATAATTTTTTCAGATATTGAATGCCTGCTTTCTATTAAAGGCAGGCAATTCGGAAACGATAAAAGTATTATTTCATTTACAGCAGAAGATGATTTTTCATATTTGTATAATTATCTAAACAGTCATGTTGCATTTGATGAGAATAATGTCTATATTTTAATTCAGATGCTTTCGGGAGGCGAATTGCATATTTTATCACAAGAAGTGGAGATAAGTATTGAGAAAATATAAGTGATGGGATAAATAAAATCGCACAAGAAGTGAAAGGAGTAAGCGTGTTTCGTAAACTGATTTCAATAGCACTATCATGTGCAATTGCAGTAACAACATTAAGTGTTGTGGCGGACGCAAAGAGCGAGAACATTGAAGATGTGCCGATTACAACCGAGAATGTTGAAATTGCAGAACCGGAAAAAATGGTGCCTGACAGTTTAGACAAAGTACCGAAACTTGTTTTGCGTTCGATTGATATTTTGATAAATATCGATGGAGCGCAGAATCGGACAACCTTTGTGTTCGGCAATGACAGCATTGTAACCGGCGTAAAGTATAACGGTGTTGAAAAGATTTCGTATACTTATGATTTACTTAAACGGCAGACGAAAAAGACGGTAAACACCACCGTTCCGTTTACAACATCGTATCAGTATAAAAATATAGATAATTACAGAACAAGCACGTTAATAGACAAGATATCTTATTCTGACGGCACAGCATTGTCTTATACATACGATGCAAACGGAAATATATTGACTATTGCTGATGCAACCGGCACGGTGATAGCAAGTTATACATATGACAGCCTTAACCAACTTACGGGAGCAACCGTAGGCTCTGATGTTTACGCCTATACATATGACAATGGCGGAAATATAACTGCAAAAACTAAAAACGGTGTAGAGGTTGCATACACTTACGGTAATACCGAGTGGAAAGATTTGCTCACCGCATATAATGGCATAAGTATATCTTATGATATCATAGGCAATCCGCTTAACTGGATAAACGGCGAAATGTTTACTTGGTCGGGCGGTAGACAGTTAACCGGTATAACCAAAGATGACAGCACCATTAGTTATACCTATAACGACAATGGTATAAGAACAAGTAAAACTGTAAACGGTGTTCGTACAGATTACTATCTCAACGGCACTGCAATTATAATGCAGAAAACAGGGGATAACGTAATTTGGTACACGTATGATGAGAACGGCAACGTTGCCGGAATGAATTACAACGGCAGTGATTACTGGTTCTACCGTAACGCTCAAAATGACGTTATAGGCATAATTGATTCATCGGGTAGTGTCATTGCAAAATACACTTACGACGATTGGGGTAAGGTTGTTGCAATAACCGACGGACAGGGTAATGACATATCCACAAATGCAACGCATGTTGCCAACGTAAATCCGATTAGATATCGCGGGTATTACTACGATACGGAAACAGGGCTCTACTATCTGCAATCAAGATATTATGATGCGGAAGTCGGCAGGTTTATCAATGCGGACGGATATATTTCGACCGGACAGGGTACAGTGGGCAGCAATATGTTTGCGTATTGCTTGAACAACCCGGTAAATTTCCAAGATGTTGATGGCGAAATCGCAATAACAACCATAATACTTATAGGCTCAATTGTTGCGGGAGTCCTTGTTGCAGGTCATACGGCAGCAACAAGCTATAAGTATACCGGAGAGGTTGATATTGATAATTCAATAATTAACGGTCTTTGTGCATTCGCAACTGTATATACATTTGGAATGACCGCATACGGCGTGTATCTGAATTATTGCGATTACAAAGGAAAAGTGCCGGTTACAAGCATAGGAGGCGGTTCAACAACTGCAAACCCTGCTCCGGCACAACAACCGGTACACGGTAATTCAAAAAACAGTACAAAAGCGCAGCATGGTTACGAAATCTATAATAAAAATTCAGGTGATGTTGTAAAGACAGGAATAAGTGGAAAACCGCTAAATAACAATGGTACATCTCCGAGGGCAAATACACAAGTTAATGCGTTTAACAGAGAGGCCGGTGGAGATATATATGCAGCGCGTATTGTAAAGACAAATATGCCCGGAAGAGCGGCGGCACTTGAATGGGAAAGAATGAATACACAGCGGCTTTCTGACTTTGGAAATTCTCTTGTAAAACATTTCAGACCAAAAGCGATGCCGAGATGAAAAACTATGAAAATATATATTATTTCTTTTTATTATCGTGACGGGACAAAAGAACTTGCAAGACAATTGATGAACGATTCCGCCTGCATTACTGAATATTTGGTAAGAAATATTCAACAAAAGGATTACTTCGATTGCAGACGCATAAATTTTATCTGCAAAGAAGGCGAAATTAAAAACAGAATAAGCGAACTTGATAAAATATTGGAGATGGATGTACCATTTGATAATGATTATTTCAACTGGACAAATGAAAAGAAACAAGAGTATTTATATGACCTTGCGTATAATTCGTTCCTCACACTTTGCCAAAGAAAAAATTGGGATTTTGATGTTATTAAATCAAAGTTAGAGGAATTAAAAGCACTGAATTTTTGCTATTCGTTTGATACGGGTTTAAGGTGCACTCAAAACAAAGTAACGGTAAAACTTATAGGCGTTCAAACAATGGAAAAGGTCTCGTTTTATGCTGTGTCAAGGAGAATCAAAGATAAAAAGTTTTTTATGCTCGAAACAAAACCGAATGTACTTGAATATCATTGGTCATTGGGCGAATTAAAATGGCTTGATGATAGTGCCGTTGCTTTGTTTAATACAAATAATAAATTTGTGAATTCGATTGATTTAAGCGATGAGATAAACGAAATAAACGCACGCAATAAGTGAAAGGAGCAGACGTGTTTCGTAAACTGATTTCAATAGCACTATCCTGTGCAATTGCAGTCACGACATTAAGTGTTGTTGCAGACGCAAAGAGTGCGAAAATTGAAGATGTGCCGATTGCAACGGAGAAT
>CAKRZX010000003.1 GCA_934434555.1 uncultured Clostridia bacterium
AGCCCGCGCCTCTTTCAAGGTGCTCACGTAGTATATATCTTTTTGCCGTTTTTTGCAACTACTTTTTTATGAACTTTATTTGCTTCATTCGTGTACTTTATGTTGAATTAACGCGCAGAACGCTATATCTTGTTGCTCACGCTCCTACACACACTATGTTGTGAAAAAAAAAGGAACGCCAAAAACTCCGGCGTTCCCTCACATTCAACATATTATTTATCCGTTTTCTTTTTCTTATTTATAACCACGCATACCGCAACCGCACCGCCGACAACTGCCACCGCGGCAATACCCCATACCCACCAAAGTGAGTTTCCGCCTTTTGTTTCTGTGGGAACTTCGGTAGCCTCAACGGTTGCTGTTGCTTCCGCCGTGGTAGTAGGTGTGGTTTCACCGAACACATTCTTCATTGTGGGCGTGGGCGTTGCATCGTCCTTCGGCTCTTCCGGAACGGGCGTAGTTTCTTCTGCCGGCTCATAATCTTCAAAATTATATACAGCGGCATTCTTTACTTCTATCGCCTCTATATCCGCGCATTCAGATATGCCGTCCATACAAAGATTCCATTCGGAAAGCATACCGATATTAACAATTTCTTTCGGAAACTCTATCGTCCATTCAACAGTAGTCCATTCACCTGAAAAATTAAAGCCGTTAGGAGCGTGATACATTATATTACCGCTCTTATTTACAAACGGAACATCATTATCGCCGCACGCTTCCTCATATTTTTTATTCCACGCATCAAAGTCTCTTGCAAGAGCACCATCGGTCGCAGCTCCGCGCAAAAGCAGTTTTGCGCTGCTTTGCAAATCTTCGCCGTTTTTATACACCGCACGGATTTCAAACGTAAGAACCACCGCATCTGCACCGCTGTTGTATGCTTTCTTTACCGCCGCAAGCACCGGGATAACAGGTGAACTGTACGGATTTATGACATTCGTCGCCCTGTAAACGGTGTCGCCGCCCTCGGTTTTCTTTTCAACTACCGTTTCAATTCCGTCATTCCATTCCTCTTTAAGATAGTTTTCATTTGCTGCGTATGCATTTACGCACATCATTGCGGTTACAGCCATCGCTGCTGCCACAGCCTTTAACATTTTTTTCATACATACAATTCCTTTCCGCCGCTTCTGCCGACAAGCAGGTTATACCACATATATTATTTCAGGTCAAAATAATACGTAAATGCTGCTCCTGACACTTTACATAATGCAAAAGGCGGTCTTTCCTCAGACCGACTCAATGTTTATTCTGCTTTACCGTCTTTTTTCTTTTTAATTACAAAGAAGTAAACTGCCGCGCCGCCGCCTGCAACAACGACTACCGCAACGATAACCCAAACCCACCAAAGCGAATTTCCGCCTTTTGTGTCATTGGGAACTTCGGTAGCCTCAACGGTTGCCGTTGCTTTCGCCGCAACAGTGGGTGTAGGTGTGGTTTCGCCGAACACGTTCTTCATTGTGGGGGTAGGTGTTGCATCCTCTTCCGGCTCGGGCGTTGGAGTAGGTGTGGGAGTCGCCGGTGCATCGCTTACGTAATCCGATTCGCAGTAAATGCCGGTATCCTTGATTTCAATACCCGCAAGCAAAGTATTGTCCTTAATGGTGTCTATGCACAGACTCCACTCGGTAATCATCTTGTTGTCTACCTGTGCGCTTGTAAGCGCCATAGGCCATTCAACGAGCGTCCATTCGCTGTCGGTAAACTCAATAGCTGAGCCGTAATACATTACATTGCCCATGCTGCATCCAAAAAGAGCATCTTCGCCGTCAAGACTCTCTTCATACTTTAATTTCCACTCTTCACTGGCCTCCTCATTCGGCTCAATCTTTTCCGACGTTGTTCCGCGGAACAAAACCCTTGCAGAGGTATATTCGCCCTCATTGCCGGCTTTATACAACGCGCGAATCTTAAAGGTAACAATTATCGATTCCTCTTTTGAAACCGCGTCTTTTATTGACGCGAGTGAGGGAAGAAACGGTGATGACCACTGGTTTATCATATTGGCAGCCTTATAGACATCACCTTCTTTGGAAACGGTCGCGTCAAGGCCGTTTGTCCATTCCGCTTTAAGGTAGTTTTTGCCCTGGGCGTTAACCCCGAGGCAGAGGGCAGATACCGCTATACAGCAGGCAAGTGCCGCAGTTAATAATTTTTTCATTCAATTCATTCCTTCCTGTTTTTTTATGAATTCAACCGATATTATACTTGAACAATTCCGTCTTGTCAACACGAAATTTATTTTTTAATCTTTTGTTTACATTTGTGTCCATTCAGAAGAACACTGCTGTTCAAAAAAAGGATTTAAGTGCATTTTCTATATCTTCTTTCGTCTGTGCTACCGAGCCTTGTATCATACCGTCTCTGCCGCCGCACCGTATATTGAGTTTACCTTGCAAGGTTTCCTTTATGTTGTCGGGGCAGAGTGCCATAAATCTGTATGTTTCGCCCGCGCCCGCAAACGCAAACACGGGCTGACCGAATTTTAGTTTAAGCGCGTTTACCGCGTCCTTTAACAGCGACGCATCGTCAACGAACATATAGTTTTTTTCGCTTTCTTCCGCTGCCCTAAGCACCGCTTTTATCTGCATATCCTTTATCTTAAATTCCGCGTCTTTAAGTTTTTGCGCCAGTTTTTCAACCCCGTCGGCGCAGTTTTCGCTCGGTAAAGATGTTATATGCGAAATTCTCTCCGCATTTTTCTGCAAAATCCGCATTTCGTTAAGTGCGAACGCGCCGCTTTTCATCGTAAGGCGAACGCCGTTTTTGTGCTTTTCGGAATTTATTATCTTTATTATTCCCGCCTGCGCGGTTGACCATACGTGGGGCGCGCAGCAGGCGCACACGTCCACGCCCGGGATTTCCACTATCCGCAGGTTTTCTTTTATATCGATTTTGCTTCTGAAAATAATTCCGTCCGTATCTTGGGGAAAGTACGCTTTAACGGGCAAATCCCGCCAAAGAATCTCGTTTACCTCGCTTTCAAGGAAAAGAACATCTTCCTTTGTAAGAGTTCCGTTGTAATCCATTGTAACGAATCCGTCGCCCAGATGAAAGCCCACGTTGTCAAGCCCGAATCTTTTGTTCACCGTTCCCGAAACTATATGTTCCGCCGTATGATTCTGCATTTTGGCAAAGCGTTTATCCCAGTTCAGCACGCCGTGAACCGCGCCGAGAGGAATTTCCCTTTCAAGAATATGAAGAATTTCGCCGTTTATTTCCTGCGTGTCGGTAACTTTCACCCCGTTAAGTGCGCCCGTGTCGCCCGTCTGTCCGCCGCCCTCGGGGAAAAACGCGGTTTTATCAAGCACCGCAGCAAAGTATTCTCCCTCTTTGCGGCAGGAAATGCATTCCGCGTCAAATTCCTTTATATATGCATCCTTGTAGAAAAGTTTTTCGCTCATTTTTTTCACCTCGTTTATGATAAATTATCATGCATTATAATTTTTTTGTCAAGCCCGAAATTTTGCCTATTGAAATCACGCCGAACATATGATACAATATACCGTAAGGAAGTGACGGAATGAAAAAATACGTTATTGCCCTTGACGAGGGCACAACAAGCGCCCGCGCGATACTGTTTGACCGTGATTTGAATGTAATTTCTTCTTCACAGCAGAATTTTACGCAGATTTATCCGCGCCCGGGCTGGGTTGAACAGGACCCGCTCGAACTCTACGCCGCCCAGTATGCCGCACTTTGCGAATGCATTGCCAAAAGCGGAATTTCGCCCGATGAGATTGCCGCAATTGGCATCGCAAATCAGCGGGAAACTACGGTAGTGTGGGAAAAATCAACGGGGCGTCCCGTATACAACGCCATTGTGTGGCAGTGCCGCCGCACAAAAGATATGTGCAAAGACCTTGACGGAGAATACATAACCGCCGTTACGGGCTTGCGTCCCGACGCGTATTTCAGCGCAACAAAAATAAAATGGATTCTTGATAACGTTCCCGACGCGAAAAACAAAGATTTAATGTTCGGCACGGTGGACACGTGGCTTTTATATAAACTCTGCGGCGTTCACGCAACGGACGAAACCAACGCGTCGCGGACAATGCTTTACGATATTTCTTCCGGCTGTTGGGACAAAAAACTTTTGCAGACTTTCGGCATTTCCGAAAAAATGCTGCCGCAGGTAAAAAAGAGCGGTTCGTTTTTCGGCACGGCGGAGATAATGGGTGCAGAGATTCCCGTTTGCGGAATCGCAGGCGACCAGCAGGCGGCCCTTTTCGGGCAGTGCTGTTTTTCTTCCGGCAGTGCAAAAGCCACTTACGGCACGGGGTGCTTTTTGCTTATGAACACGGGCGAAAACAGAATTCCGTCAAAAAACGGACTTGTTACTTCTCTCGGCGCAACCCTTGAAAACGAGCAGACGCAGTTTGTGCTTGAAGGCAGTGTGTTTATCTGCGGTGCGGTGCTGCAATGGCTCCGTGACGGCTTGCGCTTTTTCTCTGATTCAGCCGACAGCGAATATTTTGCCGGCAAGGTTGAAAACAGCGGCGGAGTATATATTGTGCCGGCGTTTTCAGGTTTGGGTGCGCCCTACTGGGATTCCGACGCCCGGGGCGCGGTTTTCGGGCTTACCCGCGGAACCACCCGTGACCATCTCACCCGTGCGGCGCTTGAATCCATAGCGTTTCAGGCGGAAGACGTACTCGCGGCAATGCGTATGGACACAAAACTTCCGCTTTCCGACCTTAAAGTTGACGGCGGTGCGGCAGCGAACGGACTTTTAATGCAGTTTCAGGCGGATATTTCAAACACCTGCGTGATTCTTGCGGAATCGAACGAGGCAACGGCGCGGGGTGCGGCAATGCTTGCGGGGCTGACTTGCGGATTCTTCCCGTCAAGGGAATACATTATTGAGCGCACAAAAGTAAAAAAGGTATTTGAGCCTGATTTAAGCGATGAAGTGCGGAAAGAAAAATTATCACAGTGGCAGAGAGCGGTCAGCGCCTGCCGGGAATTTTAGGAGGAAAAATGATTACGGTAAAAGAAAAGCGCGTACCGTCGTCGGACGGCATACATATATTAAAGGGCAAAATTTTTATTCCCGACGGGCAGATAACGGGGTATTTACACATTGTACACGGAATGACCGAGCATATAGGAAGATACGAATCATTTATGCGTCTTGCCGCCGAACAGGGATATATTGCTTTCGGGTACGATAATCTGGGGCACGGCGCTACCGCCGACAACGAGGGTGAACTCGGCTTTATTGCCCACCGTGACGGCTGGAAACTGCTTGCAAAAGACGTTAAAGTATTTTCCGACAGCGTAAAAAGCGAGTACGGCGAACTTCCCTATTATTTAATGGGGCATTCAATGGGTTCGTTTATCGTGCGCACGTCGGTTTCAATGTTTGCCCGCCCCGACAAACTTATTATTATGGGTACCGGCGGCGCAAATCCCGCTTCGGGAATCGGGCTTGCCTTTACGAAACTGATTAAATTCTTTAAGGGTGAAAGATATATTTCAAAAACCGTCGACAAACTTGCGTTCGGCTCGTACAATTCGCATTTTGAGGGCGAGGGCGCAAGCGCGTGGCTTTCAAAGGACACGGAAAATCACAGGCACTACGCGGCGGACAAATACTGCACTTTTAAGTTTTCGGTAAGCGCAATGCAGGACCTTATTACCCTTAACCGCTACGCGAACTCAAAAAAGTGCTTTGAAAACACGCCCGATATTCCCATACTTCTCGTTTCGGGAAGCGAAGACCCGGTAGGCGATTACGGCGAGGGCGTAAAGGAAGTATACAATGCCCTTAAAGCAACGGGGCACAATGTAAAATTAAAACTTTATTCTTCCTATCGGCACGAAATTCTCAACGATTTCTGCCGCGAATGTGTGGAAAAAGATATTTTCACATTCCTTTCGGAATAATTCTCTACCAAGCGTTTATTGTTTTTCTTCCGCATTTCAACCCCGTAGGGCAGGGGTTTATCTCCTACCGCAAGCGCAGAAAGATTGTGGGCTTGCAAGAGATATAATGTTGAAAAGCACCTGTCTTTCTGCACAAAACAACCTATTCCAAAACGGCGGGACATAAAGCCCCGCCCTACCGCGAAAGACAGATAAAGAGCATAAAACGAGCAATGCAAAAGGCAGTTTAACCGCAAAAGTGTTTTTCCTAAAAACCTCATTTTAACATTGCAGGGCAGCGGTTTGCTGCTGATTTCCACCGCGTTTAACCCTATATTGAACCCTAAAATCTGAAATCGCGGGTTTTGATTTCAGCAAGCAAACGACAAAGGACGCTCGATTCGCGTCCTTTATTTCAGTCTGTCCCAAAGTTCTTCCGCCGAATCGGCAAAAACCGCCGCGCCGTTTTTCACTAAAAATTCCCGTTTTCTGAACCCCCATGTTACCGAAACACAGGGAATCTCCGCATTTTTCGCGGTCAGAATATCCACATCGGAATCGCCCACATATACGCAGGAAGATTTATCAAGTCCCAGATTATCCATTACCTTAAATACCGAATCGGGCGCGGGCTTTTTGCGCACGTTTTCGCTTTCGCCCACTGCACAGAGAATAAGATTTCCGAAGTACTTTTCCGAAAGTTTCTTTACCGCTCCGTCAAACTTATTTGAAACTATGGCGCATTTTACGCCGTTTGCGTTCAGTTTTTTCAGCAATTCCGTTATCCCCGGATAGGGCTTTGTGTTATCCTCGCTGTGAAGAGAATAGTCCTTTTTGAAAATTCCAAGCGTTTCGGGCAGCATATCAGCGTGTTCTTCACCGAGCGCGCGCTTTATAAGCATTTCAACGCCGTTGCCCACAAACGCACACACTTCTGCTTCCGTCCGTGCGGGCATACCCATTTTTTCGAGTGCCCGGTTGGTTGAAAGATACAAATCGTGCAGC
The DNA here is from genome assembly GCA_934434555.1 of uncultured Clostridia bacterium. Lineage (GTDB taxonomy): Bacteria > Bacillota > Clostridia > Christensenellales > QALW01 > UMGS1322. The sequence continues at coordinate 6,880 of CAKRZX010000003.1, forward strand.
GTATTAAGCAACGTTCCGTCCAGGTCAAAAATAACTCCCTTATATTTCATAGTCCACCTCATAACCGTATATTTTTATTATACACCCGTTTTTTAATCGCCGCAACACGTTATTTTTGTTGAATTATACAAAAAATAAATCGTTTTGTATATTGTTTTTTTCGATTACGGCTGATATAATGGAATCAGCATTAACAATATCGGAGGTTTTTTATGGCTGACAAACGTTTACTTGCCCTGATTCTTACCTTAATCATGGCTTTCTCGTTCTCTGCTTGCAGGAGAACTCCCACGCCGCAGGAGGAAGACCCCTCTTCCGTGCCCACGGCAACACCCGCACCGGAAGTTGACATTCTTGCAACCGCAACCCCTGTGCCCGACAGCGTTGCGCCGATTACATCAGACGAAGAAACTTCGGGAGACTTGGTTTTCAAGGATATTCTCTCCGGCGTAAAATCCGACTTTAATTCAGCTGCTTCCGTAAGCGATACGGGTTGGTCGCGGTATCATTCCGGCAATGTTTCCCTTTCGCCCGACGGCGTTGACGGCACCCAGTGCATAAAATATTCGAACGCCGCAAGAGATAACAACAGATACTCGTATTCCTGTCCCGCCGTAAATTTATACAACTATCTCAAAAAAGCGGGAACGTATAAAATTTCCTTTGCCGTGCGCTTGGGCGGCGAGGACGTTGATATGGTTGTGGGAACGGGATTCAAAATTATAATCCGCGGCAACGGCGCAAAGGATGAAAACTCGTTTATTGCGCCCGACAAGCAGAAAAAGAACTACCGTTTTGACCCCAACGCCGCCATTGACGGCTTTCCCGGCGAGTGGATGGACGTAGACTTTGAACTTTCCGTCCGTTCTTCCGACATTGACAACGAATCTCACGGCTGGTTCCTGTGTATGCATACCATTGACGAGAACATAGGCGAAATATATATTGACAATTTCAGGATAGCATACGCCGAACCCGCGCCCGAAAAAGAGAAACTTGTTGACACTGCCGAAACATGGCTTGCAAACGAAATGACTTTCCTTGCAAACAGGACCGTTGCCGACCCCGTAGGCACGCAGACCCTGGACGTTACTTTTACAAACGGCTCAAAATCCCTTACAATACCCGGATTCTGGGACGGCGACAACATTTGGCGCGTGCGTTTTGCACTTCCCGAAGAGGGTACGTGGACATTCACCACCGCTTTCAGTGACAAGACCGATTCCGGCGTACACGGAAAAACAGGCAGCATAAACGTGACGAAGTATTCGGGAAACCTTGAAATATATAAGCGCGGTTTTGTAAAGACCGACCCCGACAAGCACTACTTTACCTATGCCGACGGCACGCCGTTCTTCTATTTGGGCGATACTCACTGGAATTTCCTTACCGAAGAATACGACAAAGCAGGTTCACGCTCCACGGGTTCGGACACCACTTCCCACTTTAAGTATATAGTAAACAAGCGTGTTGCCCAAGGGTACACCGTGTATCAGACCGAGCCGCTGGGCGCCTCGTTCGATTTTACCGACGGCATTACCGCCAAGGATATTCAGGGGCTTAAAAACGCCGACAAGTACTTTAAGTACATTGCTTCACAGGGACTTGTCCACGCAAATTCGCAGTTCTTCTTTTCGTCAACGATGAACGAGCAGATTATGGCAAAATACTCCAAGGCGGAATACGAAAAACTGCTTGATACGCTTTCCCGCTACTGGGTGGCACGTTTCGGCGCATATCCCGTTATGTACACCCTTGCACAGGAAGTTGACAACGACTATTACTATAACGAAAACACGAAATCCAACACCACGATGACCGCCGAAAACAATCCGTGGAAATACGTGTGCGAATGCATGTATAAGTACGACGCGTACAAGAACCCCATTTCCGCACATCAGGAAGGCGCAAAGACGATAATAAACTTTACCACCGCGTCAAACTCCGCATTCAGGGAAACAACGGGTCATTCCTGGTGGGCAAGTCAGTGGAAACCCGTACTTGACAGCGCCACGAATTTCTCCGGCGCAAAGGATTACTGGGTAAACGGTCAGGGCAAACCCGCCGTTGTTTACGAAGGCAGATATGACGGCTTGTGGACCAACGAATACGGCGCACGCGCACAGGGCTGGCTTGCGTTCTTAAACGGAATGTACGGGCACGGCTACGGCGCTGTGGACATCTGGCTGTACAACAGCACCTACGATATCGACAAAGATACCGTCCGCGACGGCATTACGATTTCCACAAAGACAAAATCCACGCCGTGGGGCGAATCAATAGAATACGCGTCGGGATATCAGATGAGTTATATGAAGCGGTTCCTGGAAAAATATGAATGGTGGAATCTTGTTCCCGCCTTTGACAGTAAGGATATCTTTGATTCTTCCACGGGCTTTTACTCCGTTGCGCACACAAACAACGACCTGTATATCGCCTACTTCTACGATGATATTTCATCTGCCGGAAGCCGCGAAACAGGCACTTTTAAGGGTCTTGACGGCGAATACACTTATTCCTGGTTCAATCCCCGCACGACCGCAATGAGCAATCCCCGCCCCGCCGACGTAAAGGACGGCTGCTTTGCCGTAGGCGAGCGCCCCTCGGCAGAGGACTGGGTGCTTGTACTGCAAAAAACGAAATAGGAGCAGATTATGGAACGAAAAATCGGCGCCGAAACATGGCGTTATACCGAAATCACGCTTTATGCCGAAAAGGAATACGAAAATCCCGCCAAAAACGTTATTCTTGACCTGGAAATAACAAACGGCACAAAAATACTTGTTATTCCCGCGTTCTGGAACGGAAAAAACGAATACTGTTTCCGTTTTGCACTGCCCTGTGCGGGAATATGGGTATATAAAACCGCCTGCAACGTTGATGACGGAAACCTGAAAAACGTTTTCGGCGTTGTTGACTGTAAGGAATATTCAGGCGACCTTGAAATCTTCCGCCGCGGTTTTCTGCGTGCGGGGAACAAAATGTTCCTGTATGCCGACGGCACGCCGTTCTTCTACCTTGGCGACACCCACTGGAACTTCCTTTCCGAAGAGTTTGACCGTGCCGGCGAACACGCCGGGGGAATCGACTGTGATTCCCACTTCAAGCACATAATCAGGCACCGTATCAGTCAGGGCTTTACGGTTTATCAGACCGAAGCCCTTGAAACCGGATACGTTCTTACCGACGGCATTGACGAAAAGGATATCGAATACTTTAAGAAGGCGGACGAATACTTTAAGTTTATTGCCGACAGCGGTCTTGTACACGCAAACGCGCAGTTTTTCTTCCCGAAAGATATGATTAAACTTATGCAGGAAACCGACGAAGAGGAAATGTATTCGCTTCTTGACGTGCTTTCCCGATACTGGGTTGCCCGCTACGGCGCGTTCCCCTGTCTGTGGACACTCGGTCAGGAAGTGGATAACGACTTTTACTTTAACGAATGCGCCAACACGAATCACACCCTTACAAAAGAAAATAACCCCTATAAGAAAATTGCCGAAATGATTCATAAATATGACCCTCTGAAACAGCCCCTTTCGGCACATCAGGAAGGCTCGTACTACATCGGCAGATTCACCACCGCAATAAATTCCGCGTTCCGTGAAATTCCCGCGCATACCTGGTGGGCGAATCAGTGGAAACCGGTGTTAAATGCGCCCCTTGACTTTACCGCGCCTATGGACTACTGGTACAACGGGCAGAATAAGCCCATTATCAATTATGAAGCCCGCTACGAACTTTTGTGGACAAATTCCCTCGGCGCGCGCATTCAGGGCTGGATTGCGTTTTTGAACGGAATGTTCGGGCACGGTTACGGCGTTGTGGATATGTGGCTGTATAAAAGCACCTATGACATAAAGAATCCCACAAGGCGGGACGGTGTTGAAATAAGCGTTGAGGAAAAACTCACCCCGTGGGGAAAGTCAATCGATTTGCCCGGCGGAAAAGCAATGGAATATATGAAACAGTTCTTTTTGACCTTTGACTGGTTCAGACTTGTTCCCTGCTTTGACGAAAACAAATACTTTATTGCCGACGGCGGATATTATTCCGCGGCGCATATCGACCGTGATATTTTTGCTGCATACTTCTATGACAAAATCGACGGCGAACCCGCAAAGGAAACGGGTACGTTTATAAATCTTGACGAAAACGCCCGCTACACCTATACCTGGTTCGACCCCGAAAACGGCGTGTTTTTGAAAACTCTGCCCGCAAACGTAAAGAACGGCTGTTTTGCCTTAGGCGAACGTCCCTCGGCAAAGGACTGGACAGTGCTTATAAAAAAAGAATCCTGATTTTTTCCGCCCGAAAGGGCGGTTTTTTTATTTTATTGACATACGTCCCCGACGCATATATAATATGTGTGAGGTAATTATGAAAGACATCTTCATCGTGTTTTCCGCCACTCCCTATAAAACAGGGAAATTCATTCGTTTTTTTACAAAAGCAAAATTCAATCATGTGTCCGTTTCCTTTGACAGGAATCTTTTTAATGCCTACACCTTTGCACGGCGGTACATTGACACGCCCTTTTTCGGCGGATTTATAAAGGATTCTCCCGCAAGATACTTTTATAAAAATCAGCCCGCCGATGTTACCGTGTGCAAAACGGAAGTTGATGACGGTGTTTTTGAGAATATGAAAGCCGTATGCGAAAAAATGTACGGTGAAAACGAAGAATACCTGTACAATTTCTTTTCGGCAACAAGTTACGTTTTCGGGCGACGTGTTTTTATTGACAAAGCCTATACCTGTACGGAATTTGCCGCATACATTCTTTCTTTCGCGGATTCAGAAATAAATAAAGACGGTTTTTATACCGTTGACGGGCTTTTTGAAGTATTCAAAGACCGCGCCGTTTATTCAGGTCCCGCCGATTTTATCGCCGATAATGGTTCTTTCGGCGAAAGACGCGGCTTTTTTAAGGGTATTGCCGATACGTTCGGTCTGTTTTTCAAATTGATTAAAAGGATTTAGATTTATGAAAAAACGCTGTTTTACTCTCTGCTTTTTATTTTCGCTTGTTTCGTCGCTTTTGACGCTAGGCATATTTATGCTTTTCAAAACATCTTGGAGCGAAACGGATTACTATGCCGTGTCCTGTGCGGTTGCCGCGGCAATTGTGTTTTCGCTTGCTTTTGGCGAAATCTGCGCGCGGGCGGTAACGGGAAAAATAACGTCCGTTGACCCCGACGATGTTGACGCGGACGAATGCGACGCGGAACTTAAACCCCTTATGCGCAAAATCGTGCGTCAGGATTCCCTGATAAGCAGTCAGATGTCGGAACTGAAACGGCGGAATCAGGAATTTAACGCCATTACGGAAAATATGGCTGAGGGACTTATAGTCTGCGACAGTTTAGGTAAGCCCCTGATTGTTAACTCCCACGCGAAGAACATATGCGACTTTGCCGAAAATCCGCTTGATATTTCCGAAACGTTTGCCCGCAGTGTGCAAAACGCGCTTATGGGCAAAGGCACCGTGGATTCCTTTGAACTTAACGGGTGCATTTACCGCATTTACGCAAACCCTTTAATGAACGACGACAAACTTACCGGCTGCGTTATTCTTCTGCTTGATATCACACAGGAAGAAAAGCGCGAAATTATGCGCCGCGAGTTTACATCAAACGTTTCCCATGAACTGAAAACACCCCTCACGTCCATTTACGGCATATCCGAAATTCTTGCCGGCGGAATTGTAAGGCAGGAAGATATCCCCCGTTTCGCGCAAAATATTCATAACGAAACCGGCAGGCTTATCACCCTCGTAAACGACATAATAAAACTTTCGCAAATGGACGAAAACTCAATAGAAGAATCCCGCGAACCCGTTGACCTTAAAGAAGTATGTATAAGCGTAATTTCGCGCCTTAAAAACATTGCCGAAAAAAACGGCATATCTCTTTCTGTTGAAGGCAACTGCAATCCCGTTTCGGGCATACGCGGAATTTTGGAAGAAATGGTCTACAATCTTTGCGATAACGGAATAAAGTACAATTCGCCCGGCGGAAATGTGAAAATAACACTTTCGTCCGCTGACGGAAGCGAAAAACTTACCGTTACCGATAACGGCATAGGCATTGCCCCGCAGAATATCCCGCGGATTTTTGAACGCTTTTACCGTGTTGACAAAAGTCACTCCAAGCAGGTTGGCGGCACGGGGCTCGGGCTTTCGATTGTAAAGCACGGCGCAAGTTATCACGGCGCAACTATTGACGTTAAAAGCACAATGGGCAAAGGCACGTCTGTTTCCATCAGTTTCCCCTCAATTTAACATAGATTTAACCTTGCCACCCGTCAGGATTTAACATTGGCATTTTATAATGAGTGACGAAATTAAGATTTTTGCGGAGTATTTTATGAGCATTACTGAAATTTTATCACTTATCGGCGGACTTGCTCTGTTCCTTTACGGTATGACCCTTATGGGTGAGGGTCTTGAAAAGCGGGCGGGCAACAAATTAAAACAGTTCCTGTCAAGCGCCACTTCAAGCCCCTTTAAGGGATTTTTGCTGGGTCTTGGCGTAACGCTTCTCATTCAGTCCTCATCGGCAACAACCGTTATGGTTGTGGGCTTTGTAAACTCGGGACTGATGACGTTAAGGCAGTCCATCGGCGTTATTATGGGCGCAAACTTAGGCACGAGTATTACCGCCTGGATTCTCTCTCTTCAAGGTATTCAGGGTAACGGTAACTTTTGGCTGAACATTTTCAAGCCGTCCTCTTTTGTTCCCCTCATCGCGCTTATCGGCGTTATATTTTATGCATTTCAGAAAAATTCAAAGCGTAAAGACACAGGTCTTATTCTTGTAGGTTTTGCAATTCTTATGTTCGGTATGGATATGATGAGTGCGTCCGTATCGGGTCTTAAAGACGTCCCCGCATTTATAAATATGCTTACCCTCTTCCAAAACCCGATTTTAGGCGTTTTGGTCGGCACGGTTTTCACGGCAATTATTCAGTCTTCTTCTGCGTCGGTAGGTGTTCTGCAAGCGCTTACTGCAACTGGCTCTGTACCCTATGCAACGGTTATTCCCGTTGTTATGGGTCAAAACATAGGCACCTGTATAAGCGCCCTTATCGCCTCTGCCGGAACGGGCAAAAACGCCCGCCGTGCCGCGGCTATCCACCTTTCGTTCAATATAATAGCAACGCTTATCATACTTCCGCTGTTCTACCTTATAAACCACTTTGTAAACTTCGCGTTTATGAATTTGTACGCTACCCCCCTGGGCGTTGCCATCGTGCACACAACATTCAAGATATTTGCCCTCGCGATTCTTATGCCTTGCAGCGGACTTTTGGAGAAACTTGCAAAATTCATTGTCCGCGACGCAAAGGACGGCAAAACCGAACTGCTTGACGAACGCTTGCTTTCCGTCCCCTCGGTTGCAATAGAGCGCTGCCGTTCCGTTTCCTCGTCAATGGCGGAAATCTCGGCAAACTCCATATACCGCGCCTTTGATTTGTTTGATACTTTCTCCGAAAAACAGGCGGACAGGATTCGCGAAGAAGAAAGCGAAGTTGACGTTTACGAAGACAAACTGGGTTCCTACCTTGTAAAACTTTCTTCCCACAGTATGACCGAAGCAGACAGTGCGGAAGAAAACAAACTGCTTCACGTTATATCCGATTTTGAGCGCATAAGCGACCACGCGGTAAATATTGTGGATTCAATTGAAGAGATTCACGACAAAAATCTTGAATTTTCCGGTGAAGCGCGCAGAGAGCTTAACATTATGATGAATGCCATACGCGAAATTCTCGACCTTTCACTTAAATGCTTTAAGGACAATGACCTGGACAGCGCCGTTATGGTTGAACCCTTGGAACAGGTTGTAGACAATCTGTGCGACAGCCTGAAAAAGCGCCATATTCAGCGCCTGCGCAAACAGGAATGCACCATAGAACTGGGCTTTGTGCTTACCGACCTTTTAACAAATATGGAACGAATAAGTGACCACTGTTCCAACATCGCCGGCTGCGTCCTTGAAATCTCCCACGAAGATTTGGATATTCACGAATATCTGCGCAAAGTCAAGGGCGGCGAAATCAAGGAGTTTAATGACTATTATAATTACTTTAAGTTAAAATACGATTTGGGTGAAAACGGGAAGAGTAAAGCGTAATGTTGAATTTGAAACATATTTAACCTCCCGTGTTTCTGCGAAAGGTATCCTATACAAACACATAAACGGCACCTGAATTCAGGTGCCGTTTATGCTAAAGAAAGAATGTATGAAAAATGATAATGTCAGAGTTTAATTAAAATAATCCTCTTCATCGGTTTCCTGCGCGGAATCCGTTAAAATTCCCTCACTGCCTAAAACAGTGATATCTATTTCGGGCGCTTTGTACGTCTTTTTCATTTTTACTTCCCCCTTATGAAAGTTGTGTTGCGGAATAGCCGTAGCAGCCAAGCGCGCGTGCAAGCACGTTTATTGCCGCGTCACCCTCGCATTTTGCCAAAACATAACTGTTTACGCTGTATGTTACTTTGTGTACTTCTGCTCCGTCAACCTCTGCCGTAACGGTATAAACATCTGCGAACTTTGTCGCCGCTATGCCGTCGGTATAATACTTGCCATTGTTTCCGTCAACTTCGGTTCCGTTGATTTTCACAACGCCGCCGTTTATTTCCGCTCGGAAATAAATCTTGTTGACATCATAGAAATACAGTCCCGCCGACTTGATTTTGTTGTTTGTGTCAATTGCAGTTGTTGCCGATTTTACAGATTGAAGTTCACCTTTAATGGTTGCAAAGTCAGTCTTGCTTGTTGCAATCCACGCATCGTTTTCTCCTACAATTGTTTTGCCCAAATTCTTGTAATCGCTCAGAGCCTGACCGTAAACGAGCATATCCGCCATAAAGGTTCTGTACTTTTCGCCGTCAGCGGTTTTAAGCACCTTTTCGCAGTAACTCTTTATGCTTTCGGTTTTAGTGGCAATTACTTTTCCGCCTACAACAAGTTCCGCCGTTATTTCGTCCGCCATACTCTGGGGGGCGATATCGGCATAAGTGCCGACTGTATACTTAAATCCTGTCGGCAAGCTGCTGCCGCTGTTTGCAGCAAGTGTTTTAACAAGTTCCCCGCCGCGGTAAAGTTTGATTTCAACCGGTGCGGCTACATATCCGCTGCTGCCTTTAACAAGCGGTTCTTTAACGAAATTTGCATAGTAATTCATATCAAGCGTCTTGCCCGAATCAAGGTTCATCGTTATAAAACTATAATGACCGTAATTGGGAATGCTTTCAACATTTTCAACCATTCTGCCGTTTGTCCCCGCATTTTCAAGGGCTTTGCGGTCAATATCGGGACAGGCGAAAATGTACTCTGCGCCGTCAAGGTTATTGTTCCAAAGATGTTGCGGGTCCTGCGGTTCAATATACAATACAACCGAACTTGCGTTTATTGCATTTTCTCCGTCAAGCACTTTGCCGTCTTTAACGGGAATGATTAAAGTAACGGTTTCATAATACCCGGGATATACAATTACGTATCTGCTTTCGCCGAGCACGTTGCCCCACCCGTTTTTTGCGCTTACCTTAAAGGCAATGTTTTTTGTTCCGGTATTATAAATATTCAGGTCAACTTTCGCTTCGCCGTTTTCGGCGTTTGCGATTTTATCCGCAAGGTACTTTCCGAAATCCGGAAAGCGCATATAATTTCCGTTTGCCGTGCCGCTTATCTTTACGCCGTAGGACACTGCTTTTATCTGCACTTTGAGATTATCAACAAGCACAACCGCCTCGCCGTTATCAAGGTTGATAAACTCGTACATAAACCTGAATCCGCCATCACTTGCCGAAAGAATTTCTTCTGCCGAAAATTCCTTTGTTCCCGAAAGCACAGTCCACTTGCCGACTTCAGCAAGCGATTGAGCAAGCATAATATCTTTCGGCGCGGCTTTAAGCATAAGTTTTGTATAGGTGTTTGCGCCTTTCTCTATTTTGATATCCATACTTGCGCTTACGATTATTTTTTGAGCATTTGCATTTTTTGACGCAAACTCTTTTATTTTTGTTCCGAGCGTCCAAAAATATGCCGCATTTGCGTTTGTGGCGGTGAATTTCATCACGTTGCCGTGGACTTCCTCGCCGCTGTCAACAATTTCTTTTTTTATACTCTGCCAGTACTGGCTGCCGTCGGGCTGAACGGTTGTCGTGTCAAAATCGCTTTCGAGCACGGTTGTGATACCCGTTTCCTCTTCCGCCGAAACAAGCGTTACGCACGAAAACAGCATTGCTGCCAAAAGCAAAATGCATACGACTTTTTTCATATTACAATCCTCCTGATATATTCTTTAATTTAATTATACAAGCCGCACGCATATTTTCACAACATCATTTTAATGAATTGCACGCAATTTTTTAAGAAAAAAAGGCAAGTGCTGAAAAAACACTTGCCTGAATTTATGCAATAAAGGTTTATGCCCACCACATCTCGCCGGTAGACTCAACGCTGATTATGTCTTTAAGGAACACTATCGCCTTTTCAAGGCCCTCTTCAATGCTCATAAGCATATCTTCGTGTTCGATTGAAAGCACGCCGTCATAGCCTACCGCACGGAGCATACTTACAAAATTTTTCCACTGAGTTACGCTTAAACCGTAGCCGACGGTTCTGAACGTCCAGGGACGGTCAAGCATCTGCGAATACGGTACCGTTGAAAGCACGCCCATTTTTTTAATGTTTGCCTCGTCAAGGAACGTATCCTTTGCGTGTACGTGATATATTGCCTTGCCCAAAAGCCTTACACCCTCGGCAGGCTCAATGCCCTGCCAAATAAGGTGGCTTGGGTCAAAGTTCGCGCCTATTGTGTCGCCCACCGCCTCGCGGAGTTTAAGCAGCGTTGTGGTGTTGTATACACAGAACCCCGGGTGCATTTCAAGGGCAATTTTCTTTACGCCGTGAGCGTTTGCAAACTCAACTGCCTCTTTCCAGTAAGGAATAAGCACCTCGTTCCACTGATAGTCAAGAATCTTTCCGAAATCTTCGGGCCAGGGGCAGGTTACCCAGTTGGGTGTTTTGTCGTCCTTGCTTCCGCCGGGGCAGCCCGAGAAAGTAACAACGGTATCGATACCCAGTTGTTCAGCCATAAGCACGGTTTTTTCGTAGTCGCTCTGGAATTTTGCCGCAACCGCCTTATCGGGGTGAACGCAGTTGCCGTGGCACGAAAGCGCCGCAATAGTCATATCGTATTTTTTAAGCAATGCTTTAAGTTCGGCGATTTTTTCGGGCTTGTCCAAATAATCGTCGGGGTTAATATGGGTATTTCCGGGGAAACCGCCGTTGCCCACTTCAAGGGTATGAACGCCGCGCTCGCTGAGCCATTTCAGGGCGTCCTCAAAACTTCTGTCATACAAAGGAACTGTCAATACACCGAGTTTCATATCATTTTCTCCTTATCCGAAAATCTTTTTTATATTATTTATGCAGATTTCAACACTTTTTATAGGCTCACAGGTGTACTCTTCCTGTTCGACTATGCCCGTGTTGACGCCCGCATTTTGTGCAGCGCTCATAATTTCCCGCCATGGCAGAATTCCGTTACCAAGTTCAACGTTGAACCCGTCCTCACGGTATTCTTTCATATGAATCGAAATAAGCCTGTCGGAATTTTTATTTATGAATTCCACCGGGTCAATTCCCGCGGTTTTAAGCCAGAATACGTCGGGCTGCAACTTTACGCCCGGCACTTCGCGGATAAAATCCATTGCGCACGTTCCGTTGCCGTCAAGGGGTTTGAACTCATGGGCATGATTATGATACCCGAACTTAAAGCCCTCGCGGATAAACGCCTGTGCCATTTTCTCAATGTCTTCCGCCGCCTTTTTTGCCTCGTCAAGAGTGTCGGTTTTCATCCACGGCAGAACTATTGTGTCATTTCCCACCGCGTGGTTGAACTCAACTTCCTCGCCGAAATTATCGGTAAAGCGGGGATAAATCACGTGCGACGAAATCGCCTTTAAGTTAAGGAAATCAAGCAACTCTTTCATTTCCTTGCCGCTTTTGCCGTAATAGCCCGCAAACTCAACGTTTTCGTAGCCCATTTCGGAAACACGGCGGAGTGTCAGGTCTGCGTTCTTTTGCGTATCGTCACGCAGTGAATACAATTGAAGTGCAAATCTCATAAAAAACTCCGAAATTCAAATTCTGAAAATAGTATACGCCATTACCGGCCCAAATTCAAGACGAATCTTTATATTTTTCGGACAAATATTGCTGTTTTTTAATGCACCGAAATCATTTCACCACAACATACGTCAATTCGTTTTCGCCGTACTTTTTTCTCTCTTCAATCGCATCTTCAATTACCCTGTGCATCATTTCGCACTCGGGCAAGAAATCTTTCGGCAATGTATCTTCACCCAAGATAATTATTTTGTCCGCATCGCACTCGTTCCACATCAACCTTAAAGTGTCCAAAACGGGATTCCGTAAGCGAGATGTTTTGCGGTGATTTTTGCCGCGGACGACGCAGGAATATCGGGCATATTTCAAGGAGGACAAGGTGAAAAGCGCCCAAAACAGCCGCTTTTCGGGATACCGGCTTTCGGGCACTTTAAGGTTATCCCAAAACGCATCCCAGTTTTTGCCGTAGTATTCCGGAAAATCAAACGCTTTTCTTATCTGCTACCCTTTCACCACAACATACGTCAATTCGTTTTCGCCGTACTTTTTTCTCTCTTCAATCGCATCTTCAATTACCCTGTGCATCATTTCGCACTCGGGCAAGAAATCTTTCGGCAAAGTATCTTCGCCTAAGATAATTATTTTGTCCGCATCGCACTCGCTCCACATCAAATCCCAAAACGCATCCCAGTTTTTGCCGTAGTACTCCGGAAAATCAAACGCTTTTCTTATGCGCTCGTGGAAATCGTCATAATATCTGCACCCCGTAAAATCAACAGTAACCGTTTTCATTTTTACACCCCTCAAACACAAAAAGCGACGGATATGCTCCGCCGCTTAAAATCGGATAATTTACAAATAACGTGCGTGATTCAAAGAACTAAAACATTCCTTTTTTCTTATTGCTCATTTCGGCATCAAAGGCTTTAAGTAAATCTTTTTGCTTGTTGGTAAGCCGTTTGGGAACGGTTATATTGACCGTAACGTAAAGGTCTCCCTTTGACTGGGTGTTTACGTATGCCACGCCCTGACCTTTAAGCCTGAACCGCGTACCGGGCTGTGTGCCCTCGGGAATTTTAAGATTCGCCGTGCCGTCAAGGGTGGGAACCTGAATTTCTCCGCCCAGAACCGCCTTTGCGTAATCAATATCCACGTTAAGTAACAAATCACTGCCGCGGCGCTCAAACTTATCGCTCTTGTTTACGGTAATGCGAACATATAAATCGCCGTTGGAGCCGCCTTTGCGTCCCTGTTCGCCCTCGCCGCGGAGCGTAATTGCCTGACCGTTGTCGATACCCGCGGGAATCTTAACATTGATTTTGCGTCTGCGGCGCACTCTGCCCTTGCCTTTACACTGGGCGCATGGTTCTTTTACTATCTTGCCCGTGCCTCTGCAATGTTCACAGGGGTGTGTGGACGCAAAACTGCCGAAAATGGTGTTCTGCTGAGAGCGCACCTGACCCGTGCCGTGGCAAACGGGACACGTTTCGGGCTGTGTGCCCTCTTTTGCGCCTGTGCCGTGGCACTTGTCGCACTCTTCTTCCCTTAAAACCTCAACCTCTTTTTCACAGCCGAAAGCCGCTTCTTCAAAGGTTATGCGCACGTCGACGCGCAAATCGTTGCCCCGCTGAGGTGCGTTGGGATTGCGGCTTGCTCTTGTGCCGCCGCCGAAAAATGTATCGAAAATATCGCCGAAGCCCGAAAATCCCTCGCCGGAGAAACCGTAACCGCCTGCCCCGCCGAATCCGCCCTGGGGTCCGTCAAAGCCGAATTGGTCATAATTTGCCCTCTTTTGGGGGTCGGAAAGCACTTCGTAGGCTTCGTTTACTTCTTTGAATTTCTGTTCGCATTCGGCATCACCCGGATGCAGGTCCGGGTGATACTTTTTCGCCATCTGGCGGAATGCTTTTTTTATCTCGTCATCGGTCGCGCCTTTCTGCACGCCGAGGACCTCGTAATAATCACGCTTGTTTGCCATAGGGCTTATTTATCCTCGTCAACTACTTCATAGTCGGCATCATAGGTGTTGCCGTCACCGGGGTTTGCGTTGTTTGCACCGTTATCCGTGCTCTGCTGAGCCTGTTGCTGTGCCTGCTGTGCGGAAGCATAAATCTTGCCGAAAATCTCCTGGCTTACCTGTGCAAGTTTGTCGCTTGCCGCCTTGATAGCGTCGTTGTCGGTGCCTTTAAGCGCCTCTTTAACGGCGTCTGCCTCAGCCTGAATGCGGGCCTTATCGTCGGAAGCGATCTTGTCGCCAAGTTCGTTAAGAGTGCGTTCGGTGTTGTATACAAGTCCGTCAGCCTGATTGCGTACTTCAACCGCCTCTTTGTTCTTCTTATCTTCCGCCGCGTATTTCTCGGCTTCCTTAACCGCCTTGTCGATTTCGTCTTCCGAAAGGTTTGTTGATGCGGTTATTGTGATATCCTGTGAATTGCCGGTACCCAGATCCTTTGCCGATACGTGAACGATACCGTTTGCATCGATATCAAAGGAAACCTCAATCTGCGGAACTCCGCGGGGTGCGGCGGGGATGCCGGTAAGCTGGAAGCGGCCGAGAGTCTTGTTGTCCTGTGCCATTTCTCTTTCGCCCTGCAATACGTGGATTTCAACCGAGGTCTGACCGTCGGCGGCAGTGGAGAATATCTGGCTCTTCTTAGCGGGAATCGTGGTGTTACGCTCAATAAGTTTGGTGCAAACGCCGCCAAGGGTTTCGATGCCCAGCGAAAGGGGTGTTACGTCAAGCAAAAGAACATCTTTTACTTCGCCGCCTAAAACGCCGCCCTGGATAGCCGCACCGATTGCAACGCACTCGTCGGGGTTGATGCCCTTGAAAGGCTCTTTGCCGGTGATCTTCTTAACCGCTTCCTGTACGGCGGGAATTCTTGTTGAACCGCCTACAAGCACTACGCGGTGAATGTCGTTCATTGAAACGCCCGCATCGCTCATAGCCTTGTTTACGGGATCCAAAGTTCTCTTTACAAGGTCGCTTGTAAGGTCATCAAACTTAGCGCGGGAAAGAGTAAGGTCAAGGTGCAGCGGACCTGCGGGTCCCATTGAGATATAGGGCAGGTTGATATTTGTTGAAAGCGTGCCCGAAAGGTCGATTTTAGCCTTTTCAGCCGCTTCTTTAAGGCGCTGCATTGCCATTTTGTCCTGCGAAAGGTCCACGCCGTTTGACTTCTTGAATTCGGCAACCATCCAGTCCATAATGTGCTGGTCGAAATCATCGCCGCCAAGGTGAGTATCGCCGTTTGTAGCAAGAACCTCAAATACGCCGTCGCCGATTTCAAGGATTGATACATCGAACGTACCGCCGCCCAAATCGTAGATAAGTATTTTTTGGTTTCCCTCTTTTTCAAGACCGTACGCAAGTGACGCGGCAGTGGGTTCGTTGATGATACGAAGAACGTCAAGACCTGCGATTTTACCGGCGTCCTTTGTTGCCTGACGCTGTGAATCGTTGAAGTATGCGGGAACGGTGATTACCGCCTGTGTAACGGTTTCGCCCAGATAGGCTTCCGCGTCCGCTTTAAGTTTGCCCAAAATCATTGCCGAGATTTCCTGGGGCGAATAACTCTTGCCGTCAATCGTTCTCTTCTTTGACGTACCCATATCACGTTTAATTGACATAACCGTGTTGTCGGGGTTGGCAACCGCCTGACGTTTTGCGATAGCGCCTACAAGGCGCTCGCCGTCCTTAAATGCTACTACCGAGGGAGTAGTTCTTGCGCCTTCGCTGTTGGGAATTACTACGGGTTCGCCGCCTTCCATAACCGCTACGCAGGAGTTTGTTGTTCCTAAATCAATACCGATAATTTTGCTCATAATATGTTACCTCCGAAAATTAAATTCATTTATTTATCAGCCGGGTTTTTACCCTGCCGTGCTAATCGGTTACCTGTACCATTGCGTACCTGATAACCTTATTGCCTATTTTATAGCCCTTTGCAAATACCGCGGCAACAACGCCTTTTTCCTGACCCTCACCTGCGGCAATTTTCATAACCGCGTTGTGGCATTCCGGGTCAAAGGCTTTGCCCAAAGCGTCGATTTCCTCAACGCCCAAATCGGTAAGTACCTTTGTCATTTGCTTTAATACAAGTTCAAGTCCGTCCATAAGCGAACCTGTTGTGCCGTTGTTTTTTTCTGTTTCAAGCGCCCTTTCCAGGTTATCCATAACCGGCAGGAATGCTTTTACCGCCTCGCACTTGCCGTCGGAAAGTGCGTCCGCGCGAACGGAAATGTTGCGCTTGCGGTAGTTATCAAAATCCGCCTGTATTCTCTGGGCAAGTGCAAGATATTCGTCTTCCTTGCTCTTCTTTTCTTCCTCCTCGGGTTCGGAATAATCGTCCTCGGCGGAATGTTCTTCCGCTTCTCCGATTTCCTCCTCGGTTTCCTTTATCTCCTCTTTTTCAAGTTCTTCTTTTTTTATGTCTTTCTTATTTTCCGTCTTCACTTATTTTCTCCTCCAAAGCCGTTGTTTCGCTGAATATCTGTGACAGCGCCTTTCCTACCTGGTCAAGCACCGAAACTACTTTATCATACTGCATTCTTGTGGGTCCTATTACACCTATTTTGCCTAAACTTCTTTCGCCGGAAGAATAGGTGGCGGTTACTATCGAAACATCACCCAGCCCCGTTTCCTGACCTATGCGGACGCTTACGTCCTCGCCGCCGTCGTTTATTACTTTGCCCAGCTTCTTATTTTCTTCAAGCAACTGAATAAAGCCCTTTGCCTTTTCCATATCGGAAAATTCCTGATGTTCAAACAGATTGCTTGCACCGTTTATAACTACCTTTTCATCTTCCTGACGAAGCCTGCTTTCAATCACGCCGCAAACAGTATCAAAAATAAGTTTCTGGTCGGCAATTTCGTTTTCCACCGCATACCTTGCAATTCCGGGGTGAATGCTGTCAACGCTCTTTCCCGCAAAAATGCGGTTAAGGAATTTTGACATACTTTCAAGTTCCTCTGCGGTTACGCTTCTCGGGAGCGTTATGGGCATATTCTGCACCATCCCCGTATCGGTGAGCAGTACCACCATTGCCGCTATGGGATTTATGGGCATAAGCTGCAAACTTGCAACGTTCACATTGCTTGCCTTGGGGGGCGTTACAATTGAAACGTACTGCGTAAGGTCGCTTATGACTTTTGCCGCATCCGCAAGCACTTCTCCCGTTTGGCAGATCCGGCGGTCGTAATAATTTTTAAGATACTCAATTTCTTTAAGCGACAGCCTTGACAGATGCATAAGGTTATCCACATAAAACCTGTACGCCTTTTCACTGGGAACACGGCCCGCGGAAGTATGGGGCTGTTCAAGATACCCCAAATCTTCAAGGTCGCTCATTTCATTGCGGATCGTTGCCGAAGAAAGAGCAAAGTTTTTTGATATGGTTCTTGAACCCACCGGCATTGCATTTGATATGTAATCCTCAACTACGGTCCGCAGTATCTGCTTTTGCCTTTGCGACAGTTCATCCATTTTATCTGCTCCTCTCCTTTTATTGTTAGCACTCACTGCCCCTGAGTGCTAATTACATTATAGATTATATTACTATACCTTATTTTTGTCAACGGTTTTGAGTCGATTTAATTTAATTGTTTTCAAATTATCACAAAATATACACCCTTGCAGGGCTGTTTATGCCCGTGAATGCGTTTTTACGCCTCGCGCCGCTCTTTTTACTTGATTATTTTGATGATTTATCATATAATAAAACCATACGCAAGAAATCTTTAAGGAGAAAAGTTATGGCATATACCGCGCTTTACCGCCGTTTCCGCCCGCAGCGCTTTGAGGAATTAGTGGGGCAGGACCACATAGTACGCACACTTCTTAACCAGCTTGAAACCGGCAGGATAGCGCACGCATATCTTTTTTCGGGCCCCCGCGGCACGGGAAAGACAAGCACCGCAAAGCTTTTTGCCCGTGCAATAAACTGCGCCAATCCAAAGAACGGCGACCCTTGCGGCGAATGCGATTCCTGCCGTGCTTTTGTCTCTGACGGAAATATGGATATTATTGAAATCGACGCCGCATCCAACAACGGCGTTGACAATATCCGTGATATCCGCGACAAAGTTGTTTTCGCGCCCGCATACGGCAAATATAAGGTATATATAATCGACGAGGTGCATATGCTCTCCGGCGGTGCTTTCAACGCACTTCTTAAAACTCTTGAAGAGCCGCCCAAGCACGTGGTATTTATTCTTGCAACTACCGAAATTCACAAAATTCCCGCCACCATTTTAAGCAGATGTCAGCGGTTTGATTTTAAGTTGATTCCCGTTTCGACCATATCTTCACGCCTTGAATATGCTCTTAAAGAAAGCGGCGTTAACATTGAAAAAGAGGCGGTTGACCTTATTGCCCGATGCGCCGACGGCGGAATGCGCGACGCACTCTCACTGGCGGACGTGTGCATTTCCTACTGCGGCAATAACATTACTTTTGACGATGTGCGCAGCGTTTTGGGCGTTTCCGACCGCAGTTTTGTTTTTGATTTTGCCGACAGGCTTATTGCGTCGGATTCCGCAGGTGTTCTTGATGCCTGCCGCAAACTTGAAGCCGACGGCAAGGATACCGCGGTTTTCGCACTTGAACTTATGGAACATCTGCGTGATATAATGCTTGCATATTATTCGCCGGAATGCGATAATATTGCATCTCTTTCGGGCGATATAAGGGATAGGCTTATTGAGCAGGCAAGGCGTGCGGATATTGCGCGTATTCTCCGCGGGCTTGAAATCCTTGCCGCCTTTGAAAAGGACGTAAAACTGCACGACCGTCCCGATATTTTGCTTGAATGCGCGGCAGTAAGAATCTGTCTGCCGGAAAACGAGGATGATTATATCGCTCTCCGCGACAGGGTCAGCGTGCTTGAACAAAAAGTTGCCGGCGGTGTTCCCGTTGTTCAGGCGGTTCCCGTTTCCGAAAAGCCGGATTTACCGCCGTGGACGGACGAAAAGCCCGCTGCAAAACCGCAGACGGAAGTAAGAAAAGCGGCAGAGCCGGTTCAGCCGTCAGCACAGCCCGCGCAAAAAGTTGCTCCCGTGCAGGGGAACATATGGCGCTTGCTTATGGACAGACTTAAACAGGTAAACATTCCGTTATATATGATTTTACGTTCATTTGACGGCGACATTTCGGGCGAGATATTTCACGTTTACGTGCCCGAAAGCGCAAAAGGCAAAATTCCCCTTATAACAAAAAATGCCAATGTGCTTGCATCGCTTTTGGAGGAAATAAAGGGGCAGAAATACAAAGTGGAAGCAACTGTCGGTGCGCGCCCTGAGGGCGAGGAAAACGCAATGATGCGTGCGGCACTTGATTTGTTTTCGTAAATAAAAAAATTTTTTCGGAGGATTAAAATTATGGCAAGAGGCGGATTTCCCGGAGGCGGTTTCGGGGGCGGAAATATGCAGCAGATTCTGCGTCAGGCGCAGAAAATGCAGGCTGATATGGAAAAAGCACAGCAGGAGTTGGAGGCAACCGAACTTGAAGTTTCTTCCGGCGGCGGTATGGTGGTTTGCAAAGTTACCGGCAAGGGCGAACTTAAAGAAATTAAAATCAACCCGCAGATTGTTGACCCCGACGACGTTGAAATGCTTGAAGACACCGTTACCGCGGCGGTAAAAGAGGCACTGCGTCAGGCAAACGAACTTTCAAACGAGAAAATGGGCAAAATCACCGGCGGTATGGGCGGAGGTCTGTTTTAAGTGGGAGTTTATATCGAACCCCTTGCAAAACTTGTAAACGCCTTTTCAAAATTGCCCGGCATCGGCGGCAAAACGGCTCTGCGCCTTGCGTATCACGTTATCGGCGCACCAAACGACGATGTAAACGAACTGATTTCCGCGCTTAAAGAGGTCAAGGAAAAGATAAATTACTGTTCCGTTTGCGGAAATTTCTGCGAGGGTGAAAAATGCAGTATCTGCGAAGATTCACGCCGCGACAGTTCGGTTATCTGCGTGGTAAAAGACCCCCGTGACGTTATCGCAATGGAGAAAACAGGTTCATTTTCGGGCGTGTACCACGTTTTGCACGGTACAATTTCGCCAATTGACGGCGTCGGTCCCGACGATATACGCATAAAGGAACTGCTTTCGCGCCTTGACAGCGTGCGCGAGGTGATAATTGCCACCAACCCCGATGTTGAGGGCGACGCCACGGCAATGTATATCGCCCGTTTGTTAAAGCCTTTCGACATAAAGGTTACCCGTATCGCCCACGGCATTCCCATAGGCGGCGATTTGGAGTATATTGACGAAGTTACCCTCGCAAAAGCCCTGGACGGCAGACGGGAGATGTAGCGGGTTGTGAGTGTATGACAGATATTGAAGAACATCTTCCGACGCGAAAAAGGAACAGATTAAAGAACTTTGATTAAAGTTTTTGCGGCGCATATTTTGTCACAATATGTGTTTCCGAAAGACGTAATATTTTTTGGAACAACGTAGGGGCGACCATTGGTCGCCAGCCTGAATTTACACTTTCATCATATGGTAAAATTGCTGACGATGCAATAAAAAACATTTCCGCAATATATCACAATTTGTCCGTTGACCATTATGTAATTATGCCTAATCACGTTCATCTGCTGATTACCGTCAAAGACGGGCGACCAATGGTCGCCCCTACGATATCGCGGGTAATAAAGCAACTGAAAGGGCATATTTCAAAGCAGATAGGTTTCCCCGTATGGCAAAAATCGTTTTATGACCATATAATCCGCAATCCCGATGATTACGACCGGCACGTTGCCTATATAGACGAAAATCCTGTCCGCTGGCAATACGATGAATTGTATTCCGACACCTAAAACCACAGGCAGCGCTCACGCGCTGCCTGTCATTTTACTTTTTAACACTTACCGTTATTCCGCTTTCGTCGGCGTCAACGAATACCGTATCGTTGATGTCAAGATTCTCCGAAAGAATCGTACGGGCAACGGCGGTTTCAACATGGCTTTGGATATACCGTTTAAGGGGTCTTGCGCCGAACATCGGGTCAAAACCGTTATCAATGATATAATCCTTTGCCCTGTCGCTTACTTCAAGTTTCAGACTTCTGTCTTCAAGGCGTTTTGCAAGGCGCGATATAAGAATATCCACAATGCCTTTCATATTTTCCTTGGTAAGAGGTTTGTAGAACACGATTTCGTCAAGCCTGTTAAGGAATTCGGGGCGGAAACTGCTCTTCAACAGTGCCTCAACGCCCTCTTTTGCCTCTTTGGTGATTTCGCCGTGTTCGTCAATACCGTCAAGCAGAAGCTGTGAACCCAGATTGCTTGTAAGAATGATTACGGTATTTTTGAAATCCACAAGTCTGCCCTGTGAATCGGTTATTCTGCCGTCATCAAGTACCTGCAACAGAATGTTGAATACGTCCGGATGCGCCTTTTCGATTTCGTCGAAAAGAATTACCGAATAGGGTTTGCGGCGGACCGCTTCGGTCAGCTGACCGCCCTCATCGTAGCCCACATATCCCGGAGGGGCGCCTATAAGGCGGGATACGGAGAATTTCTCCATATATTCGCTCATATCGATACGCACCATATTCTGCTCATCGTCAAACAAACTTTCGGCAAGGGCTTTTGCAAGTTCGGTTTTACCTACGCCCGTGGGACCTAAGAACATAAACGAACCGATAGGTCTGTTGGGGTCGCTTATTCCCGCACGGGAGCGGAGAATTGCCTCGCAAACTTTGTTTACCGCCTCGTCCTGACCGATTACACGCTTGTGAAGTATATCCGCTAAATGCAAAATCTTTTCACGTTCGCCCTCAACGAGTTTGCTTACGGGAATACCCGTCCATTTTGCAACGATTCCCGCAATTTCTTCTTTGGTTACGGTATCGCGCACAAGGCTGTTTGCGCCGCCGCGGCTCTCACTCTTCTTCTTTGCTTCTTCAAGTTTGCCTTCAAGTTCGGGTAAGGTTGAATATTTAAGTTTTGCGGCTTTTTCGTATTCATAGTTACGCTGTGCCGCTTCAATTTCAAGATTCGTCTTATCGATTTCAGCCTTGATTGTTTTAACCGCGTCGATTTCCTGTTTGTCTTTTTCCCATTTTGCTTTCATCTGCTCAAAGTTTTCTCTCTCTTTTGAAAGTTCCTCTTTGAGTTTTTCAAGCCGTTCTTTCGAAAGGGTGTCGCTCTCTTTTGAAAGCGCCATTTCTTCGATTTCCATCTGCATAATCTTGCGGCGCGAATCGTCAAGTTCCGCGGGCATTGAATCGATTTCCGTTCTTATAAGCGCACACGCTTCATCCACCAGGTCGATTGCTTTATCCGGCAGGAATCTGTCGGTAATATACCTGTGCGAAAGCGTTGCCGCGGCAACAAGCGCAGAATCGTGAATCTGAACGCCGTGGAATATTTCGTATTTTTCTTTAAGTCCACGCAGAATCGATATGGTGTCCTCAACCGTAGGCTCATCAACCTGAACGGGCTGGAAACGTCTTTCAAGGGCGGCGTCCTTTTCGATATACTTCCTGTATTCATCAAGGGTCGTTGCGCCTATGCAGTGCAGTTCGCCGCGGGCAAGCATAGGTTTAAGCAGATTTCCCGCGTCCATTGCGCCGTCGGTTTTGCCCGCGCCCACAATGGTATGCAGTTCATCGATAAACATTATGATTCTGCCCTCGGAGGACTTGATTTCGTTAAGCACCGCTTTAAGGCGCTCTTCAAATTCGCCCCTGTACTTGGCGCCGGCTATAAGCGAGCCCATATCAAGTGAAAAAATCGTCTTTTCTTTCAAGCCGTCGGGAACGTCGCCGCGGACTATCCTCTGGGCAAGTCCCTCGGCGATGGCGGTTTTACCTACGCCCGGTTCACCTATAAGCACGGGGTTGTTTTTTGTTTTACGGGAAAGAATACGTATTACGTTTCGTATTTCCGTATCCCTGCCGATTACGGGGTCAAGCTTGCCCTGTTTTGCCCGTTCCACAAGGTCAAACCCGTACTTATTAAGCGCGTCATAAGTACCCTCGGGGTTATCGCTTGTAACTTTTTGCCCCGCTTTTACTTTTTCTACTTCCTTGATAAAATCGGCTTTGGTTATTGCAAATTCCCTGAAAATTTCTTTAAGTTTTGCCGTGGGCTCTTCAAGAAGCCCAAGCATAATATGTTCTACCGAAACATATTCATCGCCGTTCTTCTTTGCAAAACTCTCTGCCTTGGCAAGCACCTTGTCGGTTTCGGGCGAAATATATACTTTGTCGGGCTCTCTGCCGCTGCCAGTTACCTTGGGCAAGCCGTTAATCACTTCGTCAAGGCGGGAAACCAAGCGGTCGCAGTCAACTCCCGTTTTTGAAAGCAGGCTGTGGATAAGTCCGCCGTCATCATCCGCCAAAGCATACATCAGATGCTCCGGCGCAATCTGCATATTCTGATTTTCAACCGCCATTCTCTGCGCATTCTGAATGGCTTCCATTGTTTTCTGTGTAAATTTATCGGTCATACCAATACCTCCTTTACGATATACGCCTTAATACTGTTCTGTATATCGGTTTCAGTAAATTTTCCGGTAAGATAATTCTTCATACAGCCGTCAAACAGCCTGATGTACTTGCTTAATGCGTTTGCAAGTTCGCTTGAAGTATAATCCCTGTTTTTGCTGGGATTTATACTGCGCACAAATTTGCCCTCGTAAAGCGCGTACCCGATTCCCGCCGTGGGACGGAGTTTGCTCTCCGTACGGCTCCAAACCTTGAAGAATTCGTTCATTTTGTTTATCAGTGCTTCCGATTGCGTTCTGAACGCAACGCTCAGCCTGCCTATGCTGTCGCCCTCCTCACTTTCATAAAGTTCAACTTCATATTTGATAGTAGGTCTGTAACGGTATTCAAGACTGCTTTTAAGGCTCATTGTGCTCTGGTGGGGCGCAACGTAAGGCACCATATCCGCCTCTGCGCTTTTCATAAGCTGCTCAATGGTGTTGAACACATCGTTTATCCGCATTTCGGGTGTAGTATATGAAACATACTGCGCCAGAATATGGTTGATAAGATTCGAGCGGCTTGTATTCTGTATCATCGCCTGCCTGTCTATCTCCTTTACCACCTCATCCATAAGGATTACGCTGTACAAACTCTTTGCCATTATTTAACCTGCCTTTCTTTTTTGATTGCGCCTAAATTGTATCGCATACTATAACTTTTGTCAAGCGATTTATATAATGTTTCACGCAAGTTTCATATTTTATCACCCGATTTTAATATTTTACGTTCCGGGTCTCGCCGCTTGGTATTTTTATTGCGTTTTTTAAGTGAAATTATTAAAATTTTTAATTTAGGGTATTGACACAGCGTCTTTGCTTTGGTATAATGTAAGTGAAGATAAGGAACGGCAGTTCCTGAGACGAACATCAGACTTGATTTTAACTCATCCGCCGAAAAGGGAATGTGTCCCCGACGGAAATTATCAGAAAGGAAATCGGTCCAATGAAGATGTAAGCCTGTCCCGCAGGTGCGGCAAAAAGCAATTTTAAGAAAGAGGTACAGTCCGATGCACAGTTAAGTTTGACCGAACTTAAATGAAAGGTTGGGGTGCAATATGATGAAAATCTGCAACTTAATTAACTATCTGTGTTACGTAAAACTTGTGTAAGCGGGGGACGGTCCAATGTACAATTCAGTTTATTTTCGAGACAATTAAATAGCATTAACATATAATTTTGATGATTCTGACTTTTTCAGAACGAAAGCCTCCGCATTTTTGCGGAGGTTTTTTTATAAATTTTTCAGACAGAAAGAGAAAATCCCGACACAAAATGTCGGGATTTTCGCGCAGAAAAGAACGTATATGAAGATGATATATCAAGATTTATATCAGAATTCTTCTCTCTTTTTATGGCAGATTATAACAAGTGCCGCTGCCGATATAACGGCTATCGAGATAAACGCAACGGGAAGCACGTCGCCGGAGCCCACCGTGTTGCCTTTAACTACTTCATAGGAAAGTTCCCTTGTGGACTTGTCGGCATTGGTCATCCAGGCATCAAGGAAAAGCTTTGCGGTTTCTTCATTGCACAGTACCGTAATCGATGTGCCTTTGGGCAGTTTGCAAACTCCCTCCGCAGCGGTCAGGTCAAAACGCGCAAACAGTTCGCTTACGGGAACCTCGTGTCCGTTTATTTCAACTTTTCCCTCATCAACAGAGCAGGTATAGGTCAGTTCCTGTGTTTCGCCGGGACCGATTAAAACTCTTGTGTTTACATCGGGATTTCCTGCCCACTTGCCCGTATCCTCTTCACTTTCCTTTATAAGAGCTTGAAGTCTGAATACTACTTCGATGGGTTCGCTGCCGTTATTCTTAATGCTGAACTTCTTGGTAACTTCATCGTCTTTAATGTCCGCAGTTGTCACGATTCCTTTTTGAGAACGCAGGAACTGTGCGGTAGTGTCGCCGAAAGAAATATTTTCGTTAAACGTAAGTTTTATACCGTTTACTTTTTTCGGCACAGGCGTAGGTGTGGGTGCAGTTGTAGGTGTTGCGGGTACAGGTGTTTCCGTCACGGGGGTTTCCGGTTCGCCGGTTCCGGGAACAGTTATGGAAACAGTGATGTTGTCTATGTATCCCACGCAGCGCACATTTTCTTTATCGCCGCCGATATTATCGAACATAAACTGATATTTGTCGCCGCTCTCGCTTATTTTTGCGGCATCATCGGCAGTAACCTTGAATGACCCTTTTAATTGCTGCCATTCGTTCGATGCGCTCACAACTCCGAAAGGAACAAGTTTGTTTCCGCCCTCATCCTTTACGTCGGCTGTTACACGGTTTACAACTCCGCGCAAAAGCGCTCTTGCGGTTGTAGGATTACCGTTTTTCTCAAACTTTGCGTCAAGCGAAAAGTTAACAGTGGTTTCGGTAACGCCGTTGTCGCTCATTGCCTTTTTGATTTTCTCTCCCAAATTCCAAAGAGGTGATTCCCATCTCTTATCAGTTGTGAATTTCAGCACTTTACCGTGTCCGTCCTCATCAACCGTTTCCCACTTGGGGCTTTTGCCCTGACTGCCGTCGGGCAATCCTTTTCCGTCCTCAAAATCAATTTTGAGGATTTCTGTCTGTTTTTCTCCGTCAGCAAACGATACAACCGACACAGCCGAAAGTATCAATGCGACCGACAGGATAGCAGCCAAAAATTTTTTCATTACTTTACATCCTTTCTGTGCTTTTGCACATTTAATTTTATAATATATTAACTTTTATTATACTAAAAGTCAATACCAGCAATTTACCGGTTACCGTCTTTCAGTACCGTTTTTTTACTTTTTACACAATGAGATGTATTCTTTTATTTTATCATACTCTTTCTGCACATTCTATACACACTCTGTTTACGATTCTATTATACCCCCCCCCATTTCATTTTTGTCAACACCTTTTTTTACTTTTTGTTGTATTTTTGCGCCGTTTTTTTACTTTTTGTTTGTACACGCTTTTATTTCGGAAATATTCCGCCGGCTGAAATATTGACACAAAGCGTGTAAAATGATATCATATCAAAAATACATATTCTATTCCGGAGGCTTTACTTGGAACCGAAAAGATTTTCACGCGGAAGCGTAACATATATAATTCAGGCGATGCTTGAATACCTTGTGGCCCTGCTTGTTTCCACAACGTTTCTTGCACGCCTTTCAAAGGAAATCGGGCTTTCCGACGGCGTTACGGGAATAATCTCGGCATTTGTATCCCTGGGATGCCTGTTTCAGCTTGCATCGCTTTTTTTGCGCAAAATCAGGGTAAAGAGCTTTGTTATTGTAATGAGCGTACTTAACCAACTGCTTTTTGCGTTTTTGTACGCCGTGCCGCTTTTGCCCGCGGGCGCGAATATAAAACCCGTAATTTTTGTTGTAGCGATTCTTACGGCGTACATAATATATAACGTTGCACACCCGAAAAAGGTCGACTGGCTTATGGGGCTTATCGACGACCGCAGCCGCGGCTCTTTTACCGCGGTAAAAGAAATCATTTCGCTTATTGCGGGAATAATCTTCCCTATTGCAATGGGCAACGCAGTTGACCGCCTTTACGATTCGGGCAACGTGCGTGGCGCGTTTATCCTCTGCGGAGTTTCGCTGCTTATTTTAACCGCTTTGCACACGGTGTCGCTTGTGCTTTCACCCAAAGCCGAAACGGTAAGCAAACAATCCTCAAAACTGAACTTTGCGGCGGTTTTTAAGAACAGAAACGTTCTTCTCGTTTCCGTTTTATTCGTTTTGTGGAATATTGCCCACTACTGCGCCGTACCGTTTTACGCGGTATTTCAGGTGGGCGAACTGGGCTTTTCACTTACAAAGGCGACCGTTATAACTTCTATCGGCAGCGGCGTAAGAATTCTCGTTTCACCCTTTTTGGGCAGATTTGCCGACAAAAAAGGCTTTGCGCCAATGCTGAGGCTGTGCTTTGTTCTTGCGTTTTTCGCCTTTGCGTCGGTAATTTTCGCAAATAAAGAAACCGGCACGGTATGTTTCATTCTTTACTACGTATTTTTCAGCGCGGCAATGGGCGGAATAAATTCTTCGCTTATCAACCTTGTTTTTGACGTTGCCCCCAAGGAAATCCGTTCAGACGCCCTCGCCCTGACACAGGCATTTTCGGGCGCTGCGGGCTTTATTGTGTCCGTTATTTCGGGTTCACTGCTTTCATTGCTTTCGGCATTCGGCGTTTATCCGCAGCAGATACTTTCTGCCGTTTCAGCGCTGTTCACACTTATATGCCTTGCATTTTTGCAGATTTTCTTTTTGAGAGGTAAAAATGAATCTTAAAAAAGTTGCGGAGCTGGCGCACGTGTCGGTTTCAACGGTTTCGCGGGCGCTGAACGATTCCTTTGACGTCGCTCCCGAAACACGGGAATACATTCTTAAAATTGCCGAAGAATCGGGCTATTTTAATCAAAAGAAGCACATTAAACAGGGAAACCGGCGCAAGGGACGTGTCCGCGCGGCGGTACTTTGCCCCGAAATAATAAGTCCCTACTATTCGGCGATAGCGGAAAAAATCATTTCCGCACTGCGCGTCCGCGGTGCAAACGGCATAGTGTACAACTACAATTTTGATTCCGAACTGCAAAAGGAACTGCTTGCCTTGTGCATAAACAGTCCCGACTGCGACGCGGTAATCTGTTTGGGCGAACTTGATTCGGTTGAAAACTGCACCGAAACGCAGATTATTTCGTTTTCACCCCTTTCAGGCAGCGGTCAACTTGTTTCATGCATTGATTCGGCGGTCAGGCAGGCAACCGAGCATCTTCTCTCTCTCGGCAGGACCCGCCTTGCCTACGCCGGTGAGCGTCTGACCGCGTCAAAGGGTGAATTTTTCAAAAACGCCTGTGAAGAATTCGGCATTATGCCCTATTCGTTTTTCACTTCGTCCGAACGCTTTGAAGAAGCGGGCGTTGCGGCGGCGGAATTTTTTATGCGGCACGGTCTGCCCGACGGCATAGTCTGCGCCTACGATTCCGTTGCAATCGGACTGATTTACGCCCTTAAAAGCCGCGGAATTTCCGTTCCCGAAACCGTTTCGGTGGTGGGAATAAACGATATCCCCACCGCAAAATATGTTTTCGGCGGGCTTACAACCATAAGCGTCGGCTGTGAAAGCGCCGTTGATGCTCTTGTTGACGATATTCTGAAAACCGCCACAAAAAACAGGCAATATGTTTTTGAACCGCGCCTGATTACAAGAAATACTTAAAGGAGATTTTATATGAAAGTAACTGTTAAAGAACCGAACGGCAAACAGATTAAGCCCGTGCACGGCGTGGGACAGCCGCCGTTTTTGGGTATGGATTTTTCATATATTCACTACCTGAGCGATGCGGGAATTCCCTTTGCGCGGCTCCACGATTTGGCGAATCATTTTTACGGAATCGTTGACATTCCCTTCATTTTCCGCGATTTTAACGCCGACCCCGACAACCCCGATGCATACGACTTCACCTTTACCGACGAACTGATGAAAGCCCTTGATTCTTACGGGGTTGAACCGTTTTTCCGCCTGGGCGTAACAATTGAAAACTACCGCAAAGTAAAGGCGTACTATATCGACCCGCCCGCCGACAACCTTAAATGGTCAAAAATCTGCGAGCATATTATTCTCCACTACAACGAGGGCTGGGCGAACGGCTTTCATTTTAATATCCGCTACTGGGAAATATGGAACGAACCCGAAAATTTTAAGGATCCCGCTGCGAATCAGATGTGGAACGGCGATATGCAGGACTATTTCGATCTTTACGAAACTTCGTCAAAGTATCTGAAAGAGAAATTCCCCCACCTTAAAATCGGAGGATATGCAAGTTGCGGATTCTATTCGCTGTACACCAAAGACGACGGCTCTCACCCGTATTATAACGATTTAGTATACTACACCGAATTTTTTAACGAATTTCTTAAAATGTGCAGGGAGAAAAACTGCCCTCTTGATTTCTTCTCGTGGCACAATTATAACGGTGCAAAAGAGATTAAAATATGCGCCGAGTATGCCCGCAGGCGCCTGGACGAGGAAGGCTTTGTAAATACCGAAACAAGCCTTAATGAATGGCACTGCAACCCCGGCACACGGGGAACCGCCCGACACGCGGCGGAAAACACGGCTATTTTGCTTGCGTTGCAGGATCTGCCCGTTGACACGGCAATGTTCTACGACGCGCGAATCGGCACGAGCATTTACGGCGGATTGTTCAATCCTATGACGAAAGAACCCCTGAAACTCTACTACGGTTTCAAGGCGTTTAACGAACTTTATAAGCGTAAAAATCAGCTTGAAGTCGAAACAGACAGCAACGGCGTTTATGCCGTTGCGGCAAAAAACGAAAACGGCGGCTGCGTTGTTATTGCAAACACAAACTGCGATTCTCTGCCCCTTGACCTGAACGTTACGCCCAAATCCGTGCGCGAAATAAGCGAAAAATCAACATATGAAGAAACCGAATTTAACGGTGTTATCAAGCCCCATTCGGTAGTGGAAATAAAGTTTTAACCTGATGTAAAAAACGGGCGACGCATTCGCCCGTTTTTATTTGTCCATCGCAGTAGTGTTAAACAGCGTTTTTCGGTTCAATGTTTTTGCAACATTATCCCCCCGCAGCCACTCAATCTTTCTCCGCTTGCGGCAGCAGCAAGCCGCTGCCCTACGGGTTTGAAACGGATTGTGAGATAAAACAAATGTTGGTTTTCGTTTTTTACGCTCTCTGTTTATCCCCGCGGCAGGGCGGGGCTTTATGTCCCGCCGCGTTCCGAAGAAGTGGTTTTATGCAGTCGAATAAGTTTTTGCAACATTGTGCCCCCTGTTTTGTCAATACCATTTATGTGTTTTGTTTGCGATTTATCGGTTTATTCATAATTATCGTGTGTAAAAAAAGGGCAGATTTCTCTGCCCCGGAAAGAACCGTTTCAAAATTACTCTGCTTGCGGCGAATAAAGCACGGAAGTTATGTTGCTGCGCATATCAAGAAGCACAACCGCAGCAAGCACGTATGCCGCGCCGTTAAGAAACGAGCCCCCAATAAGGTTTAAGCCTGCGCATATAAACGTGAATACGATTAACCCCATTGAAATGTTCCTGGAAAATTCATTGTCGCGCACCGTTTTAGCAATATTGCCCGTTTCCTTTACGGCAAGGGCACAGAGCACGGTATACATCGCAAGAATTATAAGGATTATCACGCACAGCACAATTGCAAGCACCGACATTACCTCACCGAATCCTGAGTAAGGCGCAAAGTCAAAGCCGCCGAAATCGCTGCCGAAACCGTCAAATCCGTCAATTTGGTCGGAGTATGTTGCCGGAAGCGTTGCGATATCGCCTATCGCCGCCGTCATACCGAGCGCAAGCGCAATAAGTGCCGAAAGAATTATCGTGCCGACCATTTTGATGATGAGAACAACCTTCATCATCGTAAATCCGCCGATTTTCATTTCGCCGCTGATTTTCGCGTTTTTTGCCGCCGAAAGAATCATCCACAGTCCCGCAATCATAAGTCCGGCAGGCACAAGAGCAAAAAGCCCCGTAAGCGAAACCGATGATGTTATGCTGTCCTCAGGGAAATACGTTCCGTGTTCGCTAAATATCTGCGCAATAATGTCGTCTGAAACCGTGAATCCGAGAAGCGATGAAAACACGGACCAGCAGGCGCTTATCGTGTAAACTATGCACAGCGCAAGCATTTTTGACGATGAAAGCGTTTTTATAACTGCGCCCGCAAACGTATGAGAAACCTGCGCCGAATAAGTGTTTCCGCCTGCCGGGAAGTCATGGTTTGTGCTTAACGAAGCACCACAGTTCTTGCAAAAAACCGAACTGTCGGCATTTTCGGTGCCGCATTTTGTACAGAACATAGTTTTTTCTCCTTTAATTAAAATTTTCCGCCTCCGCCGCCGTGGGAGGTTCCCGATGACGACATATGCGAACTGCTGCCCGAATTATCCGTCTGTTTCGGTCTTTCGGTACGGGTAACGGTGCAGTAAAGGTAGTGGTCGTAACTTTCGGTTAAGTTGAAACTGCCGTTGCGGACATATCCCGCCGCGGCAGACTGAAAGCGCACGGATTTCAGTTTGCTTTTCATAACCGACACGGTTATTATTGCCGCAATAAAGCCGATTATAAGCGCAATGCAGATAAGCATAAACCAGGGAACGTCAGCCATTCTGTCGGCAAAGGTGTAATCTCCCGAACTGCGCCTTTCTTCCCACTGTTCGTCAAACTGCTTATCTTCTATGCGGCTTTGACACATATCGGCATATTTGTCTATGGCTTTATAATAATCACCGTCGGAAAGGTAACTTCTTATCTTTGAGCCGATTTCCTGAATATAGGAATCGCTGAAATAGCCTATCGCGTCGCCGGCGGTGGTTATGTACCAGTCGCGGCTTGAAAGGCAGATAACAAGCAGCACACCGCCGTTTCTGCCCGCGCCGTAACCGTTTTCATCATAGTAGTCGTCGGCAAAAGTCATGGCAGACTTGCCGTCAAGGGACGAAACGGTAAGCGCCGCAACGTCAATACCGGTGCTGTTGCTTATGTCGTCAAACTTTTCGCTTAAACGGGTTTCTTCGTCAAGAGTAAGAAGTCCGTCGCTGTCCGCCATTCTTGAAGAAAACGCATTTGCGGTAAGGGAAAAGCAGACCAAAAGCATTATAAGTACTGAGGAAAATATCTTTTTCATTTTCTTTTCCCCCTACGCAATAAGATAGAACAGTGTTCCAAGCAACGTTACGCCTGCCGCAACCGCACCCCAAAGTCCGAAAAGCCACTTTGCGTAGGCTTTTTTATCCAGGGGAAGATTGCCTACGAACTTGCCGCTTTGGGCGTTCATTGCAAAGGTGAACTTCTGCCCCTGATATGTGGTATTGAGCAGCCATATGGGGAAAAGTGCATATTTAACACTGCTGTTTTTAATGTTTATTGACGCTCCCTCGGGCGTTACGGTGTTGTAACCCGTTACGGTGGATGCAAATGCCGATTCCGTTGACGTTCTCACGCGCGTATTGATTCTTTCAATGCAGTCATCGGCGCAAACGTCGTATTTATCGGCAAGATAGCCTGAAAGATACGCCGTTTTGAAGTCAACCGCCTCGGAAAAGTCAAAAGGTTCAAGGGATTCGGTCAAATCGTCAGCCATTTTGGCGCTGCCGTCGGCCGGAACGTTATCAAAAGCGATTTCGCCGCCCCGCAGAACGGAATAGAAACTTGTTTCCGTATAGTCGTAGTCCCTGTCGCTCCAACAGCGCACTCGGGTTGCGCGGTAACGCACCGTGCCGTCAACATCGGCGTCAAACAGCCAAAACGGCACGTATATTCCCTTTATCTCGTCAATATGATTCTGACTTTTGAAGATTTTTGGCAATAAGCGCTTATTTTTAAGGTGTTCGTCAAACGCCGTCACAGCCGCCTTTTTATCGTACTTAAAAGGGATAATAAGGTCGGGTTTAAGGCTGCCGGAAAGTTGCGAGAGAATTATCTGGGGATTTCCGCAGTAAGGGCATTCGGTTGCGCTTACCGTGTCCTCACAGATTATCTCGCCGCCGCAGGACGCGCAGGTGTACACCCGCATGCCCTCTTCCGCCTGCCACTGTTCGCCCCCGGAAGTATCCCACGAAAAGTTGCTTTCGGTGCTCTTGTTCAGGTCGGAATCATAGTCCTTTAATGTATCAATATCAAATTCTGTGCCGCAGTAGGGGCAGTGCATTTTCTGCAAATTGCTGTCGAAAACTATCGCACCGCCGCAACAGGGGCACTTATACTCGGCATTTTCCATATCAATTCAGTTTGTTTCCGCACTTGTGGCAGAATTTTGCGCCCGTTTCAACTTTTGCGCCGCAATTTGAGCAGAATCCGCCGTCGGGTTTCTTGCTTCCGCATTTTGAGCAGAAATTGCCCGTGTTTACCACGCCGCAAGAGCATTTCCAGCCGTCTTTGGGTTCCTGTTCTTTCTGCGCCTGAGCCATGGCATAAAGTTGCTGCGTGTTAAGATTTGCACCGGCATTTGCCGCCATTCCCATACCCATAAAGCCCATCATCGCGCCGTTTTCGTTGCCCGCCGCGGTTTTAAGAGCGTCAGCCTGTGCCTGTGTAAGCGTTGCCGCCGCCATGGACGTATCGCGAAGGACTGCGTTTTTCTGAATATTCTTGATAAGTTCTGCGTCCTCGGGAGGAAGCGTGGGAGGATTCATCGCAATGCTTACAACTTCAAGTCCGCGGGTTTCAGCCCATTTTTCTTTAAGTTCGGTGTTTATCGCCTCTTCAAGTTCCCGCATATGGGTAACAATCTGATTCGGTCTGATTTCAAGAGCCGAAAGCTTACCCAAAGACGGAGCAAGGGCGCTTACAAACTCGGTGCGGAGTTGGTCATCAATTTCCTCGCGCAGATATTCCTTTTCCACGTTGCCGCAAACGTTTGTGTAGAAAAGCAGCGGGTCAACTATTTTGTAGGAATACAAGCCGTTGCAGCGAAGAGAAACGTCGATATCAAGATTTACTTTTGTGTCAACAACCCTGAACGAAACGGCGTTGGGCGTGCCGAACTTGTTATCGATGATTTCTTTGGTGTTAAAATAATACACGCGCTGGTCCTTACCCGTATCGCCGCCGAAAGTAAAACGTCTGCCGATAGTCTTAAACGTGTTAAGTATTCCCTGCCCCAGAGAACCCGAAAAAATGCTGGGTTCGGTGGACGCGTCGAATGTATATTCACCGGGTTCGGCGCAAACTTCAACAACCTTGCCCTGTTCAACAATCATCATACACTGTCCGTCGGCAACGGCAATACCCGAACCGCTGCTTATGATATTGTCGCTCGCTTTCGTATTAGAACTTCTGCCCGAAATTCTCTTTTCGCCTTTTTTGGCAAGTACCTCTTTGTCAAGTGCATCACAATAGAAAAATTCTTTCCACTGGTCGGCAAGAGTGCCGCCCAACGCACCTGCGCCTGCTTTAATAAGCCCCATTTTTATTTCTCCTTTTAATTTAATTCTATATTGCCGGAAACGGTGTTAAATTCAAATTTATTTTCACCGCTGCCGAAAATGTATTCTTTGCCGTTTACCGTGCATTCCTTTTTTGTGTAAACGTTGCCCGAAACCGTCTTTACCTTTGCGATAAAGCCCGCGGAAGTATATACGGTCACGTCACCTGAAACGGTCTTAAAACTGCCCGATTTCGCTTTTCCCGTAAAATCGGCATCGCCCGAAACGCTCTGAACTTCGATTTTCTCCGCTCCGTCGGAATTTATGCTTATTTCACCCGAAACCGTATTGATTTCAAGTTTTTCGCTCACTCCGCTTACATTCACTTTTCCCGAAACGGAATTTATGCCCGTTTCTTTTACCGCAACTGCGTCTGTGTCCGCCGAAACCGTGTTGATTTTTATCTTTTCAACCGTTTGGGGAATATACACCGTAAGGTCCTTATCAAGATTTCTTATTTTCATTCCCGATTTAAGAAACTTGATACTGAGTTTTTCGCCCTTTTGGCGGTACGCAAGATAATCTTTTTCCGATTCCCCGCCGCTTTGCTCAAACGAAACCTCCGCTTTGTCGGTTTTAACGATTTTAACACTTCCCGCAACCCAGTCGATATCAATTTCCGTTGCGTCTTTTGCCTCGCCCGCTCTTGCGGCAGTATATGCCCTTGATTCGGCAAATTTATATATATTGCTGTTTTTCGTAAGCACGCAGCCGCTTAACGGAAACATCATAACAGCCGCGGCAAGCAAACATATTGTCTTTTTCATATCCGCCCCCGAAAATTTACTTTACTATATAATATAATATTCTGCGAAAAAAGTCAAGATTCAAAAAAAGAAGAGCCGCTTTTTTTCAAGCGACTCTTATTTATATCAGTTTTCTTTTTTCTTTTTAAGGATAATTGCAATCACAACACCTGCACCGCAGCCCACAACAAGCGCCGCCGCGGTAACGCCTATAAGCAAGCCCGCGTTAAGTTTGTTTCCTTCTGTTAAGTTATCGGCGGTGCCGGGTGCCTTATCATCAGGTGTGTTGGGTACGGGCGTTGCCGAAATATCGTCAGCGGTTGCTTTTCCGCTGCCGAATACCGAAAGTTCGGCTATTGCAGTGTGCGAATAATACTCGGTGTACTGATTACCGTCGTTCGAAGTGTAAACACGTTTGTCAAGTTTATATGAAACCGTGTCTTTCTTATCCTCTTTTATCGTTACGGGATTCATAATAAGAATCTTAACGAACCTGTACGCGCCGGTAAGTTTCTCGCTTACGAACTTATTCTCCGAATCCATTTTTGCGCCGCGGAGAGTTGCGTCCGCCATAATGGTCCACGTGGTGCCGTCATTTGAAACTTCAATGCGGTATTCGGGAAGAACCGTGCCCGTCTGCGGAACAATGGTAAGGTGGGTAAGGTTATACGCTACGCCCAAATCGTAGATAATGGTCTGCGTGGGGCGGGATGCAAAGGGTTCCCAAGCCTTGTCGCCGGAAAGGTCGGCAAGATATTCTGTAAGGTCAACAAGTTTATTGTTTATATACTGTGCGCCGCCTATTGCCTTAACTTCGGCGGGAGTGATGATGTTGCCTGTAATTTCGTTGCTGTCGCCATCGGTGTAAAGGTCGGTGTAAGCCGATTCAAAACGCGCGCCGTCTTTAAGGCTGTCGCTTGTAAGAACGAATACCCAGTCTGCTTTTGTAGGACGCTCGGGGATAGTATATCCGCCGTTATCGGGGGTAATGTTTTCGCCCGCTTTGATGAATGCACCGGTAAGGGGATTGTACCAATAAGCGTTGTATTTCTTTGAACCGTCAAGCCGCATAATGTTGCCGGTAGTTGTTTCGGTATCACGGAAATAGCAAACAACGGTTGACATATCATCGGTGCTTGCAATAAATCTGTCCTGTCTTGACGCAAAGTCCGCATATGTCGCATCAAGGAATCGGGGCATAAGTTTTGTCCAATCCGGAAGCAGTTCAAAGAACTGTTTAAGGTACTTAACTTCGTACGCGCCGGGTCTGTCAAGCCCCATATACCAGGGTCCGTAACTGTAACTGCCCAGCCAGCCGGTGCTATTCTCGGTAGAATAGCAGTTTGCCCAAATACCGTCAACGCCGTAAGTAAAGCCCGCACAGCCGTTAAGCATGGCACCCCATGCCGCCTTGCGGCTTCCGTTGTAGCCGGTAAATCCGCCGCAGTCGATATCCTCATAATTAGCCTCGGTTTCAAGTATGGGTTTTACTTTGCCCGAAGAGTGCCTGTAAAAACCGAAATATACGCTCTTTTCCTGATAAAAGCCGTT
Organism: uncultured Clostridia bacterium; assembly: GCA_934434555.1. Taxonomy (GTDB): domain Bacteria; phylum Bacillota; class Clostridia; order Christensenellales; family QALW01; genus UMGS1322. The sequence continues at coordinate 43,804 of CAKRZX010000003.1, forward strand.
TGCGCCGTGGCCGTTCTGCAACGCCCAGTACTCGTGCCAACCCTGATTGTTAAGTTCAACCATTTCAGGCGATGTGGCTTTTCTCGGGAAAGTGTGCGTTCCGTTGGGATGATTGTAGCCGTCAAGTTTGCCTACGGTATCACCTACCGACATATATACATCAATAACACGCTTGTCGGGTGTTTTGCCGGCTTTATCCGTGCCGTTGATTTCCTGTCCCGTTATCCAGCAGATCGAATAGCAGGAATACCTCGCAACAACGTAGCGGGTAAAGCGGAGAAGGTCCGTTTCAGGCATGGCGTTTGCCGTGCTTGAATGAACACCGAAACCGAGCGCCGCAACCATACCGTTCTGATAGAGGTATTCAAACATATAGTCGATTTTTTTGTTGAATACATCCGTGGAAGGCTGAGTAAATTTCTTTTGCCAGATAGACGGAACCAGACCACTCTGTCCGCCGCCGTCGGATACAGCGGAATCAAAATACGTCTGATAAACGGTAAAGCCCTTTGCAACGCGGTTATCCACTTCGTGTTTGAACTGATTGTCGCACTTACAGCCGGGATAATTGCATTTATCCGTTTGAACATAGTTGGGTGCCTGCCAGTTGGTATCGCCCAGCCAGAAGAACGGTGTGCCGTCGGCATACTCAAAATGGCGGTTATCTGCCGCAATCTGAACAAAGCCGTGCTTGTCGAACACACTGTTTCCCGTATTCTCCGTCGCCTTTACCGTACCCTGAACGTTATTAAGATCACTGTTGCCCGCATCGGTGCAGGTGATGATATACGTCCATTCACCCGTTTTGGTGGGTGTAAAGCGCACGGCAAAAGTGCTGTCCTCTTTCCAGAATCCGGGAGTGGATATCCTTGTGCCGTCGGCGTGGGTAAACACCGCGTCTATATCAACGTCAGTGTAAGGATTCTTGTATTCCTTACTGCTCTTTAATGTTATTTCGGTGGGTTTCCAAACTTCGGTTTCAACTGTTTCGCCCGCGGCAATCACGCTGCCGAATGCCCCGAGCACGCCGAAGATTATCGCCATTGAAACAACAAGGGATAAAAACTTTTTCATACATACCTCCGCAATATTTTATTATGCGGAAATTATTATAGCACAGATTTAACCTTAATGCAATACTTTGAATGCAATTTTATATTTTGTTAATATTTTGTGCCTATTCATCAGGTTTTCTTTTTCGTTTTGCTTATAATAATTCCGCCGAAAAGCCCTAAAACCGCTGCTGCCGCGCATAATCCGACAAAAAGAACGATATTGAATTCTTTTTTCGGGTCCGTCTTTATATCGTCGGTTGTGTTCACACTTTCGCCGTTATTTTCGGCAATGCCGGACGCAAAAACCGAAAGTTCGGCTATTGCGGTGTGCGCATAGCACTCGGTGTACTGATTATCGCTGTTCTGATTGTAAACACGTTGGTCAAGTTTGTACTGCACCGAATCTATCGCGCTGTTTTCAACCGTATCGGGGTTAAGCAGCAAAACTTTTACGAACCTGTACGCGCCGCCGAGTTTCTCGCTTGCAAATTTGTTTTCCGAATCCGTATGTCCCTTTTCAAGTGCCGTATTCACAAGCACCGTCCACTGTTTGCCGTCATTTGACGCTTCAATCCTGTATCGGGGCAGAACAGTCCCCGTCTGCGGAACAATTGCAAGGTGGGTAAGGTTGTACGCCACGCCCAAATCGTAGATAATTGTCTGTGTGGGGCGTGAAGAGAACGGTTCCCAGACTTTGTCGCCCGACAAATCGTAAAGATATTCTTTAAGGTCAATAAGCTTGTTGTTTATATACTGTGCGCCGCCTATTGCTTTTATCTCCGCGGGCATTACTATGTTGCCCGTAATCGTATTATCGCTGTTTTCGCCGTAAAAATCGGGCGTTTCTTTTTCAAAGGGCATATTTTTTGAAACGGGCGTATCGGTAATCAGAAATGCCCAGTCGCCGCCGTCGGGCTTTTGGGGAATTTCGTACTCGCCGTTTGCCGCAGTGATATTTTCGCCTATAAGCCTGAACGCGCCGGTAAGAGGATTGTACCAGTATGCGGTAAAACTCTTTCCCGAATCAAGTTTCATTATTTTGCCCGTTGAAGTGTCGCTGTTGCGGAAATAGCAAATCGCGGCGCCGCCGTCATCACGGGAACGGATAGATTTTTCCTCGTCAAGTGCGAACTCCGCATAGCGCGCGTCATAAAAACGGGGAATAAGTTTCTGCCACTCGCCTGCCGCCTCAAAGAAACGGCGAAGATATGTCATTTCGTACGAGCCCGGTTTATCAAGCCCGATATACCATGGATCATAACTGAAAGTACCCAGCCAGCCGGTACTTTTTTCGGTGGAGTAGCAATTCGCCCATATGCCGTCAACGCCGTAGGTAAAGCCCGAACAGCCGTTAAAAAGTGCGTTCCACGCGCTGTAACGGTTGGCGTCATAGCCGTTAAAGCCGCCGCAGTCGATGTCCTCATAGTTCATTTCGCCCTCAATAAACGGCTTGGTTGTTCCCGAAAGATTCCTATAATACTGAAAATAGTATCTCTTGTTTGAAATCTTTCTGCCGTGTCCGCTTTGAAGGATCCACGTCTGGTGCCACGAACTCGAATCAAGTTTCATCGCACGGGGGTCACTGGGAACAACATCGTACATATGAGCGCCGTTGGGGTGATTGTATCCGTCAAGGCTGTCCACTGTTTCGCCTACCGAAAGATAAACATCAAGCGTACTCTTGCCCGGTGTCGCCTGCGCTTCACGCTCGTCGGTAACTTCCTGCCCGGTTATCCATATAATCGAATAGCAGGAATAGCGGGCAACAACGTAGCGGGTAAAGCGCAAAAGGTCGGTTTCGCTCATGTTGTTCGCCGTGTTTGTGTGAACGCCCATACCCAGTGCAGCCACCATACCGTTTTGATAGAGATACTCAAACATATAGTCGATTTTTTTGTTAAAAATCTCCGCCGCGGGCAAGGTGAATTTCTTTGCCCATATTGACGGCATCAATTCCTTTTGACCGCCGCCGTCGGATACAGCGGAATCAAAATACGTCTGATAAACGGTAAAGCCCTTTGCAACGCGGTTATCCACTTCGTGTTTGAACTGATTGTCGCACTTACAGCCGGGATAATTGCATTTATCCGTTTGAACATAGTTGGGTGCCTGCCAGTTGGTATCGCCCAGCCAGAAGAACGGTGTGCCGTCGGAATATTCAAAATTGCGCTTATCTTCCGTAATTTCTACAAAGCCGTGCTTATCAAACACGCTGCTGCCCGTGTTTTCCGCCGCTTTTACCGTTCCTTTAACATTATTAAGGTCGGTGTTTCCGGTATCAGTGCAGGTGATAACATACGCCCATTCCCCCGTTTTGGTGGGTGTAAAGCGCACGGCAAAAGTGCTGTCCTCTTTCCAGAATCCGGGAGTGGATATCTTTGTGCCGTCGGCGTGGGTAAATACCGCGTCTATATCAACGTCGGTGTACGGATTTTTGTACTCTTTGCCGCTTTTTAATGTTATCTCAACGGGCTTCCACACTTCGGTTTCAACGGTTTCTCCCGCGGCAATAACACTGCCGAACGCGGCAAAAACGCTTAAAGCCATTATCGCCGAAATAACAAGGGATAAAATTCTTTTCATACTGACCTCCGAACAGTTAAAAAAGCGGACCGGTGCAGAAAACACCGAATCCGCATAAAATAGCGCACCGATTATGCGTTGAATTTTCTCTTTCTGGTTACAACTACGAGAACCGCGGCTGCAACAACAGCAATTGTGATAAACGCAACGGGAAGAACGTCGCCGTTACTTGAAGAATTGCTGTTAAGCGATTCATAGGAAAGTTCTCTTGTAAGTTTGTCGCTGTTTGATACCCACGATTTTGTCAGTGTATCCGCTACTTCTTCGTCGCAGAAGATTGTAAACGACGTGCCTTTGGGAAGTTCGCAGGCGCCGCCCTCACCGGTTACGTCAAAGCGTGCAAACAGTTTTTCAACGGGAACTTCCTGTTCAAGGATTGTTACTTTGCCGTCCTTAACGGGTACGGTAATTGTAACGGTTCCTACTTTGCCCGGCTCGATTTCTACCATATCGTTCTTGTCGGGATTGCCCGCCCATGTGGGATTACCGTCGGATTTCTTAACCGTTGCCTGAAGCCTTACAACAACGCCGATTGTCTCTTCGCCGTGGTTTTTAATCTTGAACGTCTTTGTAATCTGATTGTTTTTAATGTCCGCCGCAGAAGTAACGCCGCCGTTTGTATTGGTATTAAAGAACATCGCCGTGGGGTCTGCAAAAGTAACGTCGTCATTAAAGGTAACCTTTACGCCCGTTGCCCTCTTGGGAGTAGGTGTGGGAGCAGCGTCTTCGCCGGGAGTGGGTGTTGCAGCATCGCCGGGTGTAGGAGTTGCATCTTCAACAGGTTCGATTGTCACTTCATCGATAAGATATTCAAACGTTGCTTCCTTAAATGCCTTACCGTTTCCGCATACACGGAGAATAAGGTCGTAAGCGTTGGTTTTGCCGGCATTATAAAGGTCTTTCAACGTTTCAAGGAACGATGCACTGATTTCAAATTCCTTTTCAAACTTCGTCCACTCACCGGTCATGGTATACTCGCCGATATACTGATATGTATTCTCTTTAACTTCGAGTTCGCCTACTTTTGCGCCTTTATTCATATGGCACTGAGAGTTAATGTAGATATTAAATGCTCCGCCTTTGCTTGCATCAGCAGCCTTTGCGTAGAAAGACATTTTATATTTATTTGCACCTTTACCGGCATAGCCGTTCGCTGCATCGTTTATAATTGTTGCTCCGACGCTGAATGCAACAGACGAAAAGTTTCCCCATTGTGTGGCTTGTGCGGGTTTGAACTTAATGGCGTGCGCTGTATTGTTGGCTCCGCCTTCAACCACCGAAGTTGCTCCTCCTGCCTGTGAAAAAACAGACCATCCGATACTGCCGTTTTCAACATTTCCGTTTACGGTTTCTTTTGCACCAGTAACGGCAACAATTTTAAGGTTGTCAATAAAATATCCGTCATTACTGTTATTCAGATTGTCTATCGTAAAATTGTTATACTTGCTCTTATCGGTTGTATATTCATAAATGTATGAGAATGTTTTCCACTCTGTACCCACATTTTCAACAACACCGACTACGCCAGTGTTGCCCGTATTTTTCTCACGCATAGTCGCACGGAACTGACTGCCGGCTTTAACCGCTTTAATGTCGAAAGAAATTCTGAGAGTAACCGTATCAGACGCGTTCTTTCTGTTGTTGTAAATCTCTTGGGCTTTTGCGCCTATGTTCCAACTCGGCGCCCGCCATGCCTGAACTGACGTGAACTTCATCACTTTATTGTGACTTCCGCCCTCATCAACAACAGTAACGGTTTCTCCCCATAAATTTTGATACAGACCCGGTTTTGAACTTGCATCAAAATTCTCAAAATTTTCGTCAACGATCGTTTCTTCGCTTGCCGCAAAGGAAGTCATCTGCACCACTGCAATGCAGGAAACTACCATAGCCAATACAAGCAGAACTGATAAAAGTTTCTTCATAAAAAACATCCTTTCTGTGTGCATATGTGCACAAATTATGATGGAATTATAGCATACGCTGTCACAGTTGTCAAGTGTGTTAACAGAAAGTTTATAATTTTGTCTGTCGGTTTGTGTCTTTTTTTATATCCGCACCTCCACGCAGTCGGCGTCCCCGCGCCTTAAAACAAGATGATAGCCCCGAAGGACGATTTCAAGGGGTCCGAAAAACGGTGCGGAATGCAGCATCGTCACCTTTGTACCGTCCACAAGTCCCATGTCCCAAAGTCGCTCGCGTATTTTGCAGTTTTCGTCTATGCCTTTTATAATTCCGCTCTGCCCGCGTTTAAGTTTTGAAAGTTTCATATTCATCGCTCCTTTTTTATAATTCTATGAAAACAAAAGGCGCGCAAAAACAAAAAAACGCCGAAAAACTTCGGCGTTTTGTTTGTTTCTTATTCTTCTTCGCAACCGCAGCCGCACTCGTCGTGGTCGTGGTCGTGACCGCCGCAGCCGTGGCATGAACAGCAGTCGTGTGAGCAGCCGCCGCTCATCTCTTCAAGTTTGGCCATAATGAATGGCGTAAGGGCTGTCATCTCATCGTCGTCGGGCATGGCAAAGGAAAGCTCCCCGTCCTTATCCTCCATGCGCATAACGTAAACACCGCCGTCCGCCTCATCGTGCGGGGAAGCAAGCAGTGCATAATTTTTGCCCTGAAAATCGAAATTGTCAATCATCATAAGCCCAATTTCTTTGCCGGTATCGTCCTGAAAATAAAGTAAATCGTCCATTTACAACCTCCGAAAAATTTTAACAAGAGGGCTTTCCTCTCTTATAACAGCTTCATTATATATTGTTATTCCGTTCTTGGCAAGCAAATATTTTCACCTTTTCTTCGCTTGCAAATAACGGGCAAATATAATATAATGTAAAAGCAAATGAATATTATTATGGGAGTGTTATATGAAATACACATCAATAGGCGGTCAGGCGGTTATGGAAGGCGTTATGATGCGCTCGGCAAATTCAATGGCGATGTCCGTGCGCCGCAGTGACGGCTCAATTGTTACCGAAAAAACACATCTTAACCGTAAACCCTGGCGGAAAAGGGTTGCAAAAATTCCCCTTGTGCGCGGCGTTGTAGCCTTTGTGGAATCTCTTGTTCAGGGTATGCGCATCACCACCCGCTCTGCCGAAATGTACGGAGAAGACGCATTAAAAGACGAAGAACCCACAAAGTTTGAAAAATGGCTTTCGGAAAAATTTAATATAAAAGTTGAAACGGTCGCAATGGTTTTCGGCGTTATTCTGGGGCTTGCACTGTCATTTTTCCTGTTTATCTTTTTGCCGTCGCTTGCGTCAAGGGCGTTTTGGGCAGTTCTTCAAGGCAGAGGAATCACCCCGGAAAACGCGTCCCTGTCAACAAAAATCATTCTTGATTTAATCGAGGGCGTTATAAAAATAGGCATTTTTATTGCTTATATCGCAAGCGTAAGCCTTATGAAAGATATCAAGCGCATATTTATGTACCACGGTGCGGAACACAAGGTAATTTCCTGCTACGAGCACGGGCTTGAACTCACCCCCGAAAACGCGCAGAAGTTTTCCACCTCGCACCCCCGCTGCGGCACGTCATTTCTGTTTATAATTATGGTTATAAGCATTCTTTTAACCGCCCTTGCCGACGATTTATTCGGTTTGAGTACCGCCACCGCCGGTGCAATGGCTGTGCGCTTTTTGGTAAAAATCGCGCTTTTGCCCTTTGTGGCGGGCGTTTCTTATGAAATTCTCAAACTGCTCGCGTTAAGCGACAATATCGTTTTCAGGATTCTCCGCGCACCGGGTATGGCTCTTCAAAAACTTACCACCCGCCGGCCCGACGAAAGTATGCTTGAAGTTTCAATAAAGAGTTTCAAAACAGTGCTTTATATGGACGGACTTTCAAGCGAGAATCCCGACGCAATGTACGAATTTGCCGAGGAACACACGGAGATATCCGATGAACATTGAATCCGCCTTAAAAAAAGCAAAAGAAGAACTTAAATTTGTTCCCGACCGCGATGTTGATGCGGCTTGGATTGTGTGCTTTGTTACCGGTCTTTCCCGCGGGGAACTGCGTTTCAGGGGCAATGAAGAACTGACGCACGAGCAGGAATCCCGCCTTGATGCGCTGCTTGCACGGCGCAAACAGCGGGAACCTCTGCAATACATTTTCGGCACAGTTCCATTTTACAATGTTGAACTCAAATGCGATTCCCGCGCCCTTATTCCGCGGGACGAAACCGCCTGTATGGCAGAGGAAGCAATAAAAATAATTAAGGAAAACAACTTTACTTCCGTACTTGACCTTTGCACCGGTTCAGGTGCAATAGCTGCGGCAATAAAGTATACCTGCCCCGATGTGAGCGTTTCCGCGTCGGACATAAGCCCGGACGCACTTGCTTTGGCAAAGGAAAACGCAAAGAATCTTAACTGTGACATAGAATTTTTTCAGGGCGACCTTTTCGCGCCGCTTAAAGGGAAAAATTTTGATTTGATAATTTCAAACCCGCCGTACATAGCCACAAAAGATATGGAAAAACTTGAACGGGAACTGTCCTTTGAGCCGCAATGCGCCCTTGACGGCGGCGCCGACGGGCTTGACTTCTACCGTGATATTGCCACAGAGGCACGGGAGCACATCAATAAAAACGGTGTTTTAATTATGGAAATCGGCTTTGATGAGGGCGATGCCATAAAGGCAATACTTGCCCGTGCAGGCTGGGGAAACATAAAATGCGAAAAAGACTATGCGGGGCTTGACCGTGTTATTTCATGCACTTTTTAAGAGGTAAAAAATGATAGAAAAACTTGAAGAAATGAGCATACGCTTGGAGGAACTTAACCAGAAATTAAGCGAACCCGACATAATCGCCGACCGTGCCAAATGGCAGGAGCTTGCAAAGGAACATTCGAGATTAAGTGAGATTGCGGCGAAATACGAAGAATACAAATCCGCCGCTGCCGCACTCAGTGAGGCGCAGGAACTGATTGATTCAGGCGATTCCGAAATGAAAGAACTTGCGGAAGAAGAAATAAAAGAGTTGAAACCGAAAACAGCGGAACTTGAAAACGAATTAAAGGAAATGCTTGCGCCCCGCGACCCCGAGGACGACAAAAACGTGGTACTTGAAATCCGCGCGGGGACGGGCGGCGAAGAGGCGGCGCTTTTTGCTTCCGACCTTTTGAGAATGTATATGAAGTATGCCGAACGCAAGGGCTGGAAATTTGAAATAACAAACGCCAATGATACCGAGATAAGCGGCATAAAGGAAGCGGTTTGCCTTGTTTCGGGCAAGGAAGTTTTCCGCCACCTTAAATTCGAGAGCGGAACTCACCGCGTTCAGCGTGTTCCCGTAACGGAATCGGGCGGCAGAATCCATACTTCCGCCGCAACGGTTGCGGTTCTTCCCGAGGCGGACGACATCGACATTACCATTGACCCCGGTGACCTTTTAATAGAAACCCACCGTTCCTCGGGCGCGGGCGGTCAGCACATAAACAAGACCGAATCCGCCGTAAGAATGGTACATCTGCCCACGGGAATTGAGGTTGACTGTCAGGACGAACGTTCACAGATAAAGAACCGCGAAAAAGCGATGAAAGTGCTGAAATCAAGAGTTTACGACTACTATCAGTCCATTGCCGACAAGGAATATTCGGGTATGCGCCGCGCACAGATAGGCTCCGGCGACCGCAGTGAAAGAATCCGCACCTACAATTTCCCGCAGGGACGCGTTACCGACCACAGAATCGGGCTTACATTATATAAACTTGATTCTTTCCTTAACGGCGATATGGACGAAATGATTTCCGCTTTGATTTTAGCGGCAAGTACAGGCAATCTGGGCGGCGGTGAAGAGGAATGAAATCATACCTTTTCGATTTTGACGGCACCCTTGTGGATTCAATGGGCTGGTGGTCAAGGAAAATGCTTGCCATTCTTGATAAATGCGGCACGAAATATCCCGAAAACATAATTGAAATCATTACGCCCTTGGGCGATGAGGGCACGGCGGATTATTTTATACGCGAACTTAATGTGCCACTGACGAAAGAGGAAATGTTTGCGCAAATGAACGCCGTTGCGGTTCCCGCGTACAGGGATGAAATTCTGCTTAAACCCGGCGTAAAGGATTATTTAATCCGCCAAAAGGCTAACGGACACAGCCTTAATATTCTTACCGCCAGCGGACACAACGTTATCGAGCCCTGCCTTTCGCGCAACGGCGTGCTTGATTTATTCGATAATGTTTGGAGCACCGACGATTTCCGCCTTACAAAGGCAAATCCCGAAATTTACTTTGCCGCCGCTGAAAAACTGGGCGTCCCCGTTCGCGACATCGTGTTTTTTGACGATAACTCCGGCGCGGTTTCAACCGCAAAGAAAGCGGGACTTTTCACCGTTGCGGTGTTTGACGAATCGGGCAAATCTTTTAATGAAGAATTAAAAAAGACCGCCGATATGTATATTGATACGTTCGTCGGGTTAAAGGAGATATAAAACTGTCTGTTGAATCTTATGTGCTTTGCGGAAAGTTCGGCGATTTTGCAGGCTTTGACGCAATAAAAAACGCGGGTTTTGAAAAAAAGCGGCTATAACGGCGAACTTACAACGTAAATTTTCAGTTTCCTCAGCCGTTTTCCCGACGCCCTTGTTTCCGACGCTTTGGGCGAAAGTGGGCAGGTATTTGATTGATTTGTACAACAAGGCATAAATTATAAAAACTATCGCGGCGGGCAAAGCCTGCCGTATTTTTTTCTAAAAAACGGTGTTTTTCAAATTAATCCCGCAATCACCATATAACGCAAAACAGGCGGGAGCACGCTACCCTACAATGTAAAGCAAGCAATTAGCATACGCACCGGCAGAACAAGGAAGAATTTCTCTGCATAATTTGTTTTATTTCAAAAACCCATTTCAACCCCGTAGGGCAGCGGCTTGCTGCTGCCGCGAACGATGAAAAATTTAGGGATTGCTTTTGACATAATGTTGCAAAAATCCTGTTGCATTGAAACTGTCCGCACTCTGCATTTCGGCGGGACATAAAGTCCCGCTCTACTGTATGAAACAAGCAACACAAAACCGGCGTTCTTCAAAACACGAATTAATTCCGCATTGCAGCCCCGTATTGCGCACAATAGGCGGGAACGTAATGCGTTCCCGCCTGTCAACGGTTCATTTTATATAATATCTGTCCCGACGCACCGCATTACCTGTTGCTTCGGAGTGCCCTTGCAGCGGTGCCCGCGAGCCACAGCAAAGCGAATGCAATAATCAGCACAAGGCAATCTCTGCTTTTAATAAGTGCAACGGGTACAAATACTATAAGGCACGCAAGGCAGACAATCAACTGTTCAATAAACACGGAAGCAAAAATCGAACTTTTCTTCTGCCCCAGGCTGTGCATAATACTCATTTCCCGCCTGCGCATAGATGTCATGAGGAAAGGAACTACCGCCGCAAGTATCAGCGTCAGAGCATAAATAACGGGGAACAGATGTTCCATATACCAGAGCCGCTGTTTTGTTGCACGGAAGGATTCCAGGTAACTTGAATCGTTGAACACGATATAACTTCTTACCGTGCGGATATGCCTTACTTCCGAAAATCCCGCGTCGTACAGCGTCTGCTTGACGCTTTCAAGATTCGTGCAGTCGCTTACGGTAAACGAAACAAATGAATACGTTGCATCCATTTTCAGGCACACGATGTCGCATACTTCTCTCATTTTGCCGTTTTCTTCAACAGTGCGCATTTCGTAGATTACGCCGCGATAGTCGTACAGCCAGCCCACCGCCCTTTTGTCGTCGCGGATAATTGCCGCCGCGGGCGTATATATGTTGCAGTCGCCGTTATCCGACGCAAACACGCCCACAACTTTGAGCGGAACTTTGATTATAGACGTTCCGAATCCGATATTAAGCACCACCCGCAGATTTATTATATCCCCCGGCTCGACGTTATAGGCTTTCTGAACCTTTTGGGGAATAACGCAAAGCCCGCGGTTCTCTTTTTCGGAAAAGATACTTTCGTCGAAGCCGTCAAGATAGGAAACCGAAATGTTTTTTGCGGTCAGAAATTCGGGAGAAGCAAGCATATTATCCGTGAACACAAGCAGAGGACCCGCTTTGAGCGAGGCAAGATACGCTTCATAAGCATAACTGTTCATATCTTTTTTATCCGGATAATAGGCTTCTTTGCCTTCAACCGATATAATCTGATACGCCATTGAATTGCCCGCGTTTACGCTTGTTATTCCGTCAATTCTTTTAATTGCGTCCGCAACTTCCTTTTCAATAACAAGTCCGTCGCTTTTCTGCCCGTAAATATCGGTAAAATACGCCGAAACGGTGCTTTCTTTCTGTAAACGGTCAAAACTCTGCCGATATCCCGAAAGCGAGGAAGTCATAAGCAGGAGCAGAAGCATTCCCACAGCCGCTACCGTTACCGAAACCGCCGTGCGCCCGCCGCCGCGGGAAAGCGAGAGCAGCGCATACTTGCCCGCACCGCCTTTAAGGGAACAACTTTTTCTTCTTGCCGCCGATTTTACCGTGTGCACCCTCTTTTTCTTTTCCGAAAGCGCAAGGAACAGCGCCGTAAGCCCAACAAGGCACAGGAGCGCGCCCAAGGATATAAGCGCGGCATACACAAATTCGGGCGGCGCAAACATTTCCGAAAGCGAAACTTCCGCCGCATAGGTGTCCCTTATAAAATAGTCAAGCGCATTTTCGCCCACAGTTATGCTTGACGCCATTATTTCAACCGCAAGATTGCAAAGCGCCTGTGCGCACACCGCGCCGAGTATTGACGCGGGAACTGCAACAGCCGCCGAGCATACAGTATAGTACAGGAAAATATTCGGCTTTGTTACGCCTAAACGGGTCATAATCCCCGCCGTTTTCTTTTGGTTTGAAACCGTTAAAAATGCGGCAAGCAGTAAAAATGCGCACCCCGCGCCAAGGCATATTCTGCAAACGGAACTTACAAGCATAGCCATATCGTTAAGTGCCGCGCTTGCCCTGCCGTAGCCCTGGTCAAACAGCGTTACGCGTATATTTTCAGGCAAAACAAGATTTTCAAGATATTCTTCGCCTTTTCCGTTTTCAAACCTGAACTGCCCGATTGTAAACGAAAGCGTTTCCGTTTTTACTCCCGCACTTTCGGGCACAAACACGCAGTCGGAATATTTTTCGTCGCCGTCAAATATTCCCGTAACGGTTAAAGGAACGGTTGTATCAAACTCATCAAAATAAAAATCAAGAGTTCCGCGCCGTGCCGCCGTGTTCAAATGCACCGTATCGCCCACGCTTATTTTTGCAGATTGAGCGACCCTTTTTGAAATAACGCACCCGCTGTCGGAATAAAGAGCGCCGTCAACAAGGTTTACAAACCCTTGCTGAAACGGATACAGCGCTTTCGGTTCATCGGAAACCGTCACGTGCAGACGGCACTTTAAGAACTGATAATATTTTGCGAAATTATAAAACCTGCTGTCTTGCGGCAGAGAATACGTTTTGCCGTCTGTGATGTTCTCGCACGCCGATGAAGCGTCATTTTTATTATAGAAGTCGCGCACATCGAATTCCGCATACACGCTGCCGTCATTTCTGGCAACGCAGTTGATAACGTAATATTCGCCCTCTTTCGGTTCAACCCCAACGGAACTGAAATCCACGCTTATTAAAAGTTCCTTGATATCGCTGCGGTAAAACAGCACTTTTTCCACGCGGCAGAACCACCTGTCGTCCCATTCCGATTTGCGGATTACTTTTACCGCGAAAACCGCATTATTTTTTGACCTGTCTTTCCCCACGTAGCCCGTCATTTCGTCAAGCATACCCAGCGCATTTTCGGTTTTGGTATAACTTATCACCCCGTTTTTTATTTCGGGGCTGAAACTTTCGGCAATTTCGGCAACGTTTTCATCAATATAACTGTCATCGGGATATCCCGCGCCCGTATACTCAACCGTGCCGATTGTAATATAACTGTCTTTGCACGCTTTAAGCGCCGAATTCAGCGCAATTCCCGTGCAAAGCGACGCCGCGGTAAGCAGTACCGACAAAAACGCAAGCAGCAGAAACAGTATGCTTTTTTTGTCACGAAAGACAAACTTCAAACCCTGACGAAAAAACATATCCGTTCCCCCTACTCGGTTACAATGCCGTCGTTTATTTTATAAACGATATCGGCACGCCCTGTTACGAGAGGGTCGTGAGTAACAACGACTATACACTTGTTATCGTTGTGGGCGAGGTCTGACAGCAAATCGATAACACCTTTGCTGTTTTCACTGTCAAGATTTCCCGTGGGTTCGTCGGCAAGAAGCAGACATCTGTTAAGGCTCAGCCCTCTTGCAACCGCAACGCGCTGCTGCTCGCCGCCGCTTATTTCTCTCGGAAATCTGTCAAGAAGATTTTCCGGCAGCGCAACTTTTGCCGCAAGCGTTTTTGCCTCGGCTTTTGCTTTTTCGCCGTTAATATGCGCAAGTTCCATGGGATACATTATATTTTCGAGCACGGTAAGCCCGGGAAAAAGCGAAAAATCCTGATATATTACCGAAACCGATTCTCTGCGGTATTTATTGCGGTCGATATTTTTAGTGGAAACGCCCTCAAAAAGCACGTCGCCCTCGTTAGGCACATCAAGCCCCGCAAGCAGCGATAAAAGTGTGCTTTTGCCCGCCCCCGACTTACCGATAAGGGCATACATTTTTCCTGTTTCAAAGGAACAGGAAACGTTTTTTAACACCTGTCTGCCCTTTATATATGAAAACGAAACGTTTTCCACTCTTAAAATGCTCATGCTTTCCTCCTTATGCGTAAGAGAACCGACACCTGACGCCGAAAACGGTTCTTTTTGCCGATATCCAGTTTCGTCCTCCTTGAAATACTCCCGGTATTCCCGCGTCGTCCTCAACGAATCTTGAACAAAAATAATCCGTTTTCGGTGCGCGCAGTTTTAACAAAAGCAGATTTTTGTCGGGACAGGAAAATGGTAATATCGGGCATATTTCCGAGCCGTCTGCCGCAGGGCGAAAATATGTCCGTTAAAACCGTCAGGCGTCCGGCTCTCTTATGCATATACATTTCCTGAAATTTTTATTTGAAGTTCCTTTACGCTTTCATCGTCCGGGAACAGCGATATAAGTTCGTCCGCAATGTTCTCCGCGCCCTTTCTGTCGCCCTGTGCAAGCAGTTCTTCCGCCTCTGCCGTCTTTTTGGGCAGATAAATGTTCTTGCAGTTCCGTATTGCCTCTTCTGCGGCGGAATACTTCGCGGTATCGGATTTACTTACTTTTTTAAGCGTTCTTATTGCGTCGGCATACTCGCCGTTTGAAATAAGTTCGCTTGCAGCGGAATATGCTTTGTCCGATTCCTGTTTATATTCCACCTCGTCAACGCAGTCGGCAAGATTACGCTTTGCAAAGCTGAATTTGCCGATTCGCGAAAGAAAAATCTTTGCGTTTGTTTCGTCAAACTCGCTCGAATAGAACCGCGAAACGGTATTGTTAAGTTCGTTAATCACATCGTCTTTGATATACTCGTTAAACACCTCAATGCCGCGGTACTTTTTCCACGTGTCATCGTTGTATTCTGCCGAAAAGCAAAGCGCAAAATATGCGTTAAGGTGATTTTTCAGGCTTTCAAGTTCCGCGTCCTTGTTCTGTGATTCGATAAGCACCGTTGCCGCCGCCTGATAATTGTTTTCATTTAATGCTTTTTCAAATTTATTGACTTTTGCAAAGCCCAGAAACGGAATGTTGATTCCTATTTCGCCCATATACCATACTGCGGCACAAAGCGCAAGTACAAGCACGAATATAAAGATTATAAGCGGCAGGCGCGAATGTTTTTTCAAAAAATCACCTCAAAACAAAAAAGCGCCCGTTAAGGGCGCGTATATAAATTACCTTTTGCCCTTGTTGATAAGAAGTTTGTTTATCTTAGAAGAGGGGTCAAGAAGTTCGCTTATTGATGCATCGTGGTTAAGCGTGTCCACAATATAAGCAATATATTTTGAAAGGTCAACCGTGCAGTGCCACTCGCGCTTGTCAAGTTCGGGCGTGCAGCATGTGCCGTTTGTGGTAAACACCCTGCGGATAAAACCTTTGTTATAGGCATCGTCAAAGTGTTCAAGCCCTTCGCAGAAAAGCCCGAACGTGGTGCAAACATAGATGTCGCCCGCGCCCAAATCTTTAAGTTTCACAGCCAAATCAAGTACGCTGTCGCCGGAAGAAATCATATCGTCAACTATAATAAGGTTTTTCCCCTTAACGTCGGCACCAAGATACTCGTGAGCCACTATCGGGTTGCGCCCGTTAATTACAACCGAATAATCCCGACGTTTGTAGAACATACCCAAATCAACACCCAAAACGGAAGAGAAGTATATTCCGCGTGCCATGGCGCCCTCATCGGGGCTTATTATCATAAGATGATTCTTGTCAATGTTTATATCAGGCACGGCATTTACAAGCGCCTTTATCATCTGATATGTAGGCATAACGTTTTCAAAGCCGTGTACGGGAATAGCGTTCTGAACGCGGGGGTCGTGAGCGTCGAAAGTAATGATATTGTCAACGCCCATATCCACAAGTTCCTGCAACGCCGTAGCGCAGTCAAGAGATTCGCGTCCTGCACGCTTGTGCTGGCGCCCCTCGTAAAGCATTGGCATAACAACCGTTATTCTTCTTGCCTTGCCGCCGATAGCGGTTATTATTCTTTTAAGGTCCGCATAATGGTCGTCGGGGCTCATGGGAACCTGCTGCCCGTAAAGTTTGTAGGTAAGCAGATGATTGAACACGTCGCATACGATGTAAATGTCAAGTCCGCGGACTGACTGTTTTACCACGCCCTTTGCTTCACCGCTTCCGAAGCGGGGGCAGGCAACATCTATCATGTAGGTGTCGCGCTCGTAAGCCACAAATGACGCGTCAGCCTTAAATTCGCTGTCCCTTTCCTTACGCCATTTTGTAAGATAGTAATCGATTTTTTTGCCGATCGCCTCACATCCCGGCATTGCAATTATACCTAACGGTGCAAACGGCAGGGTTGTGAGATTTTCAAGATAATCAGCCATAGTTTTCCTCCCAAAGTACTCTTATAAACTTTTTGCTGAGTACATTATACTATTTTTCGCGCATTTTGTAAAATGCAAAAGCAAAAAAATTGTCGATTTTTTTGCCCGTTTATGCCCGACATATTTAAGTTGACATCTTTTGAAATTGTGTATTGAATTTTATCGGGCAATGTGTTACTATATTGTAAAGTTGAACGAAAAAATATTAAAATTCAAGGAGGAAATATGAAGAGAATCAGAGTTTTTATGGCAATATTATTACTTGCGGCTCTTTTGTGCGCCTGTGCCAAAAAGCCCGTTCCCGCAGTCCCCACGGACTCTCCCGGTGAAACAGCCCCGGTCACCGCAAGTACGGGAGCACACGAAACCCCCGGGGTAACGGACGAAGTTACCGCCGTTCCCGGAGAAACCAACAGCACTGAGCCCACCCCCGACGGCAGCAACACCGGCGGCGGCACTCCCACGTCCTCAGGCAGCAACACCGGCGGCAGCAATACAGGCGGCACATCAACACCGGTAACGAATTTAGAGGGCAAAAACATAATTCCTGAGGCAAGCAGCAGTTTTACCGGTGTATCTTCCGTAAGCAAGACCGCGTGGACAAGAAAAATCGGTTCACCCACGGTAAGCATATCTTCCGCAGGGTACAGCGGCAAATGTCTTTCTTTCAGGAACAACAATTCGTCCTTTGCGTCGCCCGCGATAGATATTTCAAAATATATCTCTGTCCGCAACAGTTTTACAATATCGTTCAGATATAAATTCTCCGGCAGTGCCGCCGGCGCGCCTTTCGCTCCCACAATACGTACCGATAAAACTTATTCGTTTTCGGATAAGCACGACAGCAACTGCTATTCCGCGTTCCCGTCAGCTGACGGAACGACAGCGGGCGTATGGCACACTTATACATATGCCTTTGCGGTAACTGCAAAAGACGTTACTGCGGTAAAAAACGGATACTGGAATTTTTGTTTCCATAACATTGATGCAGGTGTAACCGAAATCTATATTGACGATTTTGAGATTATAGGCGATGTTAACCCCAACGCAGCCGCAAAACCGGTAACCGATGCAAAAACATGGACGATGAATGAAGTCGTGCTTGTTTCCTCAAAAGATTACGACGACCCTTACCGTGACGTGGATGTTGACCTTGTTCTTTCCGGCGGCGGCAAAACATACACCATTCCCTGTTTCTGGGACGGCTACAACGTTTGGCGCGGCAGATTCTACTGCCCCACTTCCGGCACTTACACCTATACCACCAAGTGTACCGATACTTCAAATTCGGGGCTTCACAATCAGAAAAGCACCGTTAAGGTTACTGCGTATTCCGGTTCCCTTGATATTTACAAACGTGGCTTTATTAAAACCGAAAACAAATATTTTGTGTATAATGACGGCACTCCGTTCTTCTATTTGGGCGACACTCACTGGTCATTGGGGCAGGAAGAATTAAGCAAAGTTAAAACTATGGCATCCACCCGTGCAAAACAGGGGTATACCGTAATACAAAGCGAACCCATCGGGGCATCCTTTATACTCTCTGACGGTGTTGACCAGGCAGATATCCCCGGACTTCACATTTACGACAGTAAGTTTGCCGCCATTGCGGACGCCGGACTTGTACACGCAAACGCAGAATTCTTCTTCCCAAGTGAAATGTCAAGATTTATAGACCGTAACGGCGGGTATTCAAACGTTAAAATCGGCACGACCAATAACGGCGATGTTATGTACGATTTGAGTTCTTCAACAAAGACCGAGCTTAAACGGCTGAGCCGCTATTGGGTTGCACGGTATTCAGCATTCCCCGTAATGTGGACGCTGGGGCAGGAAGTTGATAACGACTTTTATTGGGAGCGTGCAGGTTCCCATGATAAATGGTCCTATGTTAACAATCCATACCGCCTTGTTGCGGAATACATCAACAAATACGATGCCTACAAGCACCCGCTTACGGCGCACCAGGAAAACACCGGTGCAACAAAAGTAGGCAATTCCGCCTTTAACGGCGTTGCTGGCCACAACTGGTTTGCGGCGCAGTGGTCGCCGTCAACAGGCGGCGGTGTTGACCAAAACGTAGTCAGCGAATACTATAATTCCTCAAAACCCGTTGTGCTTTACGAGGGCAGATACTGCTACCTTTGGACAAAGAACTTCGGCGCACGCGCACAGGGCTACATTGCCTATCTTTCGGGAATGTACGGCTACGGCTGGGGCGGACAGGATACGTGGAGTTACAAAAACACGTACAACGAAGATGCCTACAGTTACGACACCCGCAAAGATTCTTATCGTGATAAAATTTTGTCGGGCGAAAAGAAAATGGCGAAGTATGAGGATTCATACACCTACACAAGCGCAATTGAAATGGGATATATGCGCACGTTCTTTGAAAACAAAGTAGGCGCATGGAACAAGTTGATTCCCTCGGTTGCCTCAGGCGTATCATTCAGGGGTGACAGCGGTGCATTCGGCGTTATTGCCGCAACTAAGGAGAAAAACAAAGCGGTACTTTATCTTTACAATACTGCGTCCCGCACCGCTCTTGACACGGCGGGCGCAAACAGGTATCACCCTGATGATACTTCCAAGAGTTATCCCTACTACAATTCGCCTTATCCGGAGAATTCAAACAGCAGGTCTCCCGGAGCCACAGGCACTGTTTCGGGGCTGCAAAACGGAAGTTACGCGTTAACGTGGTTCGACCCCGTT
Source organism: uncultured Clostridia bacterium (assembly GCA_934434555.1). GTDB lineage: Bacteria > Bacillota > Clostridia > Christensenellales > QALW01 > UMGS1322. The sequence goes on from CAKRZX010000003.1 coordinate 63,189, forward strand.
AAAAACTCTTACTCTTCCGGCGGGAACGTAACCGTCAGCGGCGGAAGCGTACATCTGCCCCAAAAGCCTTACAGCGGCGATATGGTTCTTCTCCTCACCAAAAACTGACCGTACTTTTTTCAAAGAAGATAAGGGCAAAAGCAAAGGCACGGCAACATGCCATACCTTTATATCAGTAAAGCAAAAGCGCACCGCATTTTCGCGGTGCGCTTTCGTTTTGTTTTTATGCACAAAGTTCGTCAACTATTTTGCTTATAAGTTTGCCGTCGGCCTTGCCTTTAAGTTCACCCATTGCGGCGCGCATAATCATACCTTTATTTTTCTGCGCTATGAGGTCGGCGCATTTTTCCTGTAAAAACGCCCTGATTTCATCTTCCGACATCATCTTCGGTGCGTAACTTTCGGTAATTTCAAGTTTTTTGGTGTACTCGTCAAGCAAATCGGTACGGTCCTTGGGGCAGGTATCAACCTGTTCTTTAAGCGACTTTATTTCTTTAAGTATAACCCTGTCAACCATATCGTCGGGAATGTCGTCCCTTACGCCCTCGTCTATCGCAACCTTTTTAATTGCGGCTATAAGTGACGAAACAGCATCCTTTTTAAGTTTGTCTTTCGCTTTCATAGCGTCTATCATTTCTTTTTGAAGTGCCTTAAACTGCATATAAAAATACCTCCTGAAACATATTTACCGTAATATTATAGTCTTTATCGGCAAAATCGTCAATAAACTAATTGCAAAAATCCGTGTTAGGTGATAAAATAAACAATAAAACTCAAAAAGGGTGAACTTTATGGATGACGTAAAAAAGAATTTCGTTCAGGAAATCGTTGAATCTGACTTGGAGAAAAACGGCGGCAAGCTTGACATCGTTACCCGTTTCCCTCCCGAGCCCAACGGATATCTGCATATCGGTCACGCAAAGGCGATATGCGTTGATTTCGGCATTGCCGCGGAATACGGCGGAAAATGCAATCTGCGTATGGATGACACCAATCCCGCAAAAGAGGACAACCACTACGTTGAAGCGATTAAGCGCGATGTTGAATGGCTTGGCTTCAAGTGGGACAATCTTTGCTTTGCGGCTGACTATTTTGAGGAAATGTACAATCAGGCGATTGTTTTGATTAAGAAGGGGCTTGCCTTTGTCTGCGATATGACCGCCGACGAAATAAAGGAAAGCCGCGGTACTCTTACTGAGCCGGGCAAAAACAGTCCCTGGCGGAACAGAAGCGTTGAGGAGAACCTTGACCTGTTTGCAAGAATGCGGGCGGGTGAATTCCCCGACGGCGCAAAAGTTCTGCGCGCCAAAATCGATATGGCGTCGCCCAACATCAATATGCGCGACCCCATAATTTACCGTATTCTGCGCATGGAGCACTACCGCACAAACAATGACTGGTGCATTTATCCCATGTACGATTTTGCGCACCCCATTGAAGATATGATGGAAAACGTTACCCACTCCATCTGCACTCTTGAATTTGAGGACCACCGTCCTCTGTACGACTGGGTTGTTGAAAACTGCGACCTGCCCGCGCACCCGCGGCAGATAGAATTTGCGCGTCTTAATATGACCCGCACAATAATGAGCAAGCGCTATCTTAAAAAACTTGTTCAGGAAAACAGCGTAAGCGGCTGGGACGACCCCCGAATGCCCACCCTTGCGGGGCTTCGCCGCCGCGGCTTTACTCCTGCCGCCATACGGGATTTCTGCGACCGCATAGGCGTTGCAAAAAGCAATTCGGTAGTTGAGGCAAGTTTACTGGAACACTGCGTGCGTGAGGACTTAGCGGCAAAAACCGAGCGCAGAATGGCGGTTATGGACCCCATAAAACTTGTTATCGATAATTATCCCGAAAACGAAACCGAACTTCTTGAAACCGAAAACGGCGACGGATTCGGCAGCAGAAACATTTCGTTTTCCCGCGAACTCTATATTCAGAGCGACGACTTTATGATTGACCCGCCCAAAAAGTTTTTCAGGCTGTTTGTGGGCGGCGAAGTAAGGCTTAAATCGGCATATATCGTAAAATGCACGGGCTTTGAACAGGACGAAAACGGCAGTGTGACCGTTGTTCACTGCGAATATGACCCGGAAACAAAGTCGGGCTGTGCCGGTGCGGACAGGAAAGTAAAAGGCACTCTCCACTGGGTAGATGCCGCGAACTGTGCAAAGGCGGAATTCAGGCTCTACGACTATCTGCTTGACGACCGCGAAGGCGAAGGGCTCGACTTCTCCGAGCGCGTAAATCCCGATTCTTTAATCAAAAAAGACGGTTTTATCGAAAAATCTCTTGAAAGCGCCGCCGTGGGCGATTCGTTCCAGTTTATCCGCGACGGATATTTCCGCAAGGATGAAGATTCAACAGATGAACTCCCCGTATTTAACCGTATAGTCGGTTTGCGCGACAGTTGGGCAAAACAGGTGAAAAAATGAAAAAACTGATTTCAATTGCTTTATGCGCGGCAGCACTGTGTGCCTGTGCGGGCTGCAAAACAAAAACACTTTTGCCCGACGCCATGCCGCTCCCAACTCCCACAGCCACCGCAGACCCTTTTGTAAGCGGGGAGATTTTAAACGGTGTTTTTACAAGTAAATACTCCGGCATAAAAATAACCCCGCCATCACAAGAATGGAGTTTTGCTTCCGAAGAAGAAATTCTTAAACTTATGAATATTGCCCTTGAAAGCGATATTCTTACCGATGAAATAAAAAAGCACGCCCAGTTGATAAAACAGCGCACCGTTTATGACTGCGTTCTGAAAAAGGATAACGGCAGCAATCTGATTGTTATGTATGAGAATCTTGACGGAACCGACGATATTGACGGCAGAGCATATCTTGAATCGGTCAAAACCCAGTTTGCGTCGCTTGGCGTGGGTACCGCGGGGAACATAACCGAAGAGACCCTTGCCGGCAAAACCTATTACCGCCTTAACACCGTTGCCGAGTATTCCGGCGTCACAATGGACCAGACTTATTTTTGCAGGAAATTAGATAAGCGCGTACTGATAATTATCCTTACCGGCGTCCCCGCCGACGGAAAAGAAATAAACAGTATGATATCAATGATATCAGCGCAGTAAAGAAGTCTTCGGACTTCTTTTTTTAATGTATTTTGTAATTTTTTTATAGAAAATATTGACATTTGAGTTTTTGCATAGTATAATATGAATGAAATCAAAAATTCATATGAAAAGAGGTCAACAAGTATGAAAAAATTTTTATCTCTGATAATTGCATTCGCGCTTGTCGTGTCGTGTGTTTTTTGCCTGAGTATAGCCACGCACGCCGAGACCGGCACCGTTCTTTATGAAAACGACTTTGAATCCGGAGATAAATCAGGTTGGGGAAGCGTATATTCTGCGGGAGTAAGAATCACCGATGACGCGGCAAATACTGGAAAGAATTCTCTTAAAAAAAGAGTTTATACGTCTTTTGACTCTCCGTCTCTTAATCTGTACTCAAAAATCAAACAAATGGGTGCAGGAACTTATCACTTTCAGATAGATGTCAAGTATGATTCCGGCGAACCTACAACGAACAATATGTATCTTATGATTCGGGGTAATTCATCGGACGAAAACAGTTTTATAAAGAAAGACGCTTACTCTCCTAATTATTTTGTACGTATAAGCAGCAAAACATTTATGCGCTCCGGTGAATGGCGCACTTTTACCGGCAGCATAAAAGTTCTTGAATCGGATTTAACAAGAAATTCCGGGCATTTTGACTTATGCATTGACGGAATCCCCGTTAATGGTGAAACATACATCTATTTTGATGATATAAAAATAGTAAAACTCAGTGAAACAGGCGTAACGAACTCCGATTTTTCCGACGGGTTAACCGGTTGGGTAAGTTGGCAAGAAACATCTCCCACCGAGGAATTCACAACATTTGAGTACCGCGGAAATATTTTTGGTCAGTACACACGTGTAAGTACTTACGGTTCGGCTGCCTGTAATGTCGACCAAATAATCTCATACTATGGCGGGGGAGAATATACCTTATCATTTGATATTGAAGTGGTATCCTCTGAAAGCGACAGCAATCTATATACGTTTTATCTCACAAGCAATTATTCGGACTATCACCAATGGATAGGTCAGCGCGAGATAGAACTGGGAACATACTCAATACATCTTTCGTATGATTTTAACGCCAGTATGGCAAGCCTTGATGCCGATAATAAACAGGTGCATTTCAGAATACAATCTCCCGGTAGCGGAAAAGTCGTCTATAATATCGATAATGTTGAATTAAAGCCTAAAAAGATTGAGAGCGCAACAATAGGAATCTATACACGCGATAAGGAAACCGGAGATGTTTCGGATGCAAATAGTTTCGATTTGACAAAAATGCGTTCAGTATTTGTAGATATTCAAACCTCTCCTTTAAGTGCGCCTAAACGCTTTAATTATACAACCAGTGACTCCTCTATTGCCACTGTAACTCCCGGCGGCTTTATTTCTATTCACAAGGGTGGAATAGTTACAATCAGTGGAACTTCAAGGGCTGGAAATATATCTTTCAGCAGAACAATAAATATAACCGGCTATTCTATTAATAATTTTATAGGGTACGGGCAGGAAGCCACTCATCAGTGTTGGGCTGCTGGTGCAAGAATACTGTCAAAGAACTATGCCAATAAAATAGGCATTAACATAGATACATCACATTCTTTGGCTACTGATATTAGGGCTATTGGAGTAACTCCTGAAAAACCGCAAAGTATTTATGTCGCAATAGATTTATGCAGATATTACTTAGGTGAAAATATGCCAAGTTATAGCGTAAGCCCAACTTTTGACGGGGAGACTTTGCTATCAGAAAATGCCGTAGTATCTCTCATTAACGACGGCACCCCAATATACGCAAGTTGTCGCCCTGCAACAGGCGACGTAGGTCACATTTATATAATTTACGGTTATTATTATTCCGGGAACAACCTGTATTTACGATTGTATGACCCTAATGCAAATGATAAGAGTGGCGGAATAGCAAACGATATAACTTACGATAATTTCATTCAAAGCGGATATAGCACAGAACATAACACATATTATTGGAGGAGTTATGTTTATATTGGATAATTTAAGAAAAATTAAGCATGCACTTCAAAAAATTCTTGTTATTATCTGTACAATTCCATTGCTCACCGCTTGTGCAAGCCAAGGTGAAACAGTGGCAGAAAGCACTGTTTCACCTACCCCCACGCTTCCGCCGAACAAGGGACCCAGTGCAATATTCACCGCAACGCCTGACCCGAATGTTACGCCGTACCACACACCCTCTCCGACTCCGCTATCCGGATTTGAGATGATTGAAGCAGACGGAATGGAATCACAGCAAAAAATCAAGAAAATGCTCACATACAGTTTTGAGGAAGATAACACCTATGATATTCGCCCTCAAAGCGATTTTGCAAGTGAAGAAGAATATGTGGAGTTCATCAAAACAGAATGCGAGAGAAAGTATAAAGAGAATCTTGACTATCTACAAAGCCACGAAATCGATGCATGGTACATAAAATTCGAACTTATAGATTATGGCAGCATTTATGGGGGTCCGATTTACGTAAAAATAACAAACAAGCAGATGGTAACTCAAATAAACCAAATGATACAAGATTGTTCCGCAAGGAAGAATCCGGAATATTCAATAAGGAAGCCGCTTTACCCATATGGTGACGGATATGAAGACACAACTTTTTGCGTTGAAAAAGACGGAAAAATAACCCGTATGTTTGAGACTGACCTCGCCCACGATTTAGGCGTCAAGTATTTTGAAAACGAGCCATCCCTACTTCTTCCCTACGGTGCTGATTCTACCTTGGTAATCGATTTTCTGCATAACTGGGCAGATTTTCTCACCCAACTTATTGTCGAAAACTACGTTACTCAATCCGAAGTCAACCTTGTGTTTAACTAAGGAGAACATATGAAACGAATTATTGCTCTTATAGTGGGAAGCCTTTTACTTCTCACCGCCTGCACAAAACAGAATACCACCGTTGCGGAGTCCTCCCCTACCCCCACGCTTCCGCCGAACAGGGGTCCGAGCGCTGTGTTTACCGCAACACCTGACCCGAATGCTACGCCTTGCCCGACGGAAGCGCCGACGCCTACACCTACGATTGACCCTCGTTTTGTCAACACTTCGCTCTCTACGGCAGACAACCACAAATATTACGGTTTTGAGCCATGCTGTTCCTCTGATGTGGGGCTTGCTGCCGCAAAATTTGATTATGATGCCGACCCATTTGATTCAAAAAGGCGCGACGGCGAATCTGCGGAAGAATACAAAGCCCGCATGTTTGCAAATATTCAGACGGCATATGATGAACTTCTTGGCGGGCTTGACAGCATGACCTCTCTGTACATATGTATATGGTCTTACGGAAACAGCGAGATTTATCTTCCTCAATACCAAGACTTGAACAGTGATATCTGTTCATCGGATATATATGTTGTTTTGAGAGGTAAATCTCTGGAAAAATGGAAAAGTTTTATTCGTTCGTCCATGCTTAAATTCAACAATGACTACAATGACGATAAAACGGGTCCTGTCCGCGCCGGGTGCGCCGATTCATCAATAATATACTGTTTTGAAAGAAAAGACGGAAAACTGTTCCGTATGTTCAACAATACGGAGATACGCCCTCTATACAGAAATTCTGTTGAATCTATGGCTGAGCTGAAATTCAACAACGCTGATGAAGGGCGTGAATTTTCTGCGTTTCAGCGCAGAATCGAAACCGAAGCGCTTACACGTCTTTATGATGTATATTTCTCGCCCGCCTGTTATCCGTTCATCGATATTGACGAACCGATATATTCCTCGAAACCAAAATCTGTACTTAACGATAGATTTTTGTACTCTGTGGGCACTCCCGCTTACAAATTCGATATTGAAAAAGAGAGTGCCGAAAAGCCAAGCCGTTTCGGGGACGGCGAAACCGTGTATGTCTGCGTTGAAAAGGACGGCAAAGAGTACTATGCCGCATTTGCTCAGCACAAGTATATTGATAAATTGCAGAATTTGATTTCTATGTCAACCATTGTTGATTGCAGTGACGAAGAAACGTTTCCCGACGGCGGCAGAATAACCTTCTGTGTAGGCCGTTCGGGAAGCATTGCCAAAGCATTTTCAACCAACGGGGTATGCTTTGACGCATGCGGCATTCCCGCAAGAAAGATAAAATTCAGGAATAATCATTATGAAGAAGAGTTTATGTCCTTGCAGCAGCAGATATACGACGAAGTGCTGAAAATGCGCACAACGGACAGTCCGTACTGTTTCAATCACGTAATTGACAACATTGAATAGTTTTGTAATCATAATAAAAAAAGATTATAAAAACTCTTTTTTTGGAGTGAGCATGCATATCTTGAATAATTCAGGTCAAACAAAGGGTATATTCCGAAGCATTCTTATTTTTATATGTACAATTATATTGCTCACCGCTTGTGCAAAACAAGGTGGAACAGTGGCAGAAAGCACTGTTTCCCCTACCCCCACACTCCCGCCGAACAGGGGTCCCAGCGCTGTGTTTACTGCAACGCCCGACCCGAACGCAACACCTTGCCCGACGGTCACTTTCCCGACCCGTGACCCTAACGCAACACCGTACGTTCCAAAATATACGCCGTATAATCCTACTCCTACGCCATACACAACACCGTTTCCGTTTGCGGAAATATGGGACGATATGGACGCGGACTACACCTTAACTCAGGAAAAAATATCAAAAATGCTCGCATACCGCTTTGATTACGAGGATAATCTTGACATAAAGCCGCAAAGCGACTTTACGAGCAAAGAGGAATATACGGAGTTCATCAAAAGCGAATGTGAAAAAAGATACAAGGCGAACGTTGAGTATCTGAAATCACACGAGATAAATGCGCTGTATATAAAAATGGACGTAGGAAGAGATTCCAACACAAGATTTGAGGGCAAAATTTACGGAAAAACAACAAACGCAGAGGAAATAAACGCTTGGAAAAATGCCGTTCTCTCTCTGCCGGCTAAAAAATGTTCCGAGTATTCAATTGACCCGCACAGATTCACCGGCGGATTCACGACCATAACTTTCTATATTGATATCAACGTAAAAATTACGAGATTTTTTGACCTGAACGCCTTTGACAGTCTGGGAACAACCTATTTTGACTTTGAAAGGTCTCTATATTTGCCCTACGGCATTAACGGCGAAAAAACCGATTTTTTCAGGAATTATCGGGCACTTTGGGAAGAGCGTTATGAATCCGCTATGCTGAACGCTTACCCCACGAATTCCGAAGTCAATCTTGTATTTAACTAAGGAGCACACCTCTTTTCGGGCATAATTTTGCAAAAATATTCAAAAAGTGCTTGACAGAGCGAAAATACAGTTGTAGAATACAGTCAAAATTGAATCGCTTGGATAGAGGCGCGATATTCAAAAGTAACGCGGAGGACGAAGGTTATTGCTTCCGCGGGAAAGGGAATGTCGCCGAAGGGGTGCATTTCAGCCTTAAAAGTGCGCTGCCTGGGGCGTCGGGAAATACCCGACGGACTGTCACATACTTTGTGAAGCGCTATCATTATGGGAAAACAGGGGTATTTTTTCATAATCTCAGAACCGCTTGACGAAGCGGTTCTTTTTAATTTATTTTAAGGAGATTAAAAAAATGAAAAAGTTAGTTGCAATTGTTACCTCGTGTCTGCTTGCCGTTACGGCGCTTGTTGCCTGCGGCGGCGAAAAGAAAAATAACGACCTTGAAAACGTTAAAGCAAAAGGTCAGCTTGTTGTAGGCATGGAATGTGCGTACGCGCCGTACAACTGGGCGCAGGCAAACGAAACCGAATATACGGTAAAAATAAACAGCACCACCTATGCCGACGGCTATGACGTTCAGATTGCCAAAAAAATTGCCGAAAAATTAGGTGTTGAGCTTGTTATCAAGCCCATTGAATGGGACGGACTTCTTACCGCGCTTGAAAGCGGGCAGATTGATATGGTTTGTGCCGGCATGAGCCCCACCGCCGAAAGAAAGATGAGTGCGGACTTTACCGACACTTACTTTGACAGCAACCTTGTTATGGTCATCAAAAAGGATTCGGCATATAAAAACGCAACAAAGATTTCCGATTTTTCGGGCGCAAAGATTACAGGTCAGATGAATACTTTCCACTACGCTGTAATCGATCAGATCGACGGTGTAAACAAGCAGACCGCTCTGCCTGATTTTGCGGCGCTTATGCAGGCACTTAAAAGCGGCTCGGTTGACGGCTACGTTTGCGAAAAGCCCGGTGCGGTTTCGGCAGTTGCCGCCAACCCCGAATTTACTTACATTGAATTTGCCGACGGAAACGGTTTTACCTGTAACCCCGAGGATGCGTCCATTGCAATAGGTATCCGTAAAGGCAGCAACCTTGCCGCCGAATTTAACAGCGTTATAAACTCGCTTTCAAAGGCGGAAAAAGAAAGCATGATGGATGCCGCAATTGCTCGCCAACCCAAAGCCGAGGACTAAAATATGTCACTTTTTGATTGGATAGTTTTAATCCTGCAAAAATTCGGCCTTAACTTTCTTAAAGGCACGGGATATACTCTTTTAATGTCGATAATCGGTACTCTTATAGGTTTCCTTATAGGTTTGCTTATTGCCATTGTGCGCACGGTACCGGCAAAAAAGAACGGCTTTTCATTGTGTGTTTTCAAGGTAATCAACTTTATCTTAAATGCATATATTGAAATTATCCGCGGCACGCCCATGATGGTGCAGGCACTTATCATTCATTACAGCCTGTTTGCACCCAACCATGTGCCTCCGCTGCTTTCGGCTTTGATTATCATTTCCGTAAACACGGGCGCGTATATGGCAGAAATAGTCCGCGGCGGCATAATAAGCGTTGATAAGGGACAGTTTGAGGGCGCCATGTCAATAGGAATGACGCATATGCAGACAATGGTTCATGTTGTTCTGCCCCAGGCAATACGCAACATTATGCCATCTATCGGCAACGAATTTGTTGTAAATATCAAAGACAGTTCGGTTTTAAGCGTTATTTCAATAACTGAGCTTATGTTCTTTTCCAAAATGGCGGGCGGAACATATGCAAAGTACGTTCCCGCATATATAATCTGCGCGGTCATCTATTTTGTGCTTACCTTTACCGTAACACGAATCCTTCGTCTTATCGAAAAGAAAATGAACGGCAGCGAAAACTACACGATCTGCGGTTCGCAGTCCGATTCAATGGCGGAAATTCACGTTAAGGGGGACGCAAACGCATGAGTATAATTGAATTGAAGCACCTGAAAAAGGATTTTGGAGAACATCAAGTACTTAAAGATATAAATCTTACGGTGGATAAGGGTCAGGTTATAAGCATTATCGGCTCTTCCGGAAGCGGAAAATCCACAATGTTAAGGTGCATAAATCTTCTTGAAGAACCCACCGGCGGCGAAATTCTGTTCCACGGCAAGAATATTCTTGACACAAAGAACATACCCCTTTACCGCTCAAAGGTGGGAATGGTTTTTCAGAGTTTCAACCTTTTTGAGAATATGAGTGTTTTGAAAAACTGTATGATCGGTCCCGAAACGGTGCTTAAAACCGACAGGGCAACGGCAAAACAGCGCGCACTGCACTTTTTGGAAAAGGTAGGTATGGCGCCGTACGTAAACGCCCGTCCCCGCCAACTTTCCGGCGGACAAAAACAGCGCGTTGCCATTGCCCGCACGCTGGCGATGAACCCGGAAGTAATTCTCTTTGACGAACCCACAAGCGCCCTTGACCCGCAAATGGTCGGTGAAGTTTTAAGCGTTATGAAAGACCTTGCCGGCGAGGGAATGACAATGCTTGTTGTTACCCACGAGATGAGTTTTGCCCGCGACGTAAGCACGAAAGTTGTTTATATGCACGAGGGCATCATCTGTGAAGAGGGTACTCCCGAGGATATTTTCGTTCATCCTCAAAATCAGGCGACCCGCGAATTCCTTTCGAGTTTTTTAAGATAAAAATATTCCCGTGCGTTTTGCACGGGATTTTTTCTGTTTTAATCAAGCGACACAGGCGGTGTGATAACTTCCATAACGATTTCGCGGGTACTTGAATAGCCCATACGCTCAACCGTAATCATTTCCGGTCCACGCTCGTTTCCCACGTGGGTCATCCAGTGATATCCGCCCTTGCAGCCGGCATAGATTCCCACGTGCCGCGCGGCGGCGGAATTTGAGGCGCTTGCCATTTTATATACCATAATCGAACCGATAGGCACGTCCTCTTCCGGCTCAAACCTGCCCGAACCGTCGGCATTCAGGTGCGCCGTGAACTTGATTTTCCTTGAAAGCCCCATTTCGACCCACTTTTCCGCCGTTAACCGCCACGACTGAGCAAGGCGGGGGTTTTCGGGACGGGGAATACCCGTCATATCGATTCCCGCAATGTTCGGCAGATAGTTAAAATACACGTATGTAACATAGGACGCGCACACAAGCCCGCCGTTTTTCGTTATTCTCGCAATGTCCGGGTCGCCCGCGGCGTTTGTTTCGTATCCCGACGATGTAGGCGAATAGCCCATTTTGGAAAGATATCCCGTGGCGCGCTTATTCTTGCCGTGAATGAAAACCCACATTTTGCCGTCGGCGCGGTGCTTTTGAAGATTGTAGCCCGCATATTCAAGGGCGTCAAGAAAAACGTTGTCATCAATATTCAGGTTTGAATTGTATTTTGTCGGTGACTTTGTAACCGTCGCTTTCTCTGTGGGCGTGGGCTTTTTAGTGGGTTTGGGCGTTGCCGTGGGCACGGGCGTAGGCTCCGGGGTGGGCGTAGGCTCGTGAGTGGGCGGCGGAATCAGATTATCCTCTTCAAAAAGGGATACCGCAAGTTTGCTTGCCGCCGTATCCTCATCAAATTCAAATATTTCCGCGTCGTATTCGCCCGAAAACTCTTCATTTTCTTCATCAAACACGGTTGCGTCATCAATTTCAGCCGAAGCAACCGCCGTCTTATTTCCGCAGCCAGCAAACAGTAACATTACCCCTGCAAGCAGAGCTGCCGTTATTTTTTTATGCATATAGTATCCTCTCCGATTAAAAACGATAGTATCAGCATAGCAGACTTCACGAAAATTGTCAATAGCGAAAACAAAGAAAAGTTTTTATCAAAATATATTACAAAACTATTGCACAAACGCAAAAAGCGTGGTATACTCTTATTATAATGCGGTATTCGCCATTTTCGTTTTGTAAAGGAGGGATATTATGCGCTTTTGTGGAAAAATCTGTGCCGCGGCTCTTGCAGTTGTGCTTTTGCTAAGCCTGTTTGTGCCCTTTTTCGGGTTCGGCGCGCCGAAAATTACGCCTATGAACAAAATAGGCATAGTTGCCACGCAGAACAGCAACCTTCGTGTGCGCGATAATCCCGGAATGAACGGTACCGAGCTCATAACCCTTCCCAAAGGCTCGGTTGTGGCTGTTATCGGCTCGGTTAAACTTTCCGAAACCGATGAATGGTATTATATCCGCGCCAACGGCATAACGGGATATGCTTCGGCAAAATACATAACGTTAAGGGATATCCCCGAGGACACCGACGAGGCGTTTGAGCTTGAACTCTCGGCATTTCCCGAAAGTTACCGTGACGGGCTGAGAAATCTGCACCTGCTCCACCCCACGTGGAAGTTTCAGGCGCTTAAAACGAATATTTCGTGGGCAACGCTTACAAAGAATCAGTATCTTACGGGCAGAAATCTTACCCGCGGTACGGTTTCGTGGCAATCCTACGAAAAGGGCGCTTACGATTGGGAAAACAATACGTGGTATTCCTTTGACAGCGGCAATTGGGTTCAGGCTTGCAGGGAGGCTATCGATTATTATCTTGACCCCCGCAATTTCCTTGACAATTCGAACATATATCAGTTTTTGGTGCTTTCAAATGACGGCAATGACGTTTCACCCGACACCGTTGACGCAATGCTGAAAAACACGTTTATGTATCAGGCTCCTTGCAGCGATGGGCTGACTTATGCCGAAGCGCTTATAAAGGCGGGCAAAGAAGCGGGCGCATCGCCGTATATGCTTGCGGCAAGAATTAAAATGGAGCAGGGCTCAAAGGGAAACAGGCTTGCCCACGGCACGGTTGAGGGGTACGAGGGATATTACAATCATTTTGATATAGGCGCATATGCACATCACGACCGTTCGGCAATGGTGAACGGCGCGATTTACGCAAAAAACAAGGGCTGGAACAGCGCATACAAGGCGATTCTCGGCGGAGCGAATTTTTTGGTTAAAAGTTATATAGCGGTTGAACAGAACACCCTGTATCTGCAAAAATATGACGTTGTTGACGGCGGGAACGGCTATTACAGCCATCAGTATATGACCAATATCAGCGCGGCGGTTTCCGAAGGTTCGGTTCTGCGCAACGGCATTCAGGGCACGGCAGCGGAAGAATCCGCCCTTACGTTCCTTATTCCCGTTTATACGGATATGCCCGTTCAGGCAGCGCCTATGCCCAAAAAGACGGGCAGTGCAAATAATCTGCTTGCGTCGCTTTCGGTAAAGGGACACGAATTTACGGTTGAATTTGATAAGTACACCGAGGAATACGAACTGTTTGTTGACGTGGGCGAGATTGAAATATCAGCCGAAACGATAGACAAGGATGCAGCCGTTACGGGTACGGGCACACACAAACTAAAATACGGCGTAAACGAGATAGAAATTAAGGTTACCGCCACAAACGGCAACGTGCGCACCTATACGGTAAGTGTTTCCACAACGAACAAGGATAACGGCGAGGTAACGCCCTCGCCCTCGCCCTCGCCCTCGCCCTCACCCTCGCCCTCGCCCTCGCCCGCAAATCTCACTCCCGCACCGCCCACGGAAACTCCGGCGGAGCGCAGTTTTGAATGCGGTTTCAACGTTTCAGGCTCAATGATAAACGGCGTAAGCGTGGGCACAACACTTTCGGCATTCAGGGGCAATCTGACCGTAAAGGGCTATTCCGCCCTATTTACCGATTACACGGGCAAAACAAAGTCTGACGGCGAAGTGATGAAAACAGGCGATAAAATTTCGCTTGTGTATAACGGCAAAGAAGAAAAAGCGTATTACGTTGTAATTGCGGGAGATGTTAACTGTGACGGAAAACTCACGTCGGTTGACCTGCTTGCGGCGCAGAAGCATATTTTGGAAATATCAAAACTCAAAAACGAAGCGGCTGTTCAGGCGGCTGACTTCAACGGCGACGGAAAAGTGAATTCAAGGGATTTGCTTGCCTGTCAGAAACGGATTTTAGGGCTTTCGTAGGGAGGATATATGAAAAAATTTCTTTCTTTAATTATCAGCGCGTGCACGGTGCTTGCCTTGCTTATGCCGCTTACGGCTTTTGCCGCAACAAGCGCCTCGGTTTCAAAAAAAGAGGTAAACCTGGGCGACACGGTAACCGTTACATTTACTTCAAACTGCGCCCGCAAAGCGGGGAGTGTTGATACGATAATAACGTTTGATGAATCAAAACTTACCTACTCGTCGGCAACCGGCTCTTTGGGTAATTTTGCCGCAAACCCGCAGGGCGGAACCATAAAAACTTCCGATTTCGGCGTAAACGGTACACAGAAATATACACTGACCGTAGTTTTTAAGGCAAAAGCGGTGGGAACTGCGGAAGTAACTCTTGCGTCAAACGATGTTTCCGACACTGACGGTGAAAGCGCCGGTATGGGTGCGGGAACTGCGTCGGTTTCAATATCGGTAAAGGCAAAGGACACAACGCTTTCTTCAAACTGCAATCTTAAAGATTTACAGCCGCCTGCGGGATGCACGCTTTCGCCCAAATTTTCGGCAAACGTTACCGAGTACACCTGTACGGTTCCCTATTCGGTAAAATCGTTTCCCCTTGAACCCGTTCGGGCGGACAGCAAGTCAAAGGTAAGTTATTTCGGCAGCGTAAGCCTTGCGGTGGGCGAAAACACCCGCGGCGTAAAGGTTACCGCACAGGACGGCACGGTTAAAACGTATACGGTTAAAATTACCCGTCTTGCAGAAAACGCCGCCACACCCTCAGCCGCACCTGACATTACGCCGACGCCTACGCCCGCCGACGGGAATCCCACGGTGAATGTTGACGGCAAAAATCTGGAAATAAGCAGGACAATAATTTCGGATTTACCCGAGGGTTTTGAAAAAGAGCCTTTTGAATACAACGGAACCGAAGTGGAATCGGCAATTTTAGGTTCGCTTCGCATTCTTGAACTTTCCGACGGCGAAACAAGCGCATTCTATATTTATAACAACGGAAAATTTGAAATTTATATATCAATAAAAGTAAGCGGAAATGCATACAGTATTATAGCCGACTGCGGCAAAGACACGTCGGCGCTTGAAAATGTACGGCTTACGCTTAAAGACGGCACGGAAATAAACGGCTGGAAGCTGCCTGTCTTAGGCGACGGCTATTACGCAATTGCGGTTATGAATAACGCAACGGGCGAAAAATATATGGCGGTCTACTGCACTTTTGACGGCTCGGTACAGAAAATGAGCGATAATCTGCTTAATTCAACCGATGTTGTGCTTAACACATCAACGCCCTCGCCCTCAAAAACCGTGGGCGATACAAAGCTTCTGATTTTGGGCGGCGCGTGCCTGCTTGTGGCGGCGCTTGCAGCGGTAATTATTGTGCTTGCAAACAAACATAAGCCCAAAAAGCAGCAGCACGACTGGGAGTTTGAGAACAACTCCGACCCTTACGATATCACCGTTGATTCAAACACCGATGATTATCCGCCGGAATCCGAAATCCGTTTCGGTGACGATGATGAAAATGACTTTGAATAATATTCATAATCAGTCTGTATTATATTTTGTAATTAAAAGGTAATACCTGTTGACAGTTTACCTGTCCTGTGGTACAATGAAGTAGCCTATCAAAGTTTGTCGTAAAAGGACGTTTATTCAGTCCTGAAGCGGGCGGGTTGACGGCAACTCTTGTCAGGTTTCTTTAATTTCTTTTATGCTTTTTTAAAAAGCAGGAATAATCTTTACGGGAGTAGAAAATGAAAAAAACCGCTGCGTTGCTTTTGTGCTTAGTAACTGTTTCCACCTTATTTATCGGTTGTAAAAGAACCCCGACTCCAAATGTCAAAAATACCGCAACGCCCGGTGTCACGGATTCGGAAAGTCCCGAAACTCCCACGGAAGATATACCGAGCGTTTCTCCCTCGGGCGGCTCTGTTACCCCTGATATTTCACCGGCAGTGCCCTCATCTCCCGGAACGGTTACACCTAAGCCCGTTACGCCTACACCCGTTATAAGGGACGCGCAGAAAACAACAATCTGCCCGCCGGAACTCATAACCACGGGGTACACTTCGCCCCTTGACCCGGCAAGCGTAAAATTCCCCGCGGGGTACAATAAGCCTTACTACCTTGAAGTTGACGTTACCAATCAGTGCGTAAACGTGTTTATAAAGAATCCCGAAACCGGAGCATACGATATTCTGCTCAACCGCTTTGTTACCTCGGGCGGTACGTCCGACAAGCCTACGCTTACGGGTAATTTCTTTATCAGAACCCAGGCAGAACAAAAGGCTCACACGGGTCAAAACGTTAAGGAATACCGTTATTATTTCAAAAAATATGATTCCTATGCCTACTACGTTACAAGATACAAAGACGCTTATATGTTCCACTCGTTTACCTTTGCGGCAAGCGGCGGATATATAAAAGCCAAAACAGGTGCGTATTACAATATGGGTAATCCCGGTTCGGCGGGCTGCCTGCGTATGCTTATGGGTCACGCAAAATGGATTTGGGACAATATTGACGGCGGCACATACTGCGTTGTAACAAAGGCGCGCAAAACAGATAAGGCGTTAAAAAAAGTGCTTAAAAAGTATATTCCGCCGCTGGGCTACGATATGACATCATCGTGGGTGCCGGGCGATAACTCAAAGGGCCTTACTCCGGTAAGTGAAGTTCAGTCACCGCAGAAAGTAAACGGTTCCAAACCCAACATAACGCCTAACCCGAACATAACACCGCCGCCCACACCGTCGGAAGTAACACCGTCACCGACGCCCACGCCGTCGCCTACTCCTAAGGTAACGCCGTCTCCGTCACCGACGCCCAAGGTTACTCCGTCGCCTACACCGACGGCTCCGCAGGTCACTACACCGGCTCCGCCCGAGACCTCAACTCCCGCGCCGCCGCAAACAACCACTCCCGCACCGGAGTCAGGAAATTAATACATTCAGCACGGACATTTTTGCCCGTGCTTTTTTCTGATCATATTCTCTTCGGAATCAAAGTTTTAAGTTCCTTTGCCGACTTTTCTTTCAGGAAAAGTCGGGAGAAAGTTTCAGCAAAAATTCACTTGCCAAAAGGGATATGTAAGGTTAACATTATTATAGCACGGAATTAAGGAGAATTCTTATGGACGAGATTAATCAGGTGTATCTTACGGGCGAACGCGCCATGTTCGGCGCAAAAGACAAGGTCTTTACCGACTGTATTTTTGCCGACGGCGAATCACCGCTTAAAGAAAGCGCAAATATAATTCTTAAAGGAAGTATGTTCAAGTGGAAGTATCCGCTGTGGTACTCAAAGAACATAGAAGTTGAAAATTCTACCTGGTTTGAAATGGCGCGGGCTGGCGTGTGGTATACGGACAATATTTCCCTTACCGACTGCGCAATAGAGGCACCGAAAAATTTCAGGCGATGCAAGGGTATCAAACTTCAAAACGTTTCCTTTGCCAACGCCGCCGAAACGCTTTGGTCGTGTGAAGATATAACTTTGGAACGAATCACGGCAAAGGGCGATTATTTTTTGATGAATTCAAAGAATATTACCGCCCGCGATTTAACCCTTTACGGCAATTATTCCTTTGACGGCGCAGAAAACGTTACCGTGCGCAATTCACGGCTGTTAAGCAAGGACGCGTTCTGGAACAGCAAAAACGTTACGGTGTACGATTCCTTTATTTCGGGCGAATATCTCGGCTGGAACGCCGAAAACCTTACTTTGATAAACTGCACGGTTGAAAGTTTGCAGGGTATGTGCTATATAAATAATCTTAAAATGGAAAACTGCCGACTGCTTAACACCACGCTTGCTTTTGAGTATTCCACCGTTTACGCCGATATCCGCGGTAAGGTGGACAGCGTGCTTAATCCCTCGGGCGGGACAATCTGCGCCGACGAAATCGGTTCGCTTATTATTGAAAAAGACAAGGTTGACCCGAGCAAAACGACAATCAAGGTGGGAAAATAATATGAGCGCTTTTGACGAAGTAATCGACCGCCGCAATACGGGGTCGCTGAAATGGGACGTTAAAGAAAACGAACTTCCTATGTGGGTTGCAGATATGGATTTTACCGCCGCGCCGATCATTCGCGAGGTGATTATGCGCCGTGCCGCCCACGGAGTATTCGGGTATTCGATTGTTCCCGACGAATGGTACGACGCGTACGTTTCCTGGTGGAAAAACCGCCACGGACTTAATATGGAAAAGGACTGGCTTATTTTTACCACGGGCATTGTTCCCGCAATATCTTCAATCGTAAGGAAACTTACCACGCCCGCCGAAAACGTGGTTGTTTTAACACCGGTGTATAATATTTTCTACAACTCGATTCTCAATAACGGACGCCGCGTTCTGCCCTGTGATTTGATTTACGAAAACGGTGAATACAGCATCGATTTTTCCGCCCTTGAACAGGCGCTTAAAGATGAGCAGACAACGCTGATGATTCTTTGCAATCCCCACAATCCCATAGGCAAAATATGGGACAGGGACACGCTTATGAAAATAGGCGAACTGTGCAAGAAATACAGCGTTACCGTGGTTTCGGACGAAATTCACTGCGACATTACCGCGCCGGGCAAAATGTATACGCCTTTTGCGTCGGTAAACGAAACCTGCCGCGATATTTCAATCACCTGTCTTGCGCCCACAAAGGCATTTAATCTTGCGGGACTGCAAACAGCCGCCGTTGCCGTTGCCGACCCTGTTTTAAGGCACAGGGTTTGGCGCGGTCTGAACACCGACGAGGTTGCCGAACCCAACGTTTTTGCCGTTCCCGCCGCCGTTGCCGCCTTTACAAAGGGCGAACAGTGGCTTGATGAATTCAGAGATTACGTTTTTGAAAACAGACGCATTGCAGACGGGTTTATCGAAAAGAATATTCCCGAAATTTTTTCGGTCAAAGGTGACGCAACGTACCTTATGTGGTTTGACTGCAAGAAAACAGGTTTGGATTCGGATGCGCTTGCCGAAAGTTTGAGGAAAAACACGGGTCTGTTTGTTTCTTCCGGCACGCAGTACTGCGGCAACGGACGCGATTTTCTGCGCGTGAACATTGCCTGCCCGCGGGCTGTACTTTATGACGGACTTGACCGCCTTAATCGCGGAATTAAAATGATATAACAGAAAAGGGACAGAGTTCAAAACTCTGTCCCTTTAAGTTTGCCGAAAAGACGCATATCTTCAAAATTATGTTGGCGCAGTGCCTCAAAAAGCACAATTGCAACGCTGTTGCACAGGTTAAGTGAGCGCGCGCCCTCTACCATAGGTATCCGCACACAGGTATCAAGATGTTCTTTAAGCAGCTCTTCCGGCAAGCCCTTTGTTTCCTTACCGAAAACGAAAAAACTGCCGTCGGGAATATCAAACTCTGAATAAACCTGTCCGCCCTTTGTGGTTGCAAAAAAGAATTTCGCATCGCGGTGCTTTTCAAAAAGTTCTGAAAAACTGTCATAGTAATTTATATCAAGCAAGTGCCAGTAATCAAGCCCCGCCCGCTTCAACTGCCTGTCGTCAAGGCTGAATCCCAAGGGCCGCACCAGGTGCAGCGCCGTACCGCTTGCCGCGCATGTTCTGGCAATATTGCCGGTATTCGCCGGGATTTCGGGTTCCACAAGAACAACGTTAAACATATTTTCTCCTTAAAGCGAATCAATAAATTCCTTTATTCTCCGCAGTGCTTCATTTATATTTTTCAGTGACGACGCGTAACTGCACCGCACAAAGCCCTCGCCGCCGGAACCGAACGCCGTGCCGGGGACAACCGCCACGTGCTGTTTCTCCAAGAGTGCCCGCGCAAAAGCATCGCTTGTCATTCCCGTTTTCTTTATAGACGGGAAAATATAGAACGCGCCTTTCGGCTCAAAGGCTTCAAGTCCCATATCGTTAAACCCGCGGTAAATTACCCGCCGGCGCATATCGTAATCGTCGTGCATTCTCAAAACGTCCTTAAATCCGTCGGAAAACGAGCGTTCAAGGGCTTCCGATGCAGCAACCTGACTCATTGTAGACGCGCACATTATCACATATTGGTGTATTTTAAGCATTACTTTAAGGGCGTCTTTGGGTGCGCAGAGGTAGCCCACGCGCCAGCCCGTCATTGCGAAAGACTTTGAAAAACCGTTTATAAGCACCGTGCGCTCGCGCATACCGTCAATTGACGCAACGGAAACGTGTTTTCCTCCATATGTAAGTTCGGAATATATTTCGTCCGAAATCACAACCAAATCATGCTTTTTTATGACCCGCGCTATATCTTCAAGATGTTCTTTTTGCATAACCGCGCCGGTGGGGTTATTGGGGTAGGGTAAAATTATTGCCTTTGTTTTTTCCGTAACAGCCGCTTCAATTTCTTCGCCAGTAATCCTGAAATCGTTTTCCGCCTTTGTTTTTACCGCAACGGGTACGCCCCGCACAAGAGTTACGTTGGGCATATACGAAACGTATGAGGGGTCGGGAATAATAACCTCGTCCCCCGGTTCGATAAGCGCCCGCAGCGCCAGGTCAATCGCTTCCGACGCGCCCACCGTTACAATAATTTCGCTTTTTGCATCATATTCAAGCCCGTAACGCACGGACAGATACTTTTTTATGTTTTCCCTTAACCCCATAATTCCCGCGTTCGATGTGTACGCCGTTTCGCCGCTGCGAATGGATTCAATGGCGCTTTCGCGGATATGCCAGGGCGTAATGAAATCAGGCTCGCCTACACCAAGAGAAATGGCGTCGGGCATAGTCTGCACGATATCAAAAAATTTCCTTATGCCCGATGGCGGAATGTTTGCCGCTAAGGGTGAGAGTTTGTCCTGCCAGTTCACGGAGACACCACCTGACGCTTGTCGTCGTTGCTGTCGGCAAAAATATTGTCGTCCTGCTTGTAGCGTTTAAGAATAAAGTGGGTGGCGCAGCTTAAAACATTGTCAAGAACCGAAAGACGCTCGGAAACGAACGACGCAACCTCGCGGATATTTTCGCCCTCAACGATTACCATAAGGTCAAAAGAACCGCTCATAAGATAGCAGGATTTTACCTCGGGGTATGAATATATCGTGCGGGCAATAGCGTCAAATCCGCGATCCCGCTGAGGCGTGATTTTAACTTCTATAAGCGCGCTTACCGTATCGGCTTGGGTCTTTTCGGGATTCACTACCGCCCGATAGCCCATTATTATGCCGTTTTCTTCAAGGCTTTTTACCGTTTTTTTAATTTCCTCTTCGCTTTTATCAAGCATAACCGCTATTGCGGAATTATCAAGTTTTGCATCTTCATGCAAAAGATTAACTACTCTTTTTTCAAGTTCGGTCATTTTTATTCTCCTATCTTCTCCATTGAATTTATCGCGTCAAGTTCACCGCCGAAAAGGGCGTTGCGGAAACGGTCGGTCATACCTATGCGCAAAGCGCCGTCCTGAATAATGCATGGTACCGTGCACCTGAAAGAGGCGAAATTCTCTTCTTTCTGCACGCTGTTGTAAAGCAGTTCGTCAAACTTTTTGTCCATTGCGCTTTTGCTGAACTCTTTGCCCGTCTTTTCCGCCTGTGAAATGTATTCCGCAAATTCCGCCGCGCTTGACGCATAAGCCGACGCAAGGCTTATTTGCGTTATTACCACGTCAACGTTCAGCGTATCGCCGTCTTTTGTTATCCCCCATATTTCATAGGAAACTTTTTTTAATATGTAGTCGTTTACCGCGCCGGAAGTAATGTCGGACACGATGCTGTCGCTTTCGTCGGCATCAAAGGCAATGGCGTTGGCGGAACCGTAATCAGCGTCTTTCAGAAAAGCAAAGTACTTTTCAAAGCCGTCCCGCACGGCATTTTTTTCGTTTTCGGAGGCACAGCCCGTAAACAGAAGCAGCGCCGCAGCAAAAACACATATCAGTTTCTTTTTCATATCTTTCCCGTTTTGCCGAACCCGAATTTGCCGCTCTTTTGCGAGCCCTTTGCAAATTTTGCGACTATTTCGGAATCAAAGGCAAAATTGTTGTGCTTTTTTTCTTCGCTTGCCGATATTGCAATTTCAATAAGTTTATCTATAAGCTGCGGATACGGTATCCCCAAAGGCTCCCACAGGTAGAACGCAAACGAGCCGGGTATCGTGTTGATTTCGTTTACATAAAGTTCGGAAAGGTCGGAAGTGCAGATATAGTCTATCCTTACAACGCCCTTGCAGTCAAGCAGGCGGAAAATCTCCTTTGTCATATCCTGAATTCTTTTTGTCATTTCATCGGGTATTGGTGCGGGAATGCGCCGTGAAAGCGCTTCCATACTCGCCTGATGTTTTTCGCCGTTAAGATACTTTTCGCCGAAAGTCAAAAATTCCTCGCTTGTGTAGGGCATTTCGCACACGGAAGCCGCAATTTCATCGCCGAATCCGAGACCCGAGCAGTTGATTTCTTTGGGTTTGTCAATGCCTTTTTCTATTAAAATGCGGCGGTCGTAGTTTGACGCAACCTCTATGGCATTTTTAAGTTCCTCACGGTTATGCGCCTTTGTTATGCCTATGCTTGAACCTAAGTTCGAGGGCTTTACAAACACGGGGTATCCTAATTTTTCTTCGCTTTCCGCTATAAATTTGTCGGGCGACTTTTTGAATTCGGCCCTGTCAAAGTATATGTACGGCAAAACGGGAAGTCCCGCGCCGAGAAACGCCGCTTTCATTAAAATTTTATCCATACCCGCGGCAGAACCCAGAACACCGCTGCTTGTATAGGGTATTCCCGCAAGTTCGAGAATGCCTTGCAGAGTTCCGTCCTCGCCGTTAAGCCCGTGCATCGCAAGTATTGCCGCGTCAATTTTGGCATAGAACGTGTTTTCCCTGCCGAACAGCCCTTTCTTTTCGTTAAAGCGGTAAAGTTGCTTTACTTTTGTGTTTGCGGGAATGTAAACGCGGGTAACGTCCTTATCGCCCTTGTCAAAATGCTCGAACGCCTTGATATCGGCAAGCTTTTCTCCGCTGAACCAATCGCCGTCCCGGGTAATATACACGGGAATAATGTTGTATTTTGTTTTATCGGCATTCTGTATCATCTGCTGTGCGGTAACGATTGAAACATCGTGCTCCACGCTCTTTCCCCCGAAAAATACGGCTATATTCAACATAATTTTCGCTCCTTTATTCGTTATAGTTGTCAGGCAGGTCGTTCTCAAAAAGAACCGCATCGCCCGCAACCGAAATTTTGCTTAAAAGCGCCGTTGCCTCGTTAAGATTCGCAACCGTATACACTTCGCCCTTAAAGCCTTCAAGCCCCTCGCTGATTTTTGCCGTGCGCTTTTTGCCCACAAGAATTGCAACGTCGGCGTTTTCCTTTATTTTTTTGCCGAGGGCAACGTGATATTTATCCTCGTCAGCGCCAAGTTCAACAAAGCCGGGAGTAACTATTATCCGCCTGCCCGTAAACGCGCCCAAAACGTCAAGGGCGGCGGACGCGCCGTCGGGGCTTGAATTGAATGCGTCGTCGATTACCGTAACGGGCTTTTGATTGACTATCTGCAACCTGTGTTCCACGGGACGGATTTTCTTTATTCCCGACGCCACCTGTTCAAGTGTCAGCCCCATATCGAGCGCCGCGGCGGCAGCAACGAGAATATTTGAGATATTGTGTTTGCCCAAAAGCGACGTAAAACACTCCGTGCTTCCCTGCTTTGTTACAAGCGTAAACGCGCTTCCGCTGCAACCTACGCTGATGTTTTCCGCCCGCACGTCATCGGTTTTAAGGAAGCCCGCGGAATACTTTTTGCATTTTGCCCTGTCAAAAAGTTCCCGAACGTATTCGTTAAGCGAAGAAAACACCGCACTGCCGTCTGCGGGCAGAGATTCAATAAGTTCAAACTTGCCCGCCTGCACGCCCTCGATTGAGCCGAAAGTATCAAGATGCTGCGGCCCTATTGATGTTATAACCGCCTTTTGCGGGCGCACGATATCGCATATTTCCTTTATGTCGCCCTTATGCCGCGACCCCATTTCGCACACAAAAACCTCGTCGTCGGGTTGCAAGCGCTCACGGATTACCCGCACAACGCCCATTGTGGTATTGTAACTTGCCGGCGGCGTTAAAACCGAATACTTTTCCGAAAGGATTGTTGAAAGAATAAACTTTGTGCTCGTTTTGCCGTAACTGCCCGTAATGCCTATGATTTTAAGGTCAGGGCGGTTTTTGAGAATCCGCTTTGCGTCGTTTATGTAGTAAGCGGCAATGATTTTTTCAAGCGGCTTTGTTATTACACAGGCGATAAGCACCCATACCGACGATAAAATCGGGCAAAGCAGACAAAACAGCGTTGCGGGAAAGTGCAGTGCATTTGTTATTCCCTTAAAGAAGAACAGCGTAAAGCACAGGTTGTATAACAGTGCAAGTATGCCAACCGTTACCAGCAGGCGGATGATCCGCTGCGTATAATGCAGCGGTTTTTTTGCCTTTTCCTGTGAAAACAGCAGTTTCGGGCGGCGCACCCGCGCAAACAAATGGTGCATAAACTGGCTTACAAAATAGCCCTCCAACTGCAACATATGCAGATAGTACACCGAAAGAATTACCGTAAGCGCCGTTGAGCAGACGGTTAAAAGAATTTTTGCTGTATTCATTTTTGCTCCTTAAAAAACGTTTTGACTATTGCCGCAGTGCGCGGTGCTTCCTCCAAAAATCCGTAATGAGTGCGGTTTTTGTAAACTACCTTTGCGCAGTCGGGAATCTCTTTTTCCATAATGTCCGCCATATAAAGGGGCGTGGCAGTGTCGTTTTCACCCCAGATTAAAAATACGGGCGCTTTGATTTTACTTAAAAGCGGCGTAAGGTCCTCATTGACCACGTTTGAGAACGTGGCTTTCATCACGTCTGACAGTTTGCGGTAGTCCTCCGAGCCCCTGTTTTTCCGCCACGAATCGTATTTTTTCGGTGCAAAGTTTTTAACAAAGAATTTGGCGCACTTGTACGAATATACTCTTATATAGTATTTTGCCCCGCGCCTGTCGCGGATTCCCGCCGCACCGCAGAGCACAAGCCTTTTCACTTTTTCGGGTTCTTTTGCGGCAAGAATTATTGCAAGCCTGCACCCGAAAGAGTGGCCCAGAATATACGCCGATTCTATTTTAAGATTATCCATAAGCCCCGAAACGAGATTAGCATAGTCGTAAACCGTAATTGGCTTTTCCGGTTCGGGTGAACCGCCGTGACCGGGCATATCCGCAAGAGTGACTCTGTACGAATCCGCAAGAATGCGGGCAAAGGGCATAAGCAGTGAGATATCGTACCCCCACCCGTGCAGAATGATAAGGTCGTCGCCCTGACCCAGTTGCTCATAATTTATAATCTGACCGTTAACGGTTGTTTTCACTTTCTCCTCCAAGCGTAAGCCACATAATAACGGCGTCCTCGCCGTCGGGATAATATCCGGGACGCACGCCCGAGCTTACAAAACCCTGTTTTTTATAAAGGGATATTGCCGCAATGTTCGATTTTCTTACTTCAAGCGTCATTGCGCTTATGTTTTTTTCTTTTGCGCGGGCAAGAAGTTCATTCATAAGCATTGTGCCTATGTGCCGGTTTCTGTATTCCTTTTTTACGGCAATGTTTGTTATATTTCCCTCGCCGCAGACGTTCCAGTATCCTCCGTAGGCAATAACAGTGCCGTTTTCGTCAATAATCACGGCATAGTCTGCAAGGGGATTGTTTATTTCGTCCCTGTACGCATTTTTTGACCATGGCGAAGAAAAACTGTCGCGCTCTATACAGTCTATTCCGTCAAGAAGAGTTTCGTCAAGATTTTTTATTTGCATATTCTCTCTCCGCCTGGGGCGCACGAAGGTAAATCGCGTCAAGCGCCGCACAGGAAACGGGCGTATATTCACTTGCTATGTTCGCCGCGGCGGAACTTCTCGTAAAATTCAGATGCGGCGGCGCAAAACGCGCTTTTTCGCCTAAAACGCTTACGATTTTTTCCTTAAAGACTTCCGCGCCGTCACCCAGAAACACACATTCCCTGCTTTTCACGAATTCAAGAAGTTCTTCTATGGGACAGGCATCGTAATTCTTTACAATTATACCGTTTTCATAAACCGCGCAGTATACCTGACCTCGGCGGGCATCCATAATCGGGCACACAAATCCGTTAAAATACGGAAAGTTTTCTTTCAGGCAATCAAGGGTATTTACCGCCACGCAAGGTTTATCAAAGGGCTGTGCAAGCCCTTTAACGGCGCATACGCCGATTCTTACCCCCGTAAATGACCCCGGTCCCGCAACGCAGGCAAAAAGGTCAATATCCTTTAATGAAACTCCCGCGCTTTCAAGGCAGTCTTCCGCAAGCGGCATAAGGGATTTTGAATGTACAAGCCCCGTGGCAAGCACCTTTTCGCTTACGGTTTTCCCGTCAATCTGCACGGCACAGGACGCATATTTACTTGAAGTGTCTATTGCAAGTATTTTCATTTTTCATTCCCCAAAAAAGCAAGCACGCCGCATTCATCGTTAAATTCAACTTTTCTTTCCGTTTCGCCGGTTTTAATTATGTTCACCTTTACCGTGTTTTCGGGAAATTCGCTGAGCCGCTCGCTCCATTCCACGGCATTTACCGCGTCCGGGTCAAAGAAGAAATCGTCAAAACCCGCTTCAATGCAGTCGTCCTCGGTGATGCGGTATAAATCGAAATGATTGAGAGCCATTCTGCCCCGATACTGACACATAACCGTAAATGTGGGACTGCAAACACGCCCGTTTATGCCCATGCCGCGGGCAAGACCGCGGATAAATACGGTTTTCCCCGCGCCCAAATCGCCCGACAGGGCAAAAAACACGCCGCGGGTAAGTTCTTTTCCGATTTTTTCTCCCAAGGCAAGCATTGCTTCCTCGTTTTTAACTTCATAACTGCTGATCATAATAGAATATTATATTATATATCACGATTATTCGCAACAGAAATAATTTCTTTTACCCTTAAAATGCCCTTTGAAACCGTAAACTTTATGTCAAAACCGCCGAATGCAACGGAATAAAGTCTTGTTTCGTCCGTCTGATATGACGGGCGCGGGTCCTGTTCAAGTATTTTTTTAACCGTTTCCGCTTTTGAGCCGAGCACTGCTTCATTACCGTTTTCAAAAATTACTTCAAGGTGATATCCCATAACTTTATCCGCGAATCCGCCTTTGGCATCGGGGTGGGAATCGGTATAGGGTATGTAGGGTTTTATATCGAATATGGGTGTTCCCGAAAGCAAATCCGCTCCCGAGACAATCAGTTCGGGCTTGTCCGTTATTACTTTTTCAAGTTTTACCGACGAAAGCCCTATTCCGTTGGGGCGAAACGGCGAACGGGTTGCAAACACGCCCACGCGGGTGTTTCCCCCGAGCCGCGGCGGACGCACGGTCAGCGCCTTGTTTTCGCTTCCGTTTTCGGAAAAATCCCACAGGAGCCACAGGTGCGAAAATTCTTCTATCCCGCGAAACGCATCGGGCGACGCAAATTCTTTTTCGGGTACAATCCGCGATATCATTTCCGGCACAAGTCCGCTTTGGCGGGGAATGCCGAATTTTTCCGTAAAATCGTTATAAATGTGTGCCACGGGTCTTACTGTGCGCATTTGTTTCTCCTTTTCGTTCCGGAATTACGCTGCGTTGCGGTCATCAAATTATGTTGACAGCCGTTGTGTTTTATGATATCATATAGTCAATAAATGTGCGGCGGTTACCGTCTGCACTCATATGAGGGAGTAATTCGGCAAGGCTTAAAAGCCGCCCGATATCGCCGTCAACACAGAGTTTTCGCCTCTCGGCATATCTTAAAGAATAAGACTCATATACATCGTTTTACGGTATATATGGGTCATTTTTTCTGCCCATTTATATAAAAAACAAATAAAGTGAGGAACAAAAAGATGAAAAAGAAAATCATAATCGGCGTGATTACGGCAGTGGTTGCTCTGCTGCTTATAATCTCGTGCTTCACCGTTGTGCCGTCAGGCTCCACGGGTGTTGTGCTTACGTTCGGCGCTGCCGGCGATAACGTGCTTGACGAGGGCTTGCACTTCAAGATTCCGCTGGTTCAGAGAATAGTACAGGTAAACAACCGCACACAGAAAATTGAAGCAAGCGGTACAGCCTCATCAAAGGACTTGCAGATTGTAACCTACAACGTGGCGGTAAACTATCACGCCAACAATGCGTCAAGTGCGGACCTTTACAAAACAGTGGGCACGGATTATGCAAACATAATCATTTCGCCCGCAATTCAGGAAAGCATAAAAGCGGTTGCAGCGCAATTCACCGCAGAACAGTTGATTACCGAACGCCAGAGCGTGGGCGACCAGATAAAAAGCGCGCTGTCGGAAAAAATCTCCGGCTACGGCATTACCGTTGAAATCTTTAACATTGTAAACTTTGACTTTACCGAAGAATTCAACGCTGCCGTTGAGGCAAAGCAGACCGCCCAGCAGAACGCGCTTAAAGCCGAGCAGGACTTGGCGCGAATCGAAGTTGAGGCAAAGCAGAAGATAACGCAGGCTCAGGCGGAAGCCGAAAGCATAAAGCTTATCCAAGAAGCCCTGTCCGCAAGCCCGGATTACATTGAATACGTAAAATGGAGCAAGTGGGATGGTAAATTACCCTCTGTTATGACTTCCTCGGGAGTTATGGTTGACGTTGGCGATATCACAAAAGCAACCGAATAACATTTTTCAAAATCAGCACGGGGGTAAAGCCGTGCTGATTTATTTTACTTTCTGTTTTTTCAGCATTACGCCGTACTCTTCGGCGGGAACGGGTCGGCTGAAATAGTACCCCTGCATTTGCGTGCAGCCGAACTCCGAAAGCATTTTTGCCTGTTCTTCGGTTTCAACGCCCTCCGCAACAACGGGAATTTCAAGCATCTGAGCCATATTTATGACCGCCGAAAGAATAACCTTTGCCTTTTTGTTTTCTTCCGCACCCACAAGAAATTTCATATCAAGTTTAAGCTTATCAATGCTTATATCTTTAAGGGAGTTAAGTGAAGAATAGCCCGAACCGAAATCGTCCATTTCCACAAAAAATCCCGAATTGCGCAGTTGCGCTATTGTATCAATAAGCAGTTTTGAATCTTCCATATAGGAACTCTCTGTAATTTCAAGGTGAATCGCCTCGGGCGGAACATTATATTTTTCGATTGTTTCCAGCAAATCACTGCACAGACTCCTGCGGTAAATATCGTTTCTTGAAAGATTCACCGACACGGGAACTATCTCGCCCGTTTCCTCTTGCCACTTGCTGACGTATCGGCACACTTTATTGATCACAAACCCGTCAACCGTGCCTATGCAGTCACTTTTTTCAAGTATGGGAATAAACACATTGGGCGTAAGAAGTCCCCTCTTCGGGTGACGCCACCTTATAAGCGCTTCCGCGCCGATGATGCGTTTTTTCTCATAGTCCACCTGGGGCTGAAACCACACTTCAAACTGTTCGGTATCAATGGCGGCCTGAACGTCGGCAAGCAGTTCCTGCTGGGTCGTTTCCGTTGCCATCATCCCCTTTTCGTAATAGGCTATACGCTTGGTGAACTTGCCTTTTATGGTCTGCAAGGCAAGCAGTGCCTTGTAACTCATGGTATACGAATCGCAGTCTTCCTCGCAAAGGTCATACACGCCGATATGCAGTTTTATGGGAATTTTAAGTTTGTAATTTTTGAATGCCTTGGCAAAGTTGTTGTAAGTTTCTTCAACAGTACAGGTGTCCTCTGCGCAAAACCGTGCAAAATGGTCAGCATTAAGATGTGCCGAAAAGCTGTCGACACCATCAAACTGTTTCATAAATATGCCGAAATCCCTCAAAAGGCTGTTTCCCATTTCAAAGCCGTATACGCCGTTAATATCGCGGAATCTGTCGATATTATACCGCTGTACTCTGAATTTCCGTCCCGGATTTGATTTGATCCACTTTTTAACATGATTGTGAAACCCCGTGGAATCGTAAATTCCGGTAAGCGGGTCTATTTCGCCGAGAACAAGTTTAGAAACGTCGCGGAAGAGCATTAAAATGATATCGCGTTTTGAATCGAAATATTTATATGTGATTTCCTTATAAATCGATTTTCCCTCGGTCTTATCGGTATAGAACAGCTCAACTGCATAAGAATCCGATTTTTCGAGTTTTTCAAGCACGTTGCTCAAAAGCATTGCCTTGCTGTAATTCTCAAACGCCGTATCGGAAGAAAAGTCCTCGGCGGTAAGCAACAAATACTTATCGTATGACATACCGTCGTATTTGCGGATATTTTTCCTTTGGGAAACCCTGTCCGAAAGGTTGAGCATTTTGCCTGATTTCACGTCTATAAGAGCAACGCTGTCAAAGCAGGCATCAAGCAGCCTTGAAATTATTTCTTCTTTGGTAATCCGCCCGAAAGGTTCGTCTTTAATCATCTTGTTTCACTTTCTTTTCTTTTTGCCGCGCCCATTCTTTTCATCATGTACATTGCGTTATCTGCACGGGATATCATATCCGGTATACTGTCGGTTCCCCCGCAAAACTCGGTACAGCCCATACTTACTTCCACAGTTCTCCCGCCTGCCTTAATATTTGCTTCACGTATTGCTTCAACAAGGTCGCTGAAACTGCCTTCCTCTTCGTTTTCCGTTATACAGATAACCGAAAACTCGTCACCGCCGTACCGCGCGCAGTAGGCGTTCCTGTTTTTCACGTACGCTTTTAACGCCGACGCCGTCTCTTTAAGAACCCTGTCGCCCTCGTTATGACCGTAACTGTCGTTTATTTCCTTAAAGCGGTCAATATCCAAAAATGCAAGATACAGTTTTTCGCGCGATTTAAGCGTTTTCAATTCATCGGTCAGGTGCCGGAGAAATTCCCTGCGGTTGGGGATATCGGTCAAAGGGTCAATGGATATAAGCATTTCGGTTGAGTTGATGTATGCAAGCAGGAACGATATCATTATTCCGCACGAAAGCAAGGGTATGTTTTGTATAAATATCTGCAACGTTCCGCAGATTATCGGCGGAATTACAAAGGCGGTCATTGAAAGGAAATACTGCCTGTTTGCATAATTCTTTTTATACATTGCGTATACAAAACTTTTAAACGATGCATATATCACATATCCGTAAGAGAGTATCTGCTGGGAATAAAACAGTTTTCCCCTGTGATATACGCCGTTTGCATCTATACTGTACAGGCATCCGTTATACCGGGTAAGGATAAGGAGTGTTGCCAGTACAAAAAGCGGTATTGCGTAAATAATATGGACCTTGCTTATTTTTTTGTTTCCCTGAATAGAATCAATATAAAAAAGCCAGCATAACGATGAACTTCCCAGCGTCATAAAATGCATAAAGTTTATTGTATACCTTGCCCATGCGGGCAGCATCCAATTATCCGTTACGCTTAAATTCCATGCAAGGTCAAATACGTTTGCTATTGCCGCAAAAACAACCGACGCAACAAATATACGCCCGCGCTCCGTTTTTCCGTACACACTGCCAAGTGCCCTGAGCGCAATTATGCCCATTATTACAACGTTAACCACGTTTATTTCGGCATACATAAGTTGTTCGGTCATGGTCGTCCCTCCTGTCACGGCGTCCCACCCAAACGGCTTAACGTTCCGCCCTTTCTGTCGAATTTATTTCGTCCCGCAGTGATACCTAAAAAGACCGGCATAAGAGCCTGTCTGTCTGTCTGTCTGTCTGTCTGTCTGTCTGTCTGTCTGTCTGTCTGTCTGTCTGTCTGTCTGTCTGCTAAAATTGTACATTTTCCGCGCCCCTGTGTCAATTATTTTTTCGTTTTTTTTCATGTAAAATATCGCAGATTACGCATGTGAAATTATATAGGGTATTGTATCATTTTTCGGCGTATTTTGTCAACAAAGAAAAATCACAAAATGCCGTTTCGGGGCAGAATTTTTTTACATACGGAAGTTTATGTGCATATGATAATACGGGATTCTTTTTGAGGTGATAAAAATGATTTGTACCGCAGGCTGTTACGGCAGAAAAGGCTGTTGTCGGTATGATGAATGCGGAAAGCCGTTAACATCCGTTCCTCCGTATGCCGCAGGCATATCTCATCGCATGAAAGTGCGATATCGTATTGAAAATATATCACCTGTTCCGACAGGTACGGGTATCATTGAAAGAACCCTCTTTTGTCAGCAGACAAAAGAGGGTTCTTTCATGGTGGAGATAGGCGGACTCGAACCGCTGGCCTGTTACATGCGAAGCAACCGCTCTACCAACTGAGCTATATCCCCAAAGCATGTATATTCTACATCAAAACAAAAAATTAAGCAACTGTTTTTTTCAAAAAATTTGTTTTTTTCACACGCAAAATTCGACAAAAAGATGTGTACATTTAATATCTTATATGATATAATATATTTGATCGGAAATGAAATGCCTGCGGACAGGCATTTTTTCCGATATCGCAATATATTCTTCTATGAGGAACAATCATGAAACATAAAATTTTTATAAAAATCGCCGCCGTTGCTGCGGCTGTTTTAACCATATTCTGCGGCTGCCAAAAAGGCACGAACGCCGTGATTTATTCTGTTCTTGGCACGGGAATGACCGAAAGCAATACCGTTATTGATTCCCTTACGCCCGAAAATCTGCTTGCTGAATTAAAAAAGAAAGATGTTATTCCCGAAACCGTAACCGCAGCCGGATTTTCCACGGAAACCCGGGGAGATTATTTACACCTGACCCTTGATTTATCTGCCGATTTCGGAGAGTATCTTGCCCCGCAGGATATCCCCATGCAGGATATGCTTATCCGCTGCGTAGCAAACACGTTTATTAAGAGTTACGGCGCGGAAGACGTGATTATCACCTGTTCGGGCAAAGCAATTTCCAACAAAAAATACACCTATGACAAGCCGCTCAGATTCAAAACCGTGTCAATAGAACTGCCCACGCCCGCAGAAAGCACTCCGTCGCCCGATGTTACACCCACGCCGGGCGACACACCGGGCACGCCGGGTTCCAATACGGCAAGCACGGTTACCCATGGTCCGATTTCCACTCCGAACCGTGCGGACGGCAAAAAATATATCGCCATAACCTTTGACGACGGTCCCAGTGCCCAGTACACAACGAAAATCGTTGATAAGTTGAAAGAACGCAACGCATCGGCGACATTCTTCATCGTAGGCAACCGCGTTGACGCGAAAACGGGCGCTGCAATAAAATACGCAACGGAAAACGGCAGCGAAATAGCCATTCACGGCTACACCCACACGGTTTCGTACAGTAAGTGTTCCGAAGAAGTGTACAAAGAAGAGCTTTCAAAAACCGCCGAGGTAATTGAAAAATATACGGGCAAAAAGCCCACAATGATGCGACCTATCGGCGGTGCAATAACAAAAGAGCGCACGGCATCGTGTCCCTATTCGGTTATCCTGTGGAACATCGATTCCGAGGACTGGAAAAACAAAAAGGACGGGCAGGTAAACAACATTGTAAACAACGTTATGTCCCACGTTGCCGACGGCAAGATAATTCTTATGCACGAAATTTACAGGAACTCATACGAGGCGTTCTGCATAATAATCGACAAACTTTACGAGCAGGGCTACGAGGTCGTTTCCGTTTCGGAACTTATCGGCAGGGATAACATAAAGCCCGGCACAAAATATTACGGCGCAAATTAAAAAAAGGCAATACGGGCAAAAACCCGCATTGCTTTTTTCTTACCTGATTATTACCAACTGCTGACCCGGGAAAAGAGCGGCTGAATCTTCGATATAATTGTACCGCATAATATCTTCCGGCGTTATGCCGTGGGCGCGGGCAATGCCGTAAACCGTATCGCCCGGCCGAACAACGTAAATGTACGATTTTTCAGGCGGAACGGGAATTGTAATAATGCTTCCCACGGGAATATTGCGCACGTCCGTTATCTGTGGGTTAAGGGCAAGGATATTCGACGTTGTTGTTCCGAATTCCTTTGCAAGCAGATAAACCGTATCGCCGCGGCGCACCTTGTGCCGGCGGTATGCTCCCGCCGAAACGTTTTCTTCCGGTTCGTCCGTGTTCTGCTGTGCCGAATTCTGATTTTTCCCGAGCATATACACGTTGTACACTTCGTCGCTTACGGGAATCCGCAAAGTCTGCCCCGCCGTAATCATATTTTCGTCGCTGATGTTGTTTTCCTCAACTATTCCTGATACGGGCACATTGAATTTAAGTCCCAAATCAAAAAGAGTGTCGCCGGGTCTGATTATGTATTCTATTGTTTTCATAAAATCACCTCTTTAATTGCAATATATGCGGATAAAATTTTGTCTGCCACATTTTTCTGCTTGCAAAGAGCAAAAAGCAGTGTTAAAATACTTTCGGAGAGTGAATATGTACAGAACGGTAAGTAAAGCGGGCGAATTCAGCCAGACAATAAATAAATCACGGTTCATTGCGGTTGTGAGCCACATTGAAAGCGAATCGGACGCGCGGGCGCTTATAGAAAAAGAAAAGAAAAAATATCCCGACGCACGGCACTGCTGCTGGGCGTACATTTTGGGCGAAAACAGTGAAAATATGCGCTACGGCGACGATGGCGAGCCCCAGGGCACGGCGGGTCTGCCCATGCTTGAAGTGCTGAAAAAGAAGAACATCACCAACGTGCTTGTAACGGTTACAAGATATTTCGGCGGCATTCTTTTAGGCACGGGCGGGCTTACGCGGGCGTATTCTTCGTCCTGTGCGGGCGCAGCGGAAAATGCGGCAATCGCAACAATGCTTTTATGTAAAACCGTAACCGTAACACTTGACTATCCACTGTTTTCCCGCCTGAAACTTCCCATAGAAAAATTTGACGACGCAAAATGCGAAAACACCGAATTCGGGCAAAACGTTACCGTCACGCTTACCGTAAAAAGCGATAAATGCGACGAATTTTGCGGCTTTCTGACTCAATTAAGCGGCGGAAGGGCGCAAATGCTTTCGGGCGAACCTTTTTTCTTTCCTTGGGAAGGCTGACGAAAAAACGGACAAAACGCATGCTTTTTAATATGGAAAAACGGACAAAATAACTGTTTTTCTATATGGAAAAGAGAATAAACTTTCTTGAAAACAAGAATGCCGTTCGCGCCTTTGAATCGTCAACGAACAGCAAGGAACTTCTTTTCAGACTTTCGGCGCTGGCAAACAGCAGTTTTATTATGAAATCAGTTGACGGCAACTTTAAGTTTTCCCGTTTTGAAAACAGTTTTATATGGCTTAAAGATGCCGCCGCACAGGAACTTAAAGCCCACGGTTTTGACCTTTACTATTTTACAGCAAAAAAACAGGGCGAAGTTGATTTTACCGTTGAAAAAGACGGTGATGTGCTTCCCATTGAGATAAAGTCCGGCAAAGATTATCAGCGTCATGCGGCACTTAACAATATTATGTCGGATAAGAATTACGGAAAAAAAGCATATCTGCTTTATAACGGCAACGTTGAAAGTGTCGGCAATATTATATATCTGCCCATATATATGCTGATGTTTATAGAAAAAGAACCGGAGCAAACACCGATTATATACCGCTTTGACGCAGGTGTGCTGAAAAATTAACGATTTATTCCGGCATAAAAACAATAATTTCGTAATATTTTTTATTTAACACTTGATATTTTGAAAAAGATGTGATATCATATATCTACCGATATTCGTTTAATGCGAATTTTATATTCAGATTTTTCAGGAGGTAAAAATTATGGCTACATCGGCAAAATATGCACGCAGGCGGAGGAATGCCTTTTTAGCGGCAGTTGCTCTGGCATTACTTCTTATACTTATTATCGTGCTTATTATCGTAAGTATTGCAAAACGTAGGAACGGAAACAACAACGGTACTGTTCCGACTGTTACACCCGGAAACAATCTTGCGCTTCCCACTCCCACCAATGACTTTACGATTAATTCAGAGGAACCCGGCACTGTTACGCCATCACCGAGCAGCGCGGCTGAAGATAATACAATGTACGTTACCGCAAGCACACTTAACGTACGTGAAAAAGCAGAATCCGGTGCAAAAATAATTACGACCGTCAAGAAAGGCGACTCGGTTACCGTTCTTGAAAAGGGTGACAAGTTCCACAAGATTAAAACTTCTTCCGGTCAGACGGGTTATGCATCAAAAGATTATCTGACGACCACCAAACCCTCAAATTCTTCAACCGTAACGGCAACCGCGGGCGCAACACCCGACACTTCAAAATCGACGGTTAAGTATGCAACGGCGGACGTAAATGTACGAAAAGCGGCAGATGTAAAAAGTGACAGGCTTACCCAGATTAAAAAGGGCAGCAAAGTTACGGCTTATACAACTTCCAATGGCTGGACATACGTTGAATATCAGAAAGGCAAGTTCGGCTACGTAAGCGATAAATACCTTACCGCTACCTTGCCCACAACATCGCCCACACCTACTGCTGCACCTACTCCCACTCCGGCTCACGCAACCGATTGGGCAAGTATTCTCGGTTCTGCTGACGCAGGGAAAATAGAATCAAACTCCGTTTCTGACGGGTATCTTAAACTTACTCCCGCCGGAACAAAGGGCGTTGTTAAAATGAACAACCTTAACGGCTACAAAGTTTATGAGATTTCTAAAATCGGCGGCGGAAGTTACTATATCGGCATAAAAGACGATAAGGCAGAATTCAAGGCAACAATGGACGAATTCACAAACTAAATATCAATTACGGCTCGGCAAAAGTCAGGGCGCACGTAATCTGAAACCGAAAGAGCAAGTCCCTGAAACTTGCTCTTTTTTGATAAATATGAGAGCATTAAAAATAACGGCATTATTTATTACGGCGATACTCTTCTGTTCGTGTTTCGGCAAAGAGCAAACTCCCGAAAGCGGCGACACAACTTTTGCATATGTCGGGGATGAAAACCTCTTCCCCTTTTTCTGTATAGATACGTCGGGCGCACTTGTTCGTGTTACGGACGGCAAAAGCGAGCGGCTGCACAAGAACGTGGCATACTTTTCGGGCGGAAAAGACGAAAGTTTTGTGTTCAGGCGTAATGGCCGCATAATTTTTTCAGCCGATACCGCATTAAAGAACGGCATGGCGGTGTGCGACCTTTGGGAAGCGCGCGACGGTGCGTCTGCGCAGTGCATAAAAACCGACGTTCGGCTTGATTCTTTGCGGATAAGCGACAATGGCAACATACTTTTTTTGAATGTTGACAACACGCTTTTCTTAAAGCGGGAAGATTCCCTCGTTACTGTGGAAGAAAATACACTTTCAGCCGAATTTGCCGGGGACGAAACGGTTCTTTACATTATAAATGACGGCGTTTACGCCTATTCGTCCGACGGAAAAACGTATCTTACCGACGGCGAAGACATAATGTCCGGCGGGAAAATCGCATACATAATAAAGGACGTGAAACGCGTACAGCGTCGGGCGCGGAGCATAGATACCGCCACCTGCATTGTGTATTCGGGCAGCGAACTTGCCGCAGAGATTTCCTCTGCCGCCGTTGACGGGCTGAGCCGCGGCTACGTGCTTGCCCTTGACGGCAGCGAAGCGAGCGTCCGCTACAAACTGTACCATATCGGTGAAACGGTTGAAATCGTTGCCGAAAACGTTGTTGCGGGTAAAATTCTTGATAACGGCGTTTACGTTTTTGAAAAAGAAGATGACTCAAAAACATACTGCTGTAAGGACGGTGCGGTGTTTTATTCGGGCGAAGTGCCACTTAACACCGTATATGCCTGCGGCAAAGGCACCTATGCACTGTATTCGGGCAAACTGATTTCTCTTGATTCTTCAAGCGAGATTTTCTCCGATGTCCGCACGGCAGAATTTTCGGATAACTGCATTTTTGTTTCAAAAGACGCAAAAGCACCTTACAGCGCAAGCGTGTGCGTTGACGGCAGCGTGTTTTCCGTAAGCAATGCGTCCCGCACCGAATGCGGCTTTTCTTCCGGAATGCTTTACTATTACAGCGATTCTTCCGACATTATGCGGCTTGATACCGCCGAAAATGCGCTTACGGCGATAATATCGAACACCGACACGGAAATAGGATTTATCTGCACGCGGGATTTTGCCGCCGCGGCAAAAAACGATGACAAAAGTCTGTTTATCGCCGGCGAAACAAAAACGGTCGATACAAAAATAAAAATAAGCAGTTTTGTAAAAGATAATGAGGTGATTGAATGATTCCGATTTGGATAATTATTACGGTGCTTTTGTTGGGCACGGCGCTTATCGTTTTGGAATGTTTTATTCCCGGATTCGGCGTTGCGGGCATTTTAGGCGGAATATTTTCCCTGTTTGCATATGCAGCACTTATCCCGTATATCGGGTGGTATACGGGGCTTGTGGCTTTGGGCGAACCGGCGGTTGTGATTCTTTGCGTACTGCTTTTTGCAAAAAGTGCGGGCAAGGGCAAAAATCCGCTTATTCTTTCGGCGCGTGCCGACAAAGCCGACGGTTTCACCGCCAACGACGATAACGAAACCCTGATAAACAAAGTCGGTGTTGCCGAAAGCGACCTGCGTCCCGCGGGAATAGCGATAATAGAACAAAAGCGCGTTGATGTTGTTTCCGACGGCGAATTTATCAAAAAAGGAAGCCGTATTGCCGTTACGGAAGTGAACGGACGGCAAATAAAAGTTAAAATTGCGGATTGACCGCATAATATAGGAGGAAAAAATGTTAGAAAATTTTGTTTCACTGGCGTACGGATTCACGCCCACAATTCTCACGATTGTAATAGCCGCGGCGGTACTCGTACTGCTTATAATCTTTTTCAGGCTCTTTCCGTTCGGAATGTGGATAACGGCGCTGTTTTCGGGCGTTCGCGTAGGCATATTCCAACTTGCCACAATGCGTTTCCGCCGTGTTAATCCCGCCAAAATCGTATACCCCATGATTCAGGCGACCAAAGCGGGCATTGACCTGGATATGAGCAAACTTGAAGCACATCTTCTTGCCAAAGGCAATGTTGAAAAAGTGGTAAATGCGCTTATCGCGGCGCAGCGTGCCGAAATTCCCCTGAATTTTGAGCGTGCCGCAGCAATCGACCTGGCGGGTCGTGACGTGCTTAACGCGGTTCAGATGAGCGTTAACCCCAAAGTTATTGAAACCCCCGTTATTGCGGCTATCGCAAAGGACGGTATCGAACTGAGAGCAAAAGCAAGGGTTACGGTAAGGGCGAATATCGACCGTCTTGTGGGCGGCGCGGGCGAAGAAACCATTATTGCCAGGGTCGGTGAAGGTATAGTTACCACCGCCGGCAGCGCCGAAAGCCACAAAGCGGTTCTTGAAAATCCCGACCTTATTTCACGCACGGTTTTGGGCAAGGGTCTTGATGCAGGCACGGCGTTTGAAATTCTTTCAATAGATATTGCCGATGTCGATGTGGGACGCAATATAGGCGCCCAGCTTCAAATGGATCAGGCGGAAGCGGACAAGAAAATCGCACAGGCAAAGGCGGAAGAGCGCCGCGCAATGGCGGTTGCCCGCGAACAGGAAATGAAAGCACAAGTACAGGAAATGCGCGCAAAGGTTGTTGAGTCGGAGGCGGAAGTTCCCAAAGCAATGGCGGCGGCACTCCGTGACGGCAAATTAGGCGTTATGGACTATTACCGTATGGAAAATATGCTTGCCGACACCCATATGCGTGAGGCGATAGCCGAGCCCAACGTAAAAAAGAGTGAGCAATAAATGGGCTTTGTAATTTTTATAATCGCGGCGATTTTTATAGCCGTACGAGTTATTAAAAATGCCGAAAATGCGCAGCCGCCCGCAAAGCCGGGCGCGCAGCCGAATGCGGCGCAGGCCCGAAACACGGGTGAAATGAAACCCTACCCGCACCCGGGATATCCCAAGCCACCTGCGCAAAGACAGCAAAAAGCGGCACAAAACCCGAAAAAAGCGGCTTCCGCTCAGTTGAAAGCTCAGTTGAAAGCTCAGGAGATGAGTACCCACGAGGGCGAATGCATAGAAAGCGAACCGGAACATTGCGCGGTAAAACATTCGCCGGATTCGGTATATGCAACGGAAATTTCCGACGAGCCGAAAATTGATTTTTCGCGCGAGCAGTTGGTAAACGGCATAATTATGGCGGAGTTGCTTTCAAAGCCAAAGTGTTTTGAAAATCAATAATTTTAATACGGCAAACCGCGGAATTCAGGTATTCCGCGGTTTGTTTGTATATGTGTTTTTATTGAGAGAAAACAGATACATAATAGCACCAAACCAGCACCGCAAAGGGCGTTCTCCGTGCAATCTGGTTTACTTCTGAAATTCATTTCAAGATTGTAGGGCGAGGGTTCATCTCTCGCCGCTATCAGAAAAATCGAGATTTTGCAAAAGATATATTGTTACAAAAACCGTCCTACCCCATAAAGCAACCGTCTCAAAATTCGGCAGGAGGTAAACCCCTGCCCTACGGTAAAAGACAAACAAAGAGCGCAAAACCGGCGCTGCAACAGGCGTTTTTTGCGCAATCTGTTTTACTTCTGAAATTCATTTCAGCATTGTAGGGCGAGGTTTCATCTCTCGCCGCTATCAGAAAAATTGAGATTTTGCAAAAGATATATTGTTGCAAAAAACGTCCTACCCCATAAAGCAACCGTCTCAAAATTCGGCAGGAGATAAACCCCTGCCCTACGGTAAAAGACAAGCAAAGAGTGCAAAACCGGCGCTGCAAAAGGGGTTTTTCCGTACAATCTGGTTTACTTCTTAACCCTATTGCAGGATTGTAGCGCACTCCCGCACCGCGGTAGATTTTCGCACACATTCTTCGCACGTTTTTACCTATTGCTTAAACAAAAATGCGGCAGCGCAGCACGCTCCCGCATTTACCCCTGTTTCTTGCCTTACTGATTTTCTTTCAGCCCGAAACCCGCAACCTCGGTTACGGGAAGAGAAAACATAACCGTACCTGCGGGGCTGTCGGGTCCCGCTTTTTCCAGTACGGCACGCATAATGTCCGCCTTTTGTTCACGCTTGGCAATTATAAGCACTATTTCCTTTTCGGCAGCAATGGACACGTTCATAAATTTCTCGTCACTGCCG
Source organism: uncultured Clostridia bacterium (assembly GCA_934434555.1). Classification (GTDB taxonomy): domain Bacteria; phylum Bacillota; class Clostridia; order Christensenellales; family QALW01; genus UMGS1322. The sequence continues at coordinate 104,503 of CAKRZX010000003.1, forward strand.
GTGCCTTTGCCGTGAAGAACCGTGCCGCCGCCTGCACCCGCTTCTCGCGCGGCAGCCATAACCGAATCGGTTCGCCCCTCATTTACTATCGCAACCACAAGTTCGTATTTTTTATCAAGTTCGGGAACTCTCTTTTCTTCGTTTCCGCCTAAAAATGCCATTGTCTGACCTCCTCCAACGCTTTTAACCGGCACTGCCGCAACAACACCGTGTCCCGGTGCGCCGATAAACAACTGTTTTTCATATTCACGGATAAGCGCCTGTGTCTTTTCCCTGTCGGCAACGGTGAAAGCCACGCGCTTTTCGGTAGATTCTATGCCCAAAAGGTCAAGCATACTGCGCACCGCCGTGCCGCGTCCCATAAGTATTACCGATATGGGAAGCGACAGGGACAGATGAATATTTTCAAGTATGGGCTGTGCCTTAGGCGATATAATTGAAATTACGTAATTCATTCTTCACCCCAAAGTTCGATAATATCGTTGTCGCCCCAGATAACTTTTTCTTCGTCTGCGGGTCTCTTTTTGCGCTCGTAAATGAATCCCACAACCTGTATTGATAAAAGGGGCATCATTGCAACCATTGCAACTACGCCGAATGCGTCCTTTAATACGTTCCCGCCCAGTGCAGTGCTTGCTCCGATAAAAAATTGAAGCATAAACGTGGCGGTCATGGGTCCGGAGGCAACGCCGCCGGAGTCAAAAGCAATGGCGGTGTAAATTTCGGGCACAAAAAACGAAAGCACAAGCGCCGCAACATAACCGGGAATCAGGAACCACAGAATGGATATACCCGTAAGCACGCGGAGCATTGATATTCCCATTGCAAGGGCAACCGCCACCGAAAGGCTTATTTTTATTGCCTTGCCCGGTATTGCGCCGGAAGAAACTTCTTCAACCTGCTTTTCAAGCACGGCAACGGCAGGTTCGGCGGAAATTATAAACCAGCCGATGAGCATTGCAAGCGGAATCATTATGGGTTTCAGCGCGCCGTTCGCAAGAGACGCGCCGAGAACCGCGCCAAGGGACGAAAAGCCTACGTTTACGCCGGTTAAGAACAGCACAAGCCCCGCATAGGTGTAAAGAAGACCGATGAGAATCTTTGCAAGGGAGCGCTTTGTCATTTTAATTGAAAAAATCTGAAACAGCAGAAAGATAACTATTATCGGCAAAAGCGCAATCGCCATTTCTTTCATATATTCGGGTGTAGCTTTAAGATATGCCGCACCGATATCGGCACTGTTTGCAAATTCAACCGCGGCAATATCTACGGTTCCCTCACTTCCGGGATAGAAAAAGCCTAAAATAAGCACCGACAGAATAGGTCCGATTGAGCACAATGCAACCATACCGAAACTGTCCGATTCAGCCCATTTGTCGCTTCGGATATAAGAAACGCCCACGCCGAGAGCAAGAATAAACGGCACGGTCATAGGTCCCGTGGTAACGCCGCCGGAATCGAAAGCGATGCTTAAAAAATTGATGTCGGTAAACGATGCAAGAATGAAAATGAGCGCATAAAAACCCAAAAGAAGCCATCGCAACTTTATGCCTTTAAGAACGCGGAACATACAAACCGCAAGAAAAAATCCTACGCCCGCGCCTACCGTGGCAAGCAAAGCGGAGTTGTTTATGTGTGGAACGGTGTTCGCAAGCACCTGTAAATCTGGTTCTGCAATGGTAATGGCAAAGCCGAGGATAAAACTGACGATAAGTATGATCGGAAGATTTTTTGTTCTTGTTAAAGATGTTCCGATTTTTGAGCCGATTGGCGTCATGGACGCTTCGGCACCCAAAGAGAAGAAGCCCATGCCCACGGTTACCATAACCGTGCCCGCAAGAAACGAGAGCATAAGCCCGGAATTCACCGGCACAACCGTAAGGCAAAGTATAAGCACGATAAGCACTATCGGCAGCACCGAATTAAGGGATTCTTTTATTTTTTCCGCAAGGGCGGTTCTGTTTTCGGTTAAGTAATCTATGTAAATCCGTCCTTTCTTTGCAGCGGTTTAAGGGAAAACGTTTTCCCCTAAACCGAAGTGATAACAATCTTGTGAAAATGATAATATCTTTTTGCCCGCTTTTTTCTTTCAGAAAAACAGTTTTTCCCCTCTGTACAAATCTTCTTTGAGTTAAATAACGAAGTTCTTTTTGCCTGCTTTCTCTTTCTGGAAAGCAGTTTTTTTCCTCTATGCAAATCTTCTTTGAGAAAATAACGAATTTCTTTTTGCCTGCTTTTTCTTTCAGAAAAACAGTTTTCCCCCTCTGTACAAATCTTCTTTGAGAAAATAACGAAGTTCTTTTGCCCGCTTTCTCTTTCCGGAAAGCAGTTTTTTCCCTCTATGCAAATCTTATTTGAGAAAATAACGAAGTTCTTTTTGCCTGCTTTCTCTTTCTGGAAAGCAGTTTTTTTCCTCTATGCAAATCTTCTTTGAGTTAAATAATGAAGTTCTTTTTGCCTGCTTTCTCTTTCTGGAAAGCAGTTTTTTCCTCTGTACAAATCTTCTTTGAGTTAAATAGTGAAGTTCTTTTTGCCTACTTTTTCTTTCAAGAAAAAGTAGGTCTTACAAGAAAAAGTAAGTTATTTGCTTTTAAGAACAACGTCGTGAGCGCCGCCCTCAACAATGCTTACGGAAGAAACAAGGGTAAGTTTGGCTTTTTTCTGCAATTCCGGTATGCTTTTTGCGCCGCAGTTGCACATGGTGCTTTTAACCTTTGCAAGACTCTGGCGCACGTTATCTGAAAGTTTGCCCGCATAGGGAACGTATGAATCAACGCCCTCTTCAAAAGATAGTTTGCTTGCGCCGCCCAAATCGTAACGCTGCCAGTTGCGCGCACGGTTAGAGCCCTCGCCCCAGTACTCTTTCATAAGAGTGCCGTTTACGTTTATTTTTGCCGTGGGGCTTTCGTCAAAGCGGGCAAAATATCTGCCAAGCATAACGAAATCGGCGCCCATAGCCAAAGCAAGAGTAATGTGGTGGTCGTGTACAATGCCGCCGTCGGAGCAAACGGGAACGTAAACGCCTGTTTCCTTAAAATATTCATCTCTTGCACGGCAAACGTCTATAAGAGCGGTTGCCTGACCGCGTCCGATACCCTTTGTTTCGCGGGTAATACAGATCGAACCGCCGCCGATACCGACTTTAACGAAATCGGCTCCGCACTCTGCAAGATAGCGGAATCCCTCACCGTCAACAACGTTTCCCGCGCCTACTTTTACGCTGTCTCCGTATTTTTCGCGGATAAAATCAATGGTAAGTTTCTGCCACTCTGAATATCCCTCGGAAGAATCGATGCAGAGTACATCTGCGCCCGCCTGAACAAGTGCGGGAACGCGAACGGCATAATCACGGGTGTTGATACCCGCGCCCACAACGTAGCGCTTGTTGGCGTCAAGCAACTCATCGGGATTGTTCTTGTGGTCCTCGTAGTCCTTGCGGAAAACAAAGTAGCAAAGTCTGCCGTCATCGGAAACAACGGGAAGAGAATTGAGTTTATGCTCCCAGATAATATCATTGGCCTCGCTTAAAGTTACGCCTTCACGGGCAAAAAACAGTTTTTCCATGGGCGTCATAAACGTGCTTACTTTATCGGTCATTTCCATGCGGGAAACGCGGTAATCGCGGCTTGTAACAATGCCCAGAAGTTTGCCCCCGGCAGTGCCGTCGCTTGTAACGGCAACGGTGGAATGCCCGGTCTGCTCTTTTAATGCAAGCACGTCCGCAAGGGTCTTGTCGGGCGCGATATTGGAATCGCTTTTAACAAAGCCCGCCTTATAGCCCTTTGCGCGGGCTACCATAGCCGCTTCATCCTCAACCGACTGTGAGCCGTAAATAAACGACACACCGCCCTCGCGGGCAAGAGCAACCGCAAGCCTGTCACCCGAAACCGACTGCATTATAGCCGATACCATGGGAATATTCATTTCAATGGGGCTTTTTTCGCCTTTTTTGAACTTTACAAGCGGCGTTTTGAGGCTCACATTTGCGGGAATGCAGGTGGAATCGGAATATCCGGGAACAAGCAGATACTCATTGAATGTATGCGAGGGTTCGGAAAAAAATGTTGCCATAAAAATATATACTCCTTAAAATGTTTTTCAACGGTAAATAGGGCATTTTTCGCAAAGAGCAATAACCTCATCGGTAATATCCTCTTTGCTGTTTTCAAAGTCAACCGCAGCGCGTTTGAGCCAGCGGGCGATTTTCTTCATTTCCTCTTCCTTAAACCCGCGGCTGGTAACCGCCGGTGTGCCTACACGCAGACCGCTTGTAACAAACGGACTTTCCGGGTCAGCCGGAATGGCGTTTTTATTGGCGGTTATGTGAACTTCGTCAAGCATATGCTCGTAAGCCTTGCCCGTAAGAGAAAAATTGCGCAAATCAAGCAGAATAAGGTGATTGTCCGTGCCGCCGGAAACAAGATTGAATCCTTCGGCTTTAAGGTCGTCTGCAAGGGCGCGGGCATTAAGGATAATCTGATGCTGATATTTTTTGAAGTCATCGGTAAGCGCCTCACCAAAAGCAACTGCCTTTGCGGCGATAATATGCATAAGCGGTCCGCCCTGTGTACCGGGAAAAATAGCCTTGTCTATTGCCTTGGCGTACTTTTCGCGGCAAAGAATCATACCTCCGCGGGGTCCCCGGAGAGTTTTATGTGTAGTGGTAGTCACAACGTCGGCATAAGGCACGGGACTTTCGTGTTCGCCTGCCGCCACAAGACCGGCAATGTGCGCCATATCAACCATAAGATATGCGCCCACCTCATCGGCAATACTGCGGAAGCGGGCAAAGTCTATTTTCCTCGGATATGCCGACGCGCCCGCAAGGATAAGTTTGGGCTTATGCTCCTTTGCAAGGCGTTCAACCTCATCGTAATCAATCAGCTGTGTCTTTCCGTCAACGCCGTATGATACAATATTAAAATATTTTCCCGAAATGTTTACGGGAGAGCCGTGGGAAAGATGTCCGCCCTCGGCAAGGCTCATTGAAAGCACCGTATCGCCGGGTTCAAGCAGTGCAAAGAACACCGCTAAATTTGCCGACGCGCCCGAATGGGGCTGAACGTTGGCGTGCTCCGCGCCGAAAAGTTTCTTTGCGCGCTCACGGGCGATTTCTTCAACCTCGTCAACAAACTGACAGCCGCCGTAATAGCGTTTTGAGGGATATCCCTCGGCATATTTGTTGGTAAGGGGCGTTCCCGCGGCAAGAAGCACCGCCTCGGAAACGATATTTTCCGACGCAATAAGTTCGATATTGTGTTGCTGACGGTCAAATTCCCGCCGGCACGACGCGTAAACCTCAGGATCGAAATTTTTAAGTTCATCGTAAAACATAATGTCACTCCTCGTACAGTTTGCAGTATGCCCCCACATGAGAGCCTATTTTTTTCCACTCCATCGGCGGAACGCCGAAATGCTGCTTGAACGCCCGCGAAAAAGTGTAGATATCTTTATACCCCACGCTGTTTGACACTACCGAAACCGAAAACTTTTCGCATTTCAGCAGTTCAAGCGCCTTTTCCATTCGGTAGGCAAGCATAAATCTGCCGGGGCTTACGCCCAGTTCTTCCCTGAAAACGTGGGAAAGATAACACCTGTCAAGCCCGAGTTGGCGGGCAACGTCGGAAACGTTTATTCCGTCAACATACTGTTTTTTTATAATATTCAGCGCGGCAATTGAATAGTTTATACCGTCCTTTGTGCCGTAAGCGCGCAAAAGTGCGGCAACCGTATCCCACACGGCAGCGGCGGCGGTTATATCGTTGACTTCCCCGCCCGAAACATACGTATCGTATATTCTCTGCATGGCAGACGCGATTTCAGCATTGTTTGTAACGTAGGGCAGCGATTCAAACATGGTCTTTTTTGCCGAAAACGCAACCCATACGTAGCGCCACGGCTCGTTTTCGTCGGCAGTATACACCGCAACTTCGCCCGGACGAATGACGAATGCCTCGCCCGCGGAAACCTCAAAAGTTCTGTCGCCCACGCAATAGACGCCTTTGCCCGAAACCACATAGTGGATAAGCCAGTGCATACGCACCGCGGGACCGAAAGAATGTGCGCGCGCGCAGTCCTCTGCGCCGATATTTATGGGCGTTACGGAAGAATATCTTTCGCTGTTTATTTCGCACTGCCTGAACATTACACCGCACCTATTATATATATCGTATATCTGTGTTATTATAGCACAAATCACGGGCTGCCGTCAAGGGAAGAAAAAGTGCCGCCGATTTTCTTTTTGTTTGACGGTTTTCCCTCTTTGTGCTATACTACTCGAACACACATATACGTGCGAAAGGAAGTAGAAAATGAAAATAGTTGTTTCCGGCTGCGGAAAGATAGGACAAAGCATTATTGAAAGCCTTGTTTCCGAGGGGCACGATGTTGTTGCTATTGACAAAGACCCGAAAGTTATTGAAGATATCTCAAATATCCACGATATAATGGGCGTTACCGGCAATGGGGTTGACTGTGAAACTCTTAAAGAAGCCGGCGTTGAAACCGCGCGAATGTTCATTGCCGCCACCGGTTCCGATGAAGGGAATATGCTTGCCTGTTTCCTTGCAAAGCGAATGGGCGCGCGCCACACCATAGCGCGGATCCGTCAACCGGAGTATAATTATTCAAGCCTTGTATTCCTGCGTCAGCAACTTGATTTATCAATGGCAATCAATCCCGAAATGCTGGCGGCACAGGAACTTTACAATATTCTTAAATTCCCCACTGCGGTTAAAATAGAAACTTTTTCGCGGCGGGATTTTGAGATGATTGAAATGCGCCTTAAACCCGATTCCATGCTTGACGGGCTGACGCTGATGCAGATGCGCGAAAAATATAAGGCACGGGTGCTTGTTTGTGCCGTACAGCGGGGTGACGAGGTTTTTATTCCCGACGGCAACTTTGTGCTTAAAGGCGGTGACAGAATAGGTCTTACCGCAACCACGGCGGAAGTGCAGAAACTTTTCAAGGCGCTTAACATCTATCAGAAACAGGCAAAGGACGTTGTTATTTTAGGCGGAAGCCGCACGGCATATTATCTGTCAAAAATGCTTTCACAGGCGGGAAGCACGGTTAAGGTAATTGACCTGGACCCCGAAGTGTGCAAGCGTTTTTCCGACGACTTGCCGAAAGTATCGGTTGTTCAGGGCGACGGCGCACAGCAGGAACTTCTTCTTGAAGAGGGCATAAGGGACACAGACGCGTTCGTTGCGCTTACGGGAATCGATGAGGAAAATATTCTTATATCGGTTTTTGCGCAGTATATGGAGGTTCCCAAAGTCATTGCCAAGGTGAACCGGGATGAACTTGCCGCAATGGCAATAAAACTGGGACTCGATACGGTTATTTCGCCCAAGAAAGTTATTTCCGACGTTATCGTGCGTTACGCCCGCGCCCTTGACAACTCAATGGGCAGCAACGTTGAAACGCTGTATCAACTTATGGACGGCAAAGCCGAAGCGATTGAATTCAGGGTTTTGCCCGACTTCATAATGCTCGGCATTCCGCTTAAAGATATGAAAATAAAGAAAAATGTGCTTATTGCAGGTATAATCCGCGAACGCAAACCCATTATTCCCGCCGGTGACGACGTTATTCTTCCCGGCGACAGGGTCATTGTTATTGCAGGAGACCTTAAACTGCACGACCTTGCGGACATTATCAGAGGATAAAAAAATGAACAAAAAAATGGTTATCTATACCACGGGACAGATTGTAGGCGTTGAAGGGCTTTGTATGCTTCTTTCGGCGGGTGTTTCCCTTGTTTACCGCGAAAAGAGCGGATTTTGGCTGCTTGTTTCGGCGGCTATTGCGGGGGCGATCTTCCTGCTTTCTCTTTTATTCAAGCCCAAGGACCAGGTGATTTTTGCGAAAGAGGGTTTTGTGACCGTTGCGCTCTCGTGGGTACTGCTTTCCGCCGTAGGCGCGCTTCCGTTCTTTTTAAGCCGCGAAATCCCAAACTATATAGATTGCTTTTTTGAAACAAGCAGCGGGTTAAGCACCACGGGCGCAAGCATTGTTGACCACGTGGAACGCCTTTCCCACGGCATACTTTTCTGGCGGAGTTTCACCCACTGGATAGGCGGTATGGGTGTTCTTGTGCTTGTGCTTGCCATTGCCCCGTCGGTTTCGGGCAGAACGATTCATATGGCTCGCGCCGAGATGCCGGGACCCGTTGTAGGCAAACTTACCCCAAAAATAAGGGACACCGCAAAAATACTTTACATAATCTATATCGTGCTTACGTTTCTGCTGGCAGTTATGCTTATGTTCGGCGGAATGGACGTGTTTGAAAGTGTTGTTCACGCTTTCGGCACTGCCGGCACGGGCGGCTTCGGCATAAAAAGCGATTCAGTCGCCTCGTACAGCCCGTATATTCAGTGGGTGCTTACGATATTTATGCTCGTCTTTTCGGTGAACTTCAATCTGTATTATATGATTCTTATTCACCGTGCGGCGTCCGCTTTCAAAAGCGAAGAATTCTGGACTATGATTGCCCTTGTTGCGGTGTCGGCAGCGGCGGTGGGATTCAGTATCCGTCCCCTTTATCACACAACAGGCGAAACGGCACGGCATTCGCTGTTTCAGGTGGCGTCAATAGTAAGCACCACAGGCTTTACCACCGCAAATATTGCCGCCTGGCCCGACCTTGCAAAGTCGGTACTGCTGCTGCTTATGTTTGTGGGCGGCTGTGCAGGTTCCACCGCGGGCGGAATGAAAATGTCGCGCGTGATGCTGCTTATAAAACTTATCCACCACAGGGTAAGGCATATGCTGCATCCCCGCTCGGTCAAGGCGGTCAAGTTTGAGGGCAAGACCGTTGATTCCGATACCCTTGACGGCGTTGCGTCATACTTGGCGGTATATGTTCTGTGCATTGCGATTCTGTTTTTGATTTTAAGTTTTGAGCCTTTCGGAATTGAAGATAATTTAAGCGCCGCGGTGTCCACATTTAACAACGTAGGTCCCGCATACGGAGTTGCATCATCAAGTTATTCGGCATACTCGTGGGTTTCAAAACTTGCAATGTCGTTTGCAATGATTTTCGGGCGCCTTGAAATCTACCCGATGCTTATAATGTTTTCGCCCTCAACCTGGCGAAATAAATAGCACATAATTTTTGTGAAAACAATACATTATAAAGGTGATAAAAATTTTACTTGCTTTTTTTTACGTTAAAGCATATAATGTACCCACTAAATACGCGAGGTGATTTTAATGTATATTAAATGTCCCAGATGCAACCTGAATTATATAAACGAAGAAACCGAGCAGTACTGCAAGGTTTGCTTGGTGGATATGGGCAAAATTCAGGGTCAGCCCGAACTTGAACTTGAAGAGGAATATACCCTGTGCCCCGAATGCGGCGAGAATTATCTTGAAGACGGCGAAGAAATCTGCTACGCCTGCCGCCTGGAACGTATGAAGAACCAGAAAAACGAAGATTCGATTGACAGTTACGAAGATGCGGAAGATATGCTTCCCGATACAATGGAAGATTCACTTGACGCTATGGCGGAACTTGAAAACGAAAATGACGAGGAAGAAAAAGAGGCAGAGGAAGAAGAAAATCTGTAAATGAATAACGGCGGCTTTTATGCAAAGTCGCCGTTTTTTTGTTAAACAATTTCGTCGTAAACCGCTTTTACTATTTCAAGATGCTTGCCCATAAACACATCGGTCCATAAGAGCAGATTCATTCCGATGACAACGGAAATTCTGTTTACGGGGTCAACCATTACGTATGACCCGGCAGCGCCGTCCCACCCGAATTCGCCTTTCGGCAGTCCCCACTCGGTAGACTTTGTTCTTACCCGCACTCCGCAGCCGTAATCGTAATCGCCGCCCTGAATGCAGGTAAAAGAATTATTTATGTGCAAATTTTTCATTCTGCCGCTTCTCATAATGTTTACGGTATCTTCTTTTAATATCCGATATCCGTTATAGCCGATTCCGCCGGAAGCAAGCATATCGGCGAATTTTATGTAATCTTCAACCGTGCTTATAAGTCCCGCGCCGCCGCTTTCGTAATATTTCCCCAAACTCATCGTGTTTTCGCTGCCGACTGCGGTAAGCGAACCGTCAACGTACCTGTACTGTCCCAAAACGTCAAGAGTGTTATGAAAGCCGCTGTCGAACATATCAATGGGTTCAAAAACTGTCCTTTTCACAAATTCCGCAAATGGACGGCAGCTTGCCTTTTCGATAACAAGCCCCAAAACGTCGTGGCTGAAACCGTACATAAATCTTTCGCCCGGCTCAAAGCAAAGGGGCGCTCTGAACATTTCATTTACGACTTCTTCCGTTGACGCGGCATTATTCTTTCTTTTAAGCAACTCTCTTACTTCATCGTTCACCGTGTACGAAAGCCCCGACGACATTGTAAAGAGATGTTCTATCGTCATTTTATCGCCCACGGTCACCTTTTTGCCGTCTTTTATAATGTATGCGTCCGCCGCGGCGGGAACGAATTTTGCCACCGGGTCGGAAAGCGATATTACGCCGTTTTCAACAAGTTTAAGGCCGCACACCGCCGTAACGGGCTTTGTAAGGGAATACATATTGAGTTTTTCTCTGCCCGTGGCGCAGTAGTTAAGGGAATACAGGCAGCAATGGTCCTTATATACGCGCACGGCGGCATAAGGTATACCGGCATTCTGTAAAATGCCATATATCAGTCGGTCAATATTCATATATAATCAAATCCTTACGGCATATTCTTTTCAGTAATATTATACATCTTATGACAAAAAACGCAAGCGCATTTGTGTAAACACTTTGACGCATTTTTTGCGATTTATATTAAATTTTTTTGGTCAAAAAGCGCAAAATGTATCAAATAACATCAAAAAATGCATTTTGTCCGTTTACCGCAATGCAAAAATACTGTATACTTATAATAACGGAGGTGGGACAAACGGATAAAAGCAAACTTAAAACTATCCTGCGGCGCAGCGTAATAGTCGCCGTTTGGGCGCTCGTACTTGTTTTCTGCATAAAAAACCGCCACCGCTTTACTTTCGACGGCGTTTTGGAGTTCACTCCCTCAAACCCGGTGCTTGCAGCAGTAATAATGCTGGGTCTGTTTGCCCTCAAATCGGTAAACGCTGTTATCTACTGCGGTTTGCTTTACGCAGTGAGCGGCATAATCTTTCCTCTTCCCTCGGCGGCGGCAATAAACCTTGCCGGCACGGTAATAATGTCATCTATCCCTTATTTTATAGGAAAATCCGAAGGATACGGCGCAGTTAAAGAATTCTTAAAGAAACATTCAAAGTTTGAGAAAATAAAGGAATTTCGCACCGAAAACGAATTTATGCTTATTTTTCTGTCTCGGGCGGTGGGCATACTTCCCGCCGACATAATGAGCCTTTATTTCGGCGCGTGCAATACGCCCTTTTGGAAATTTATTCTCGCCTCGGGTTTAGGACTTCTGCCCCGAATAATCGGCGACCCGATTATCGGCAGAAAAATAACCGACCCCGCTTCCCCCGAATTTATAATATCGCTTTCGGTAAACATTGCGTTTACCCTTGTTTCGATACTTGTGTATTATATCAGGAGAAAGAAAAATGGAACTTAAAAAGAGAGTTATAACAGGCGCATGCCTTACTGCCGTATGTGCACTGATAACGGTGTTTTCGTATATTCCCGCAGTAATAAAATCCGCCTGCCTTGTCCTGTGCCTTATGGGTCAAAACGAATTGCTTAAAGCCTCCGGCAGATATGAACCATGGCAATTTGCGGTTTCTGCGGTATTTTCGGTTTTATTTATGCTTATGCCGATGAAAAATTATTTTCTTCTCTGCGCCGCAACGTATGTGATTTTCCTTCTCGTTTTTGCGTGGATAATGAAGAAAATCACCGTATATTACGTCACAAGTGTTATTCAGGTACTACCGTTTTTGATTATGCTTCCGATATTTTTCAGAAGTCTGTATGAACTGCGTGCTTTTGATTTCGGTGTCGTGTACCTTATTCTTGCGGTTACAGAATGCGCCGTATGCGATATCGCGGCATATTTTACCGGCAAAGCAATTGGTAAACATCACTTTGCGCCCCACGTCAGCCCCCGCAAAACAGTTGAGGGCAGTATCGGCGGCGCGGCTTTTGCGGTCGCGGCACTTTTGTGCGCGTCGTTTTTTGCCCGCCCCGCAGTGCACACAAACTACGCCGTATTTATCCCGTATATTATTCTTGCCGCCTTTGCGGGGCAGTTCGGCGATTTGAGTTTTTCCTCAATAAAGCGCGGTGCGGGAATAAAAGATTACGGCAAAATCTTCCCCGGACACGGCGGTGTGCTTGACCGTTTCGACAGTTTGCTGTTTACTGCACCCCTTTTGTATTGCATTGCAGAAAAATTTCCGATGTTTTCCTAACTTTCCTCTTGCTAATTTAGGAAAATTTATGTATAATAGTGTCGGAGGAATTTTTATGATTATTCAAACTGACAATTTCGGACACAGCAAAACGTTCAAGGCAGAACGCTGCGGGGGCGAGTACCACTACCCCATGCATCTGCACCAATACGCACAAATAGTGTATGTGTATTCGGGAACGCTCGAACTTCAAACGTGGGAGCATACCGAGCGCGTCAACGCAGGCTCTTTTGCGGTGATAATGCCGTTTCAGGCGCACAAACTTGACACCCTGGAACCGAGTTCGTTACTTATATGCGTATTTTCCGAGCGTCTTATAAGCGACTTTATGGGCGAAAACACGCTTTTGCGCGGCGAAAACTGCGTCTTTCTCCCCGAAAGCGAGATGAAAGACTATGTGCTTAAACAACTTGATTTTAAAAACAGTTTTCTTGCCTGTGACTATAATGACGAGCCGCAGTTAAGGAAAGTGAAATCGGGAATTTACGCCGTTTGCGAGGAGTATTTTGCCAAAACGAAGATTGTTTCGCGGACAAGCGGAAACGACTTGCTTACCAAAATAATTCTTTACGTTTACAACAATCCCGCTCAGGATATTTCGCTTCTGAAAATGGCTGAGGAGTTCGGTTACCACCCTAATTCCGTTTCCCACTGCTTCAAATCGGCTATCGGTATGAACTACTGTTCATTCGTAAACTGCGTTCGGGCGGAAAGGGCTAAGATTCTGTTGCTTTCAACGGATTTGACAGCCGAACAGATAGGCGCTGTCTGCGGCTACCCCTCAAAGCGAACTTTCCACCGGTGCTTTAAGACCACAACGGGAATGACGCCCTTAGATTACAGACGAAAAGCCGCTGTTCACAATGACGGCGATTTTAGAGAAGATTCCGAAGACCTCTGCTGAGTTTCCTGAACAGGGACAATAACTGCTCAAATTATGTGCGGCATATTTTTGTGTGCCGTTTTTTCATTTTTTAGTGCCAAATTGTGCTGTCTTTTGCTTTTTCTATTGACATTGCTTTCTTATAAAAATATAATAGTCCCCATGGAGGACGAACCGATGATTAAAGCATTTATGATTTATTTAGGCACAAATATGTGGAACGAAAGCGACTGCCTGAAACGTTTTAACAAGAACGACCCGAAATATTACACATCACTTTATACATCACGCAGCGCATGGCGCAAAGTTACCGATTATATTGCATCTTTGGGCTTTAATACACTGCTTATTGATATCGGCGAGGGCTTAATGTTTGAAAGCCACCCCGAAATTGCCTGCCGCGACGCATGGACAAAAACAGAGATGAAAGCGGAACTCGACCGCCTTAAAGAGTTGGGCATAACATGCATACCCAAACTGAATTTTGCCGCTACTCACGATGCGTGGCTCGGCGAATACAGCCATATGGTCGGCACGCCGCAATACTATAAAGTGGTGAAAGACCTTATTGACGAAACATGTGAACTGTTTGCGCCGCCGCTTTTCCACATAGGTTTTGACGAGGAAAGCCGACGCGAAAGCCATATGCAGAACGCATACGGGTACATTTCTTTCCGTTTCGGCAAAGAGTACACCGAGGGAATGAACTTCTGCACTGACTGCGTGCTGAAAAATAAAGTGCGTCCGTGGATGTGGGCAGGGCTTGCGCTTTTCCATGCCGACGAATTTTTTTTAGCGACTTCCCGCGACGCAGTCATATCGACCTACAATTACGACCAAATAAAAAATATTTCTCCCGACGCGCCCGACTACTATTTTCAGATGTTGAATTCTGCGGCGCTTTTGGATAAACACGGCTTTGACCAGATTCCCGCGGTTTCCACCTGTTACGACTACTATTCGGTTGACGATTCCATTGAAAAATGGAAAGGCGAAATAAGCAGCGAGCACTTGCTCGGCTACATAACCGCCCCGTGGTGCCGCACCGGCGACGATGATGTTTATTCTCTTATGGCGGACGCAAAAATTTTCGATGCGGCAATGAAAAAACACTACCCGGAGGACATAAAATGATGAAATTTGCGGCAATAGAATTGTGTATCGGACACAATATGTGGTTTGACAAAAATGCCCCGTGGAATATGGGCGAGCACTACAATAAGTTTCGCGATTTTTTGTATTTTGACCGCGCCGTTTGGGACAGAGTCACCGAAGAACTGCCGAGATTGGGCGTAAACGCGGTTATCGTAAACCTTGCCGAGGGCGTGAAGTATGACTGTGCCCCCGAACTTGCCGTCAAAGGCTCACTTGAAAAACCGGAAATAAAAAAAATGCTTGCGCGGCTTAAAGAACTGGGCATTACGGCTATCCCGAAACTTGATTTTTCCGCCGCTCACGACGCGTGGATGGGCAACTACTCAAAAATGCCCGATACTTGCGCATACAGAGAATTTGTGAAAAAAATAATTGCCGAAGTCTGCGAACTTTTCAACTATCCCGAATATTTCCATTTGGGAATGGGCGACGAAACTGTGGAATATCAAAAATACTACGGACTGATGATTGTTCGCGGTCCGAAATCCTATTGGCGCGACGCCTATACAATGTTTGACTCTTGCCGTGAGTGCGGCGCAAAGCCCATTATCAGCGGCGACAGTTATTACCGTGACCCGCTTGTGTTTGACAAAATGATTCCCGACGATGTTGTTATTGCCGCGCCGTACATTGAACTTTGGGGCGGCAGAATAGAAAACGAAACCGATGAATTCGGGCGCGACCCGCGGAGTAAACTTCAAAAGAAACTTGAAACGCTGACAAATCGCAAAAACGAGTTTATCCTTGTGGGCAAGGGACTTCCCACAAGGCAGAACTTGGTTGACCTTTTTTATTTTGCCTCAATACACCCCGAAAAGAATATAATCGGCGTGATGTCGCAGTCCGAACTTGCCACCGCGAATATTTTTGATTATGCCTTGCTCAATGAGGCAATGCGCCTTGGCGTAGGCAAAAAATGTTTTGATGTGGGAGAGTTTTAGCAAAGCAGTTTTTCCGATTTGTGTAACGAATTTTTCAACAGCACAAGACCGCAGATTTCTCTGCTCTCTGCACACGGCGAGAAGCAGGCACCAAATACCGTCATTGCAAAAAATGTGCAATTACTTTTGAACTTTGTACTTATATATTGTCAAAATGCAAAAAAGTTCTGTTTCCGCTCATATTCAAGTCGGGCAAAAACGAGACCGCTTTTTTCGAAGGGCGAAATATGCCTTTCCAAGGGATACCTTCTTGATTTTTTGAGTGTTAAGTTTCAGTTTCCGCCGAGTATCTTAAAGGTAATAAAGCACACGCCGAACCCGACGGCAAAGCCGCCGATAATTGCGAAAGCAAGCCAACGTCCCATATTGGGCATTTTCGTTTTTTTCTCTTTCTTATCTGCCATTATGTTCACACTTCCAACACGGGAATTGCCGCCAAAACGTTAAGTTTTGCCTGCTTTTTAATATGCTCTGCATTTTTGTCGTGAGGAACGAAGAAAGCAACTGCGTTTCCGTGCTCTTTTTTATGGGAAAGTGCATAAATTACATCATCATCGTCGCAGATAAACCGTGCTTCGGGATAAACTTCCAAAATGTCCTCACGGCAATTTTCCGCACGCAGATACCAGGCGTCCTCGCACTCTTCAAAGGGAAGAACCTCGTCTGGCAGTTCATCCTGCCAGCCCCAGCCTTTAAGGAATTCAAAGTGTTTTGCCGCGTCGAGAATATCGGCAACAACGGCACTTGCAGTGGGAAGTTTTCCGGCTCCGCGACCTGAAAGGAAGATATCGCCTACCGCATTTCCCTTGATTAAAACGGCGTTAAACACATCGCGCACGCGGGAAAGCAGTGTATTTTTATCAACAAGCGCGGGCGAAACGGATATTCGGTACTTGCCGTTAATGTACTTTGCCTGACAAATGAGTTTTACCGCATAACCCGCCTCGTCGGCAATGGCAACGTCCACCCGATTTATGTTTGTAATGCCCACCGTTCGAACGTTTTCAGGATAAACGTGATGTCCGAAAGCAAGTGACGCAAGAATGCATATTTTTCGGCACGCGTCTGCGCCCTCAATATCGGCAGCGGGATTTGCCTCAGCATAACCCAGTTCCTGTGCCTGAGCAAGCGCCTTTTCAAAAGGCACTTTTTCTTCTATCATTTTTGTGAGAATATAGTTTGTGGTTCCGTTAAGGATTCCGTAAACTTCGGTTATTTCGTTTGCCGCCATGCACCGGTGCATAGGTCGGATAATGGGAATACCGCCGCCTACCGACGCTTCAAAGAAGTAGTTTACATTATGCTTTTTTGCAAGGTTCAAAAGCTCAACGCCCTTTGCGGCAACAAGTTCTTTATTGCTTGTTACAACGCTTTTGCCTGCTTTAAGTGCGCGAACGGTATAGTCATACGCGAAGGAGCAGCCGCCGATAACCTCGGCAACGACTTTGATTTCCGGGTCATTTTCGATTATTGAAAAATCTTTTACAAACTTGTCCGCATAGGGGCTGTCGGGAAACGAACGAATATCAAGAATATACTTTACGTTAAGTTCCTGTTCAAGTTTTTGTGCGATGTGCACCTTATTCATTTCTATAAGTTCAACAACTCCGCTTCCCACCGTGCCGAAACCCAATACTGCCACATTTACCATTATATTCACCTTGCTAATCGTTCCCGCACGGATTTTCCGTCTGCCCGAAAAGCCCTTTCCGATTTTTTTGATTGAATATTTCGGGGCGCTGCCCCGCTCCGCTTTATTTCGGGGCGCTGCCCCATACCCCTTTAATTCCGGGGCGCTGCCCCGTACCCCGTCAACTTTCTTGAAAGAAAGTTGAACAAAGAACTTTATTATTGAGATTTGTTTATGATGTTTTTCACTGAATAATCAGTTTTGACTGTTCTTCGGGAGTTGTTTTATGTTTAATCACTTATTTCCTTTCATATAAAAGGTTGAAGTTCTTTTTGCGTGTTTCTTTCGAGAGTTTGTTTGCGCTTACTCACTTTTTTCCTTTCATATAAAAGGTTGAAGTTCTTTTTGCGTGTTTCTTTCGGGAGTTTGCTTGCGCTTACTCACTTTTTTCCTTTCGTATAAAGGATTGAAGTTCTTTTTGCGTGTTTCTTTTGGGATTTTGTTTTCGCTTAATCGCTTGTTTCCCTTCGTACAAAAGGTTGAAGTTCTTTTTGCTTCTTTTTCTTTCAAGAAAAAGAAGTGGGGTATGGGGCAACGCCCCATAAAATCCTGCGTCCCGCAACACACAAAAAGCAAAAGAGGGCGTAAAACGCCCCCTTAAAATGCTCAGTCAACAAGTTCAAGGATAACCGTTTCAGCGGCATCGCCTCTGCGGGGACCCATTTTGATAATCCTTGTATATCCGCCGCCCTGACCTTTCTCCTCGGCACGTTTTGCGTACTTGGGAGCAAGTTCATCAAAAATCTTGCTTATAACAGGATGTTTTATATCGGCAACGCGAACCTTATACTCTGCTTTCTTCTCGCCTTCTTTTCTGGCAATTTCTCTCTCATAGAGATAAGCCATCATACGGCGACGGGCAGTAAGTTTATCGGGACCGTCGTTCTTGTATTCTTTTTCAACCTTCTGACCCTTGTCATTAACGGTTGTTTTTGTTACGGTAAGAACATCGCCGTAGGTTTTAATACCCATGGTGATAATCTTTTCAGCCTGTCTGCGAACTTCCTTTGCACGGGCCTCGGTTGTCTGAACGCGACCGTACCAAAGAAGGTCTGTTGTAAGACCGCGAACAACGGCAACACGCTGGTCAGTAGGTCTGTTGAGTTTTCTATTACCGGCCATTTTTTTATCCTCCTAATTAATCTTCGTTGTTTTTGAGTTTAAGCCCAAGGCTTGCCAGTTTCTGGCGAACCTCGTCCATCGACTTTTTACCCAAATTACGAACCCTCATAAGGTCTGCTTCATCAAGTTTAGCAAGTTCCTGAACGGAATTGATGCCCGCCCTTTTAAGGCAGTTGTACGAACGAACCGAAAGGTCAAGTTCGTCAATGGTCATATCAAGTGCCTTTGCCTGGGGCGCAACACCTTCCTTGTCCTCTGACATCTGTATTCCGCCCACATTCTCGGTAAGGTCGATAAACAGTGCGAGATAGTCGTTCATAATTTTTGCGGCTATGCTTATAGCCTCGTTAGGTCTGATGGAACCGTCTGTCCATACGTCCAGTATAAGTTTATCGAAGTTAGAGTTCCTGCCTACGCGGGCACTCTGAACAACGTAACTTGCTTTAAGAATAGGCGTATAGATAGAATCTACGGCGATAACGTCGATAGGCATATCGTCCGTCTTGTTTCCGTCGGCGGGAACGTAGCCCATTCCTCTGTCAACGGTAATCTCCATATTAAGTGCACCGCCCTCATCGATGGTGGCGATATGGAGGTCTTTGTTAATTATTTCAAGTGTGCTGTCGCCCTTGATATCACCTGCGGTAACTTCGCAGGGCCCCACTGCATTTATGGTAGCAGTAACAGGCGTATCCGAGGAAAGTTTCATTGCAAGGTTCTTGATGTTAAGAATGATGTTTGTAACATCTTCTTTAACACCGGGAACCGTTGAAAACTCGTGAAGAACCCCGTCGATACGAACTTTGGTAGCCGCTGCTCCGGGCAGGGAGGATAACAAAATTCTACGGAGAGAATTGCCCAAGGTATTACCGAATCCGCGACGGAGCGGCTCTACAACGAATTGCGCGTACTTACCGTCCTCGCTGATTTGTTTACACTCGATAACAGGCTTTGCTATTTCAATCATTATTTGACCCTCCTATAAAATTTCAGGCAGCATTACTTGGAGTACAACTCAACGATAAGATGCTCCTCAATGCCCAAATCCAAATCTTCTCTCTTGGGAAGTTCAACAACCTTGCCTTGAAGTTCGGCTGAGTTGAGTTCAAGCCAAGCGGGTATCGTCTTGTTGGTGCCTTCACGCATCGCCTTGAATTTCTCAATAGAGGTGCTTCCCTCTGCGATAGCGATAACATCGCCCGCCTTAACTATGAAGGAAGGAATATTTACTTTTTTACCGTTTACGGTAATATGACCGTGGTTTACAATCTGCCTTGCCTGTGCGCGTGAATCGCCGAAGCCCAGACGGTAAACAACATTGTCAAGACGGCGTTCAAGAAGTTGCAGCATATTGTCGCCTGCCGCGCCCTTCATGTTGGTCGCCTTATCAAAGTAACTGCGGAACTGCTTTTCAAGCATACCGTAAGTTCTTTTTGTTTTCTGCTTTTCACGAAGCTGCAAGCCGTATTCGCTTGCTTTTCTGCGGCTCTTTGCGTGCATACCGGGAGCCGTTGCTCTCTTAACAACAGGACACTTTGCACTATAACAACGATCGCCCTTTAAGAAAAGCTTCTGATTTTCGCGGCGGCACAGACGGCACACCGCTTCGGTATATCTTGCCATAATTTATTTGTCCTCCTATTAAACTCTTCTGCGCTTGGGCGGTCTGCATCCGTTGTGAGGAATGGGCGTTACGTCCTTAATCATAGTAACGTCAAGACCTGCCGCCTGAAGCGCTCTGATTGCTGCTTCGCGTCCGCTTCCGGGTCCCTTTACATAAACTTCAACAGTGCGAAGTCCGTGCTCCATAGCCGCTTTTGCCGCGGTTTCAGCCGCTGACTGTGCCGCAAAGGGAGTGCTCTTCTTGCTTCCGCGGAAACCGAGTCCGCCGGCACTTGCCCAGCTTATGGCATTGCCGTTTACGTCGGTTATGGTAACAATCGTGTTATTGAACGAGGAGCAGATATGTGCTGCACCACGCTCGATATTTTTCTTTTCGATGCGGCGATGTCCGCCTCTTTTGATTGGTTTAGCCATTATTTCGTCCTCCTATTTTACTTGCCGGCCTTTTTCTTTGCGCCGACTGTCTTTTTCGGACCCTTGCGGGTACGCGCGTTCTGCTTGGTGTGCTGTCCGCGAACGGGAAGGCCCTTGCGGTGACGAACTCCGCGATAGCAGCCAATCTCAACAAGACGCTTGATGTTAAGCGAAACTTCTCTGCGAAGGTCGCCTTCTACATGTACGTTTTTGTCGATATAATCTCTTATAAGGTTAACCTCATCCTCGGTAAGGTCTCTTACGCGGGTATCAGGATTAACGCCGGTTTTGTCAAGAATCTCTTTTGCGATAGCGGGGCCGATACCGTAAATTGACTGTAACGATGCCTCTACCCGCTTATCCTTCGGTATATCTATACCAGCGATACGTGCCATTAAGTTTACCTCCAAACTTGCTTCAAAATATTGTTTTTATATTAAAGCCAATCAGGTAAACGGAATTTCTTCCGTCAGCCGCACCCGATTTTACGGCCTTGTTGTCTGTTTTGCGCTTTTTTATAAAAGCGCGTGCGGACAGGACAAAAATCAGCCCTGTCTTTGTTTATGGCTCTTATCAGCGGAGCAGATAACCATTACCTTGCCGTGACGCTTGATAAGTTTGCATTTATCGCACATGGGTTTAACACTGGGTCTTACTTTCATAATAAAAACCTCCCTAGTTTTTGCTGCGCCATATAATCCTACCCTTGGTAAGGTCATATGTCGAAATTTCTACGGTTACCTTATCTCCCGGTAACACCTGAATATTATTCATTCTCAGTTTGCCGGCAATATGTGCCAGAATCTTGTGTCCGTTTTCAAGCTTAACCTCAAACACGGCATTCTTCTTCGATTCCGTTACAACGCCCTCAACTTCAATGACGTCTTCCTTAGACAATGGATTCACTCCTCGCCATTTTTTACGTTTGCCAGTACCGAACGGATAAACTTATCGGAAACCGGCTGGTTCAGTGTAAGTGCCGTCTGCGCGTCCGCGTCCGAACAGAAGTATTTCAGATGCCTGATTTTCTTCTTTTTCGGCTTTGCGGTTTTACGCAGTTTACCGTCACAAACAAAGCGGTACTGCCCGTCGGCAATGCCGACCACAACAAAATATTTTCCCGCATCTCTTCCGGCGGTGGAAACGACAATATCGCCGATATTCATCTTTTCCCCCTAAACGTGTACATCGGTATCGGTAAGAATAACCGGCTCGCCGTCAATTACGGCAACGGTATTCTCATAGTGCGCCGACGGTTTGCCGTCCGCCGTAACGGTGGTCCAGCCGTCGGAAAGCACCTTTACGCGGTGTGTACCTAAGTTTATCATGGGTTCTATCGCGATGGTCATTCCGTTTACTATTCTCGGTCCGTGTCCCGGTGCCCCGAAATTGGGAATCTCCGGTGACTCGTGCAATTCTCTGCCCACGCCGTGACCTGTATAGTCACGCACGATTCCGTAGCCGAACTGATTGATATACTCTTCAACCCCGTGAGAGATATCCGATATTCTGTTGCCTGCGCGCGCATATTTCATGCCCTCGTAAAAGGACTGTTTTGTGCGCTCCACAAGCAGCCGTTTTTCCTCCGTTGTTTCGCCCACGATGAACGTGCGCGCCATATCGGAATGAAAACCGTTCAGCAATACCCCTCCGTCCAGACTTACAAGATCGCCCTCGCGGATAATCTTGTGCTCGTTGGGTATTCCGTGAATAATCTGTTCGTTAACGGATATGC
This sequence comes from uncultured Clostridia bacterium, assembly GCA_934434555.1. GTDB lineage: Bacteria > Bacillota > Clostridia > Christensenellales > QALW01 > UMGS1322. The sequence continues at coordinate 126,446 of CAKRZX010000003.1, forward strand.
AAAGCGTTGCGGGGAAACCGTACAAACCTAAAAATGACGGTTTAGCGTTATGCTTTATTATATACCTATGCGCTAATTTGTCAAGTTCAAGTGTACTCATTCCGGGTTTTATGTGTTCACCCAGCATTTCCATACACGCAGCAAGGAGCTTGCCGCTTTCCGCCATCAGTTTAATTGCACTTTCGTTTTTAATGCAAAGCATTAAATTGCCTCCAATATTTCAACTATACCGTCAAAAACTTCGTCGGCGGAAAGATTTCCGTTTACGCTTTTGACTTTATCGCCGTAATATTCGATAAGCGGCTTTGTCTGTGCGTTGTAAACGTCTATTCTTGATTTTACCGTAGCCTCGTTGTCGTCAGCCCTCTGAACAAGTTCCGCTCCGCACTCGGGGCATGAAATGCCTTTAAGTTTTGAAACGTGATACGTGCCCGCGCACTTTGAGCAGATTCTTCTGCCGGTAATGCGGTCAAGCAACAGCGCGGTGTCAACGTCAATGTTTACCACGCAGTCAAGGTCGGTAAGAGTTTTAAGTCCGTCGGCCTGAGCAATGGTGCGGGGAAATCCGTCAAGCAGAAATCCGTTTTTGCAATCGTCTTTTTTAAGCCGGTCGCCTACCATGGCAAGGGTAACTTCGTCGGGAACAAGATTGCCTTTATCAATATAACTCTTGGCAAGCTTCCCAAGTTCGGTTTCGCCCTTGATATTTTCGCGGAACATATCGCCCGTGGAAATGTGGGGAATGCCGAACCTTTTACAGATACGGGTCGCCTGGGTGCCTTTTCCGGCACCCGGCGCTCCTAAAAGAATTATTTTCATAGTGCCCTCACATCAGTCAAGGAAGCCCTTGTAGTGACGCATTACCATCTGAGATTCAAGTTGTTTTGAAACCTCTATGGCAACGCTTACGATAATGAGCAATCCGGTTGACGAGAAGGTAAGCGCAAGAGTAAGTATCGGTGAACCGTAGTTAGTAAGGCTCAGAATTGAGCTTGCTATCATGGGGATACTTGAAATTACGCTGAGGTACAAGCCGCTGAAAAGCACAAGACGCTTGCTTATCTTGTTAAGATAATCGGTAGTGGGCTTTCCGGGGCGTATGCCCTGAATAAACCCGCCGTATTTTTGCAGGTTTTTGCTTGTTTCCTGAGCATTGAAGGTAATTGCCGAATAGAAGTATGCAAAACCTATTGTAAGGAAGATACTTACTACGGTGTAGCCCCAAGTACCCGAGCCCAGCCATTTTGAATAGAACGCCTCAAACTTACTGCCCGAGAAGAACATACCCGCTATAATGCTGGGGAACATAAGCAGCGACATTGAGAAAATAAGGGGAAGTACGCCGCAGGAGTTGGGCTTCAGGGGCATATATGTGCTCTGACCGCCGTAAACTTTCCTGCCCGAAACACGTTTGGCATACTGGATGTTAATTCTGCGTTCGCCAAGTTCAACAAATACCACAAGTACGATAAGTGCAACCGCAAATATAAGTACGAGGGGAAGGATCCACCAAAGAGCATTGTTGCCGCTCTGGGAACCGCTGATTGCGCTTTGAACATAGTTAGTAGCCGTAAGGGGAAGACGGGCGATGATACCGATGAAGATAAGCATCGAAATACCGTTGCCGACACCTTTTTCACTTATACGGTCGCCAATCCACATTGCAACAGCACTGCCCGCTGTAAGCGAAAGACCTACGAGTATGTAGCCGAGAACGGGATTTATACCGTCAACAAGAACCTGCTGGCTCTTGCTGAAAGCGTAGCAAATACCGACTGCCTGCAAGAACGCAAGACCGAAGGACGTGTAGCGAACGATTTTGTTAATCTTTTCTCTGCCGTCCTCATCGTGTGCCAGTCTCTCCAAGGAGGGAATAACCACTTGAAGCAACTGAATGATAATTGAAGCATTGATATAGGGCGAAATACCCATAGCCATAAAGGTGTAGCCTTCAAGAGAACCGCCGGTGATTATGTTCATAAGACCGAAGATATTCTGATTTGCTGCCTCTATTTGAAGCGTGGGGTTAACGCCGGGAGTGGGAATAAAGCAGCAGAGCCTGTACACAAGCAGCATAAGCAATGTGTAAAGAATCTTCTTCCTGAGTTCGGGGAGTTTCCATGCATTTTTGAATGTTGAAAACATTTATACCACCTCAGCCTTTCCTCCGAGCGCCTCAATTTTCTGTTGAGCCGTACGGGTGAAGGCTGCAACCTGAACAGTAAGACGCTTTGTCAGTTCGCCGTTTCCAAGGACCTTAACTCCATCTTTCTCTATCTTGCTGATTACGCCCTTTTCTTTGAGAAGTTCAGCCGTAATAACGGTATCCTCATCAAATTTATCAAGGGTTGATACGTTTACTTCTGTATAAACCTTGCTGAAAGGATTGAAGAAGCCGCGTTTGGGCAATCTTCTTGTAAGGGGCATCTGTCCGCCCTCAAAGCCGGGACGAACACCGCCGCCGGAGCGGGCATTCTGACCCTTATGTCCCTTGCCGGAGGTTTTTCCCAAGCCGCTGCCGGGACCGCGTCCGCGACGGCGACCTGTCTGGGTGGCACCTTCTGCGGGTCTTAAATCAACTAATTTCATATTCGGTACCTCCGTTAGTCAACTTCTTCAACGGTTACAAGGTGTTTTACCTTGAAAATCATACCGCGGATAGCGGCATTATCCTCTTTTACAACCGTTGAGTGCATTTTTTTGAGTCCAAGAGCCTGTACAGTGGCAATCTGGTCCTTTTTGCAGGCGATTGTGCTCTTGGTAAGTGTAATCTTTAACATTTCGGTTTCCTCCTCAGCCCATTATCTCGTCAACCGTTTTGCCGCGCATTTCTGCAATCTGCTCTGCGGTTTTCAATGAAGCAAGACCTTCGAGAGTAGCCTTTACACAGTTGGCAGGGTTGTTTGAACCCTGGCTCTTGGTAAGGATGTCGCGAACGCCTACCATTTCAAGTACGTCACGCACCGGACCGCCGGCGATAACACCGGTTCCTTCGGGAGCGGGCATAAGAAGAACTTTGCCGCGGCCGAACTTACCAACTACCGTATGAGGGATAGTGGTGCCTTTAAGCGAAACGGTTATGATGTGCTTTTTAGCATCTTCGGTAGCCTTGCGGATAGCCTCGGGAACCTCAACGGCTTTACCCTGGCCTACGCCTACGTGGCCGTTACCGTCGCCTACTACCACAAGAGCCGCAAGACGCATATTGCGTCCGCCCTTAACGGTTTTGGCTACACGGTTTACCGAAACCAACTTGTCTTTAAGGTCGAGTGTTTTAGGGTCTATTCTATTCATCGTCAATTACCTCCGTTAAAATTCCAAACCGGCTTCGCGGGCGGCTTCTGCAAGCGCCAGCACACGGCCTGTATAGAGGTAACCACCTCTGTCGAATACAACGGTCTTGATTCCCTTTGCGGCTGCGCGTTCGGCAACGAGTTTGCCTACGGTCTTAGCCGCGTCGGTCTTGGTCATATCAGCAACCTGCTTTGCAACCTCTGTTTCAAGAGTTGATGCGGAAGCAAGTGTGGTGCCGGTCGTATCATCGATGACCTGAGCATAGATATGACTGTTGCTGCGGTATACGTCCAGTCTGGGACGTTCGCTTGTGCCGCTTATCTTCTTGCGCACACGTGCGTGCCTTGCAAGACGATTAGCGTTTTTATCAATTTTCTTTATCATTTTCTTATGCTCCTTTCCGATTACTTCTTACCGGCCTTGCCCTCTTTAAGTGCGATATGCTCGCCCTCATAGCGGACACCTTTGCCGTGATAGGGTTCAGGCGCTCTCGTTGAACGGATTTCCGCTGCAAACTGGCCTACTGCCTGCTTGTCAACACCGCGAACGATAACGCTGTTCTGTGAGGGAACTTCGATTGTGATTCCCTCGGGAGCCTCCATCTCTACCGGATGGGAATAGCCCAGAGTAAGTACGAGTTTCTTGCCCTGCATAGCGGCACGGTAACCGGTACCCTGAATTGAAAGGCTTTTTGAGAAGCCCTCGGAAACGCCCAATACCATGTTATGTATCAGGGACCTTGTAAGACCATGAAGTGCACGGTGTTCCTTGTCGTCAGAGGGACGTGTTACGATAACCTCTGCGCCTTCCACCTTGATAATCATGTCCTTGGCAAGTTGCTGTGTAAAGGTGCCCTTGGGGCCCTTTGCAGTAACTACGTTGCCGTCAGCCACCGTTACGGTTACGCCGGCGGGAATAGTTACAGGATGTTTACCTATTCTTGACATAAATTACCTCCAAATTACCATACATAAGCGAGAACTTCGCCGCCTACGTTGAGGGCGCGTGCCTGCTTATCTGTCATTATGCCTTTCGAAGTGGATATAATTGCTATACCCATACCGCCCAAAACTCTGGGAAGTTCTTCTGCTCTTGCATAAACTCTCAGGCCGGGCTTGGATATTCTGCGGAGACCTGAAATTATTCTCTCTTTGTTTGCGCCGTATTTAAGAGTAATACGGATTGTTCCCTGAGGAACTGCGTCGATTATTTCAACGCCTTTGATATAGCCTTCGTCAAGCAGAAGCTGGGCAATAGCCTGTTTCATTTTTGACTTGGGAATGTCTACTGTGCTGTGCCTTGCTACCATCGCATTGCGAATTCTGGTGAGCATATCGGCAATAGGATCTGTTAAAACCATTATCGGTGTCCTCCTTCCTTATATCCGTTACTTACCAGCTTGATTTTTTAACGCCGGGAATCTGTCCCTTATACGCAAGTTCCCTGAAACAGATACGGCAGATACCGTACTTGCTCAGAACTGCATGGGGACGGCCGCAAATACTGCACCTTGTATATGCACGAGTGGAGAATTTTGCGGGTCTTTGCTGTTTGTTAATCATAGACTTTTTAGCCATTTTACTTTTCCCCCTCTATCAGTTTTCGTAAGGCATACCCATAAGACCTAACAGTTCACGGGCTTCCTCGTCGGTATTTGCGGTAGTAACAAATATAATGTCCATTCCGCGAACCTTGTCGATTTTATCGTACTCGATTTCGGGGAATATAAGTTGCTCTTTGATGCCCAGCGCATAGTTGCCGCGGCCGTCGAAAGCGTTGGCTGATACGCCGTGGAAGTCACGTACGCGGGGAAGCGCGATGTTGAGCAGTTTGTCAACGAACTCGTACATTCTCTCGCCTCTGAGCGTAACCTTTGCACCGATGTTCATACCCTCGCGGACTTTGAAGTTTGCAACGGACTTTTTAGCCTTTGTTACAACAGGTGCCTGACCTGCGATTGTCGCGATTTCCTGAACGGCAGCGTCGAACTTCTTAGCGTCGTCCTTAACGTCGCCCAAACCTGCATTGATAACTACTTTTTCAAGTTTAGGAACCTGCATTATGTTTTTGTAACCGAATTTCTTTTCCATTGCGGGAACGATTTCGTTTACATACTTGTCTTTTAATCTGGCCATAGTATCTCTCCTCCTATCCTCGATCAGTCAATGCTCTTGCCGCATTTTTTGCAAACGCGAACTTTTTTGCCGTCTGCAACGGCGTAGCCTGCGCGGCAGCCTTTTTTGCAGTTGGGGCAGTAAAGCATAACGTTAGATGCGTCGATAGGTGCTTCCTTTTCGATGCGTCCGCCGTTTTCACCCATTTTCTTAGCCTTTGTGTGGCGGGTGATGATGTTTGCGCCCTCAACAATAACTCTGTTTGCCTTGGGGAACGCACGGAGAACCTTGTGGGTGTCGTTTGAAGCACTTGTGCCGGAAACAACAACTACGGTATCGCCTGTTTTAATCTTCATGTCTGTGTCCTCCTTACAGAACTTCCGGAGCAAGAGAGATAATCTTCATGAAGTCTTTTTCACGAAGTTCCCTTGCAATGGGCCCGAAAACACGGGTGCCGCGGGGAAGTTTTTGGTCGTTGATGATAACTGCTGCGTTATCGTCAAAACGGATGTATGTTCCGTCTGCACGACGGGTAGGTTTAACGGTACGTACTATAACAGCCTTTACTACGTCGCCCTTTTTAACAACGCCGCCGGGAGCAGCGCTCTTAACGGAAGCAACGATAGTATCTCCAACGCTGCCGTATCTTCTGAAAGAGCCACCGAGAACTCTTATGCACATAATTTCTTTTGCGCCGGTATTATCGGCAACCTTCAATCTCGTCTGAGGTTGTATCATAATTTACCCCTTTCCGGTAAAACAGTTGTCAAGGCTTATTTGGCCTTTTCAACTATCTCCACCAATCTCCATCTTTTATCTTTGCTTATAGGCCTTGTTTCCATAATGCGCACGGTATCGCCGATTCCGCACTCATTCTTTTCGTCATGAGCCTTAAACTTTGTTGTACGGTTAACAGTTTTGCCGTAAAGAGGATGAAGAACCTTTGTCTTTACTGCAACAACGATGGTTTTGTCCATCTTATCGCTGATAACGATACCTACTCTTTGTTTACGAAAATTTCTTTCCATAGGTCTTTAATCCTCCATTAGCCCTGAGCGTTAAGCTCTAAATCTCTCAGTATGGTCATAACCCTTGCGATGTCCTTTTTGCAGGCGTCAATCTGCTTGGGGTTATTAAGTTGACCGGTGGCATTCTGAAATCTGAGATTAAGAAGTTCTCTTTTAAGCTCGGCGAGCTTTTTATTAAGTTCTTCCGCGTTCATTTCGCGCAGTTTACTCGGTTTCATCAAACTTCACCGTCCTCTTCTTTATTGAAATCTTCCCTTTTTACGAATTTAACTTTCAGGGGAAGTTTGTGGCTTGCAAGACGCAGAGCCTCGCGGGCAGTAGCCTCATCGATGCCGTTCATTTCAAAAAGAACGCGACCGGGCTTAACTACCGCTACCCAGTACTCGGGTGAACCTTTACCTGAACCCATTCGGGTCTCGGCGGGTTTAGCCGTTACGGGCTTGTCGGGGAAAATTTTAATCCAAACCTGACCGCTACGTTTGATGTATCTCGTCATAGCGATACGGGCGGCTTCAATCTGTGCACTCGTAATCCATGCGGGTTCAAGCGCTACGAGACCGTAATCACCGTAAGCAAGGAAGTTGCCGCGCTGTGCGGTACCCTTCATTCTGCCACGGAATACTCTTCTTCTCTTTACTCTTTTGGGCATTAACATAATTACTTGCCTCCTTCTGCCTTAGCCTTCTTGCCAAGGATTTCACCCTTGTAAACCCACACTTTAACGCCGATGCGTCCGTAGGTTGTAGCAGCCTCGGCAAAGCCGTAGTCGATATCCGCCCTGAGTGTTTGAAGCGGAATGCTGCCCTCGTGATAGCCTTCGCTGCGGGCGATTTCGGCACCGCCGAGACGACCGCTTACAAGAAGTTTAACACCCTTTGCGCCTGCGCGGGTAACTCTCTGCATAGCCTGTTTCATGGCACGGCGGAAAGATACACGCTTTTCAAGCTGCTGCGCGATGGACTCTGCAACAAGCTGAGCGTCCATATCGGGTTTACGGATTTCCATAATGTTTACGCGCACTTTTTTGCCGATATACTTTTCGATATCCGCTTTAAGAGCGTCGATACCTGCGCCGCCCTTGCCGATTAAAGCACCGGGTTTAGCGGTATAGATGAAAAGTGAAATTTCGTTGCTCTTGCGCTCGATTTCGATTTTTGAAATGTTGAACGACGCAAGTTTGCCTTTAAGGTAGTTACGAAGTTTGTTATCCTCGCTGATGTTAGCCGCCATATCTTTGCCGGCGAACCAACGGGAATCCCAATTCTTTATAACGCCTACTCTGAGGCCGTGGGGATTAACTTTCTGTCCCATAATTACTTATCCTCCTTCTTCTCGTCAAGGATTACAGTGATGTGGCTTGAACGTTTAAGGATAGGTGACGCGCTTCCCTTTGCTCTGGGCATAAAGCGTTTGAGCGTGGGGCCCTGGTTAGCGTACGTTTCCGCAACGTAAAGGTTATCTCTGTTAAGATAGGGCGGATTGTTCTCCGCGTTTGCTATTGCCGAAGTAAGCACTTTTGCAACTTCGGGCGAAGCCGCCTTAGGCGTAAATTGAAGGATAGCGAGGGCTTCGTCAACATGTTTGCCGCGGATAAGGTCAAGAACGATTCTTACCTTGCGGGACGAAATCCTGATGTACTTCGCGGTGGCTTTGGGTCTGGTGTCGCGGTTTTCTCTTCTTGCCGCAGCCTTTTCTCTGATATTCTTTGCCATTTGTCGCCGCCTCCTTACTTGTTTCCTGAGGACTTTTCGGAACCGGAATGGCCCCTGAATGTTCTCGTGGGTGCAAACTCACCCAGTTTGTGTCCTACCATATCTTCGGTGATATAGACAGGAACGTGTTTTCTGCCGTCATGAACGGCTATTGTATGGCTTACCATCTGGGGGAAAATCGTGCTTGACCTGGACCAGGTTTTAAGAACTTTCTTGTCCCCTGAGGCATTCATCTCTTCAATCCTTTTGAGCAGCTTTTCGCTGACGAAAGGTCCTTTTTTTATTGACCTGCTCATTGAAATTCTCCTTCCGCTTTATTAGCCGTTACGGCGCTTTACGATATATTTATCCGACCTGTTTTTCTTTGAACGGGTCTTGTAACCCAGTGCAGGCTTGCCCCAAGGCGTAACCGGTCCGGGACGGCCAACGGGCGACTTGCCTTCACCACCGCCGTGGGGGTGGTCACAGGGGTTCATTACAACGCCTCGAACGGTAGGACGAACGCCCATATGGCGTTTTCTGCCCGCTTTACCGATGTGAACGTTTTCGTGGTCAAGGTTACCTACCTGACCGATGGTTGCTTTGCATTCAAGCATTACATAGCGAACTTCGCCCGAGGGAAGGCGAACCTGTCCGAGTTTCTCTTCCTTCGACATAAGCTGAGCCGCATTGCCCGCCGCGCGAACAAGCTGACCGCCCTTGCCGGGTTGAAGTTCGATGTTGTGAATAAGCGTACCTACGGGAATGTTCTTAATTTTAAGAGCATTGCCGGGTTTGATGTCAGCGCCTTCGCCCGAAACAACGGTGTCGCCTACGTTAAGACCTACGGGAGCAAGAATATAACGTTTCTCGCCGTCGGCATAGTTAAGAAGAGCGATATTTGCTGTACGGTTGGGGTCGTACTCGATAGAGGCAACGCGTGCCGCTACGTCATCTTTGTTACGCTTGAAATCTATAATTCTGTATTTTCTGGTGTTGCCGCCGCCATGGTGACGTACGGTCAAACGGCCGGCATTGTTCCTTCCGCCGTTTTTGGACACTTTGTCAAGAAGCGAACGCTCGGGAGTGGTTTTTGTAATCTCTTCAAACGTTGAAACAGACATATGTCTTCTGGCAGGAGAAGTCGGCTTATACTTTCTGATACCCATTGAAATTTACTCCATTTCTCAGCAGCCCTGTTTTATCACTTGCCGGCACCTGCTGCTGTAAGTGCGCCGGAAGTATATTAAATTAAAAGTTAAGCCATATTCTCAAAGAACTCAATGGCCTTTGAATCCTTTTTAAGGATAACGTACGCTTTTTTGGTGGTTGCGGTTCTGCCCTCAAACCTGCCCATACGTTTAAGTTTGCCCTGTGTGGTAACAGTGTTTACCTTTTCAACCTTTACGCCGAAAATTGCTTCGACAGCGGTTTTGATCTGGCTCTTGTTAGCCTTGGGAGCAACCTCAAACACATAGCGTTTATCGCCCATTATATCGTAACTTTTTTCAGTGAGAACAGGTCTGATAATGATATCTTCGTTAAACATTATGCATATACCTCCTCAATCTTTTTAAGTGCAGCCTTTGTAAGTATGAGTTTGTCGTGGTTAAGAATGTCCACAACGTTAAGGGTGTTTACAAGACCCGTTTTAACGCCGGGAATGTTAGCCGCGGCTCTCTCAACGTTTACGGTGGGCTCAACGTTTACGATGTAAGCCTTGCCGTCAACTTTAAGGTTTGCAAGAACCTTTATCATGGCTTTTGTCTTTGCCTCTATTTCAAGAGAATCAAGAACTATAATGTCCTTATCCGCAGCCTTGCTGGTAAGAGCGCCTTTAAGAGCAAGCCTCTTAACTTTCTTGGGAACGGTGATTGAGAAATCTCTTGACTTGGGAGCAAATACGACGCCGCCCTTATAGTATTGAGGCGACCTTGTTGAACCCTGACGGGAACGGCCTGTACCCTTCTGACGGAAAGGCTTTCTGCCGCCGCCGGCAACCTCGGTACGGGTGAGGGTGCCTTTTGTACCCTGACGCTTATTTGCGAGTTGGGCACGAACTACCTGATGAAGAACGTGGGTGTTTACCTCAACCTCAAAGATATCAGCCTTTAAGGTTACGGTGCTTACCTTTTCGCCTTCAATGTTGTATACATTTACTCTTGGCATATCTGTTCGCCTCCTTATTTACTCTTTACTGATTGCTTTATTGTAAGCAATGCGCCTGCCGCTCCGGGAACGGCACCTTTTACAAGAAGCACTCCGCGCTCGGTATCAACGCGTACAATTTCAAGATTCTGTACGGTAACCTGCTCGTTGCCCCAATGTCCGGGCATGTGCTTATTCTTGAATACGTGGCTGGGTGACGAACTTGCGCCCATTGAACCTACTACCCTGTGGCATCCGGAACCGTGCGCCATGGGGCCGGTGTGCTGGTTCCATCTCTGGATAACGCCCGAGAAGCCGTGACCTTTGCTCTTGGCGGTAACATCAACCTTGTCGCCCTCAGCAAAGATGTCGCAGGCGATAACGTCACCGGCTTTATAGTCGGCAGTATTATCGAATCTGAACTCTTTCATATAGCGGGCGGGAGCAACGTTTGCCTTTACGAACTGACCTTTATCGGGCTTGTTTACGTTTTGCTCTTTAATAGCGCCGAATCCAACTTTAACGGCGTCATAGCCGTCTTTTTCCGAAGTCTTTACCTGAACTACGGAGCAGGGACCTGCCTGAACGACTGTTACAGGAATAACTTTTCCGTCGGGCGCAAAAATCTGCGTCATTCCGACTTTTTTACCCAAAATACCTTTTGTCATCATCGTTCATCCTCCTTACAGTTTAATGTTGACATCAACACCGGCGGAAAGGTCGGCTTTCATAAGCGCGTCCACCGTCTTGGGTCCGGCATTGTAAATGTCAATAAGACGTTTGTGTGTGCGAAGTTCAAACTGCTCACGGCTGTCCTTATATTTATGAGGAGCGCGGAGTATTGTTATTACTTCCTTTTCTGTGGGCAGCGGAATGGGGCCGCTTACCTTTGCACCGGTCTTGATCGCCGTATCAACGATCTTCTCGGCTGCCTGATCGATAAGATTGTGATCATAGGCCTTTAACTTGATTCTGATTTTCTGCGATGCCATTTATATACCTCCTTAGTTATAGCTCAAATACACTGTTCCGTGTGTGCCTCTTATAAAATTTTTAAGAAGCGGCGTGTATTCGGCTGTTCGTCCGATTGTCCGGACAATTGTCCACGGAAATTACCTGCTCTTTGGCAGCAACCTTCCGCTTCATACCGTTATGCGCCTAAAAACGGGCGCAGTTGCTCCACCGCACAGAGCAACGGTATTATTCTATAACAAGTCGTATTTTTACGCAACCGTTTTGATATCTTTTTTTATGAACTTTTTGTAAATTATCGCGTTTTTCTCGATTTTCGACGCGATACAGGTTCTTTCGGCGCAGAGAAACGCATATATATTGTCAGTAACAGTGTGCAAAGGGGATATCGGAATTATGGCAACGCTTATAATAACATCGGAAGCCGGCGGCGGAATCTCGCTTAACGGGTCGTTTCTCTCATTTATGAAAAGCGGCGGCTCGCTTTCCGTTCCGCTTGGCAGTTCACCCTCGTTCATATCGTTCTTCCCCGCAGATTGCGGATTTCTTCCCGCTTTTTTTATGCTTGAATACAGCGGTTCGCTGCTTAAAGCGCAGCCCTGCTGCGGGAAACTCTTCCGTTGGAGCGACGATATTTACGAGCTTCGCATACTTCCCCGCCGTGTTCCCTGTCCGCCGCCGCCGATTATCACCTGTGAAACACGGTGGGGCGACGGTTATGCCGGTCTTGCCGGAGGATATTTTGTCTGTCAGGACAGCCGGGGTTCACGCTATTGTGCCGACTTTCCCGCCGAGAAATTCTCTCTGCTTTCCGAAAACTTCGTTTTGCTTGAAAGCAATACCGCGACGGCGATAATAAACAGGGACGCACATCTTGTGCACCCGCCCTTTTGCCGTGCCGAACATTTTTTTGACGGCAAAATTCTTACCGTTACGTTTTCGCCCGGCGAAATGGACTTTTTTGCCGTAACGCAGAAATTTTCCGTTGACGGTATGCGTCTTGTTTCATCGTCCTGTAAATGCGAATCCGCCTGCACCGTTCCGGACCGGCTGCGCTGTTTCTGCCAGGCGGTAAGGCTCGGAATGAAAGACGAGGCGGAAAGTTTTTTGACGGATTCGCTGAAAAAGGATATGTCGTTTGAAGATATCCGCGAATTTTTGGGCGTGTTTGACGAAACGGATTTGCCCGAATACGTCTTTAAGGAGCGGGGGAACACCGTTGCATTAAGATATATGCTTGATGAGTGGAATTTCCACTATATGTGCTTTGAGTTTGTGTTGAAAGGCAGCCTGATTGACGATATCTGTCAGTTATAAAGTTGTTGACACCCCGTGCGTGAGCGTATATAATATATGTATAAAAGTTCAGGGCGGGGCGCAATTCCCCGACCGGCGGTGATTGAACCTTGTTTTCATAAGCCCGCGAGCCCGTTTTAAGGGCAGAAGCAGTTAAATTCTGCTGCCGACGGTACAGTCCGGATGAAAGAAGCAAGAAAATTTTAAGTCCCTGATTTTTATCGGGGACTTTTGTTTTTCAGGAGGTTTTTATGAAATACACACGCAAAGCAGTTCTTACCGGCGCATTTTCGGCACTTGCATTTATCCTTATGCTTTTGGAGTTTCCTCTGCCGTTTATTATTCCCGACTTTATCAAGCTTGATTTTTCAGAACTGCCTGCACTGATTTGCGCCTTTGCGGCGGGTCCTTTGTGGGGCGGCGCGGTTTGCCTTATAAAGAATCTTTTGCACCTTACGGTTTCGACCACAGGCGGCGTGGGCGAACTTGCAAACTTTATTTTGGGCGCGGCATTTGTTATTTCCGCGGGGATAATATACAAAAAAACGCACTCCAAAAAAGGTGCGTTGATTTCCGTTCTTGCGGGCTCCGTTACCGGCGCGGTCGTAAGCCTGCCGGTAAATTATTTTATTACTTATCCGTTTTACACAAACTTTATGCCCCTTGACGCGATTTTAGCGGCGTACAGGGTTTTTGTTCCGTCAATAAACAGCCTTATTCAGGCTTTGGCAATATTCAATATGCCCTTTACGTTTGTAAAGTTTCTTATAGATTCGGCGGTCACATTCCTTATATATAAGAGGATTTCGCGGTTTTTCAAATAGTTATTTATTTGATATGTGGCGCCTTATCGCCTCAAAGGATTCGTCGCTTATATCGTGTTCCATTTTGCAGGCGTCCTCGGCGGCGGTTTTTTCGTCCACGCCAAGTTTCATAAGCATTTTCGTAAGCACGGTATGCCGTTCATATATTTTATGGGCTACTTCCCTGCCCGCGGGCAAGAGCGTTATAAAGCCCTCTTTGTCCACGTGGATATATCCGCCCTCTTTCAAAAGCCCCACGGCTCTGCTTACGCTGGGTTTTGAAAAGCCCATATATTCAGCCACGTCAAGCGAGCGTACCGACTCGCTTCTTTTGCTGAGAATATATATGGTTTCAAGGTACATTTCGCCTGATTCCTGTAAATGCATTTTATTATACTCCTTTTGTATATGATACCACCTAAACAGAAAAAAATCAAGCGATAATAAGGCGGCTGAGCGAAAAGTGCTCAAAAATTTTTGAAAAAAGTGAAATTCCCGCTTGTACATATTCAGGTTTTGTGATATACTATACGAGTATCATGCCGGAATGATGGAATTGGCAGACGTGCGGGACTCAAAATCCCGTGGTAGCGATACCGTGCGGGTTCGACCCCCGCTTCCGGCACCAAAACAGCCCGTTCGTACGCGAACGGGCTGTTTTATTTTTACAATTCCAGCGTTCAGATATATTTTCAGTATACCACCGCGTCGTCGGCAGTGAATCCGCCGAGAGAATTCTCTTTTGTCTGAATACATACGTACGTTATTCCCTCGCTGCCGTCGGCAAAAAACTGTCTTTTTGCTTTTGGCGAAACTTTCAGCCAATCGCCCTCAGCAAGTGCGATTTCCTCGCCGTCAATAATTGCTTTGCCCTTGCCCGAAATTATCCCGTAGATTTCCTCGTTATTCTTGTGCGAATGAACGAACGGAACTCCCGCGCCCGCAGGCAGACGGTTTACGCTTACTTCCGCACCCGTAAGCCCAAGTTTTTCGTGAAGTTCAACTCTCCCCTCATTGCCGACATTTGTTTTTGTGTAGTTTTTCATAATTAAAATCCTCCTGTTTCCGTGCAGTTTTCCATTGCACGCTCACATTGTATCACAAGCCGAAATTAAAAACAAGTACGCACTTTTTTATAACTGTACACTTTTTTCGGAATGTGTGATATAATAATGCGTGAGGTGATTGAAAATGAAAACAAAGGACGAATTGCCGGCTTGCCCGGTTGCAACGGCGGTATCTTTAATCGGCGGAAAATGGAAACTGCTTATTCTGCGCAATCTGAAATCGCGCCCGTGGAGATTCAACGAACTTCAACGGGATTTGGACGGAATTTCGCAAAAGGTGCTTACCGACAGCCTGCGGCAGATGATTGACGACGGTCTTGCATACCGAAAAGATTATTGCGAAGTCCCGCCAAAGGTAGAATACGGGCTTACAAGCCTGGGACGCAAAATGCTCCCGATTATCGACGCCCTTGCCGATTTCGGAAATTACTATAAATCGATTAAGTAGGTGAAATTATGACCCTTACACAGGCGTTGTCGGCTCGGCTGACGGAACTTATGAAAGAAAAGAACCTGACCGCATATCGACTGTCAATGCTCACGGGCATTAATCAAACGACTATCGGCGACATCAGACATATGCGCAACAAAACCGTAAACGTCCGTATCCTTTTTGAACTCTGTCAGGGATTGGGCATAGAGATAAAAGATTTCTTTGATTCTCCCCTGTTTCTTAACGAGAACATAACCGATTGAAAAAATCCCGCATTGCGCGGGATTTTTCTTACTTTTCATTTAGCCTTTCTGCCACACTTATCAACGCAGTCAAATCTTCTTTGGACATATTACGCGTCAATTCGTACATACGATGAACAAGTTGCGGTTCGTCGGTGCTTTCATCAAAAAATTCTTTCGGAGCAACACCCAAGTATTCGCAGATATAAAGGAATTCACCCAACGACGGAACCGACCTGCCGGAAGAAATGCTTTGCATATAACTTTTGCTGTGACCCAAATCGGTACTCATTCTGTATTCCGACACATTCTTTTCGGTTCTCAATTCCGAAATTCTGTCCCGCACAAACTTCAAATCCATCAAAACACCTCTTTTTAATTATTGTACAATAATTAAAGCGGTAATATTCACGATTAAATTACCGATTATAGTTGATTATTACCGCTATACGCGGTATAATGTGCACAGAACAGAAACCGTCATCAGTATTATCGTGCATAAAAGGAGTGTAATATATTGAAAATACTAACTGTTGCTTTTTTTGGACATAGGCATATAGAAAATCCAAGACACATAGAAAGACTAATTGAACAATACGTTCAAAATTTGATTGATGGAAATGAATATGTGGATTTTATAGTAGGCAGAAACGGAGATTTTGATATGTGTGTTTCATCAGCAATATCGCGAGTGCGGGAAAGGTACCGCAGCAACAACAGTTCCCTTATACTGGTTCTGCCGTACCCAACCGCAGAGTATCTAAGCAGCAGGGAATACTTTCATGAGTTTTACTCTTATGTAGAAATATCTGATAAAGCCGCCGCAAGTCATCCTAAATCAGCAATAAAAATACGTAATAAAGAAATTGCGGACAGAGCAGATTTGATTATCTGTTATCTGACAAAAAATCAAGGCGGAGCATATGACGCTGTAACATACTGCCAAAAAACAAGCAAACCTATCATAAATATATCTAAATTTGATTAAAAAAATCCCGCATTGCGCGGGATTTTCTTATTTTGCTGCACGGGATTCAAGAATAAGTTTGTCGGCAATTAAAGCGATAAACTCACCGTTTGTGGGCTTGTCGTTTTTGCCGTAAACCTTAAAGCCGAAAATCTGATTTATATTTTCTATTCTGCCCCGCGTCCACGCAACTTCAATTGCGTGACGAATTGCGCGTTCAACCTTGCTTGGCGAAGTTGAAAATGTTTTTGCGATTCCCGGATAGAGTTCCTTTGTAATTCGGTTAATGGAATCGGGACTTTCCACCACCATTTTTACGGCTTCACGCAAGAAATGATACCCTTTGATGTGGGCGGGAATGCCGATGGATATAAACACACTGCTTATTTTTTCGTCAAGGGTGGTTTGCCTGGTTTTTGTTATCGGCGTACTTTTTACGCCCCGCTTCATTGCAATTACGTCGCGGATTCTGCTTTTGATGTTTTCGTTTTCAAAAGGCTTTGCTATATAGTACTTTGCGCCCAGGTTCAGCGCGCGGAATATAAAATTCTCCTGTGTAAGCGCCGAAATGACTATGGTTTCGGGCATTTCGCCCTGTTCGGAAAGATATTCCATAACACCGAACCCGTCAAGTTGCGGCATTATCACGTCAAGCAGAAGAATGTCGGGTTTAAGGCTTTTCACCATTTCAAGCGCCGTAATTCCGTTTGCCGCCGTTCCCACACACTCCGCCTCGTGCATTTCCGAAACAATGCTCCTCAGTCTGTCACGTACCTCATTGCTGTCATCAACAACAAGAATCCTTACTTTTTCATCAAATTGATTCATAATCGCGTCTCCTTTTGTCCTTTATAATGTTTTTTGTTTTGAACAAACGATATCGTTTATTTCTTTCCATATTTTACCATTATCTTGGATTAAACGCAAGCATTATTTTACATAATTGTGTTGAAAAATAAAAATAATCGTACTGCAAAAAACGACCCGATTCGCAAAAAGCAGTTGTAATAAACTTTCATAAAGCGAAATATATTTTTAATGAGGTGTTAAATATGACTGATGAATTGATTATACTGAACAGTTGCGGCGATTACACAGGCGAGGGATTTTTCAAGTTTGAGGACGGGTTCACCAGGATGACCGTCGCTTTTAAGGATATATCGCAAAAGCCGTCGATGTGGTATGCCGACGGCAGTTTCGGTCTGTTCGGACAAAAGACGATTGCGCGGGCGGAAATAAAATCCAAGCCCGAAAACTGCGGAATATTCGTGTTGCAGGGCGAAAACGCATACATAATTCTTTACTGCGGCGATAAAGACGAGGTTTGCCGCGGTTTTACGGCTGCAACGGGCAGAAAAGTTGAAGATAAGATTGAAGAAAAAGTTGAAAAAGTGAAAGTTACAAATGCAGAATCCCCGGCAAGTGCGGACATTCCCGCCGATACGGCGGAAACGGTTTCCGGAATTGAAGCAAAGGAGGTCCCGCAGCCCGACACGGCGACGGTATTTGCACAGCCCGCAAAAATTCCCGAAACGTTTTGGGACGTGAACGAGAAGGACTTTAACCGTCTGTTTGAATCGTCGCCCGAGGACGCGTATATGAATTCCCTTATTCCCGGTTCAAAATGGGTGCGCCGTGACGAAGAAAACTACGTTCTGGGGATAATCTACGATGAATACTCGCAGCCTTTATACCTGTGCTACGGATTTATGCTGCCGTGGAGCGAAGAACCGCCGGAGAAATTAGAGGGATACAGTCAGTGGATTCCCAAGGACTGCGCCCACCCCCACGACGACGGATACTGGGTTGTGTACATAAACGCAAAAACAGGCGAACGTGTAAGATAAAAAAAGCCCGGCACGGAAAAGAGATTTGTCCGTACCGGGTCTATAAATTGTTTTATCAGCCGCCGAGATAGGCTTTCTTTATATCTTCACTGCCCGCAAGTTCAGCACCCGTTCCCGAATAACGGATCTCTCCGTTTTCAAGAACGTAGGCTCTGTCGGCAACTTTCAGCGCTTTTTCGGCGTTCTGCTCAACAAGCAGAATCGTCATTCCGCGGCGGTGCAGAGTTTTGATAATGTCAAACACCTGGTCAACAAGCAGAGGCGAAAGACCCATTGAGGGTTCGTCAAGCATAAGCAGTTTCGGGTGGCTCATCATTGCTCTGCCGATAGCAAGCATCTGCTGCTCACCTCCCGAAAGCGTCCCCGCAACCTGATTTTTTCTCTCTTTAAGTCTCGGGAACATTTCATAAATGTTATCAATATCCTTTTTGATTTCCGCCTTGCTGTTTTCAATATACGCGCCCATAAGCAGGTTTTCGTAAACGGAAAGTTCCTGGAAAACGCGGCGTCCCTCGGGAACCTGTGTCATACCCAAATGTACTATTTTGTGGCACGGCGTTTTTGTTATGTCCTTGCCGTCATAAATAACGCGGCTGTTTTTTCCTACGGGTATAAGACCCATAATGCTCTGCATTGTGGTGGTTTTACCCGCACCGTTTGCACCGATAAGGGTAACGATTTCGCCCTCGTTTACCTCAAAACTTATGCCTTTAAGCGCCTGTATAACGCCGTAGTAAACTTCAAGATTTTTAACTTCCAATAAAGCCATAACTTAACCTCCGATATATGCCCTGATAACCTCGGGGTCATTCAGTGCGGTTTTTGTGTCACCCTGGGCAAGTACGGTTCCGAAGTTAAGTACCGTGACTTCATCACAAAGCCCCGAAACGAATTTCATATCGTGTTCGATAAGCAGTACGGAAACATCGAAGTGGTCGCGGATATAGCGCACGGTTTCCATAAGTTCCATGGTTTCGTGAGGGTTCATACCTGCGGCGGGCTCGTCAAGCAAAAGCAGTTTCGGGTTTGTTGCCAGTGCACGGGCAATTTCAAGCTTCCTCTGTTTGCCGTAGGGCAGATTGCACGAAAGGCTGTTGCGCACTTCTTTAAGCCCGAAGATATCAAGTATTTCTTTTGCTCTGTCACGCATTGCCTTTTCACTTTTGAAGTGGCGGGGCAGGCGTAACACGCTTTCGGCAACGGTGCAGTTGTACTCGGGCTGATTTGAAAGCCCCACAAGCACATTGCGGATAACCGTCATATTATTAAACAGGCGGATATTCTGAAACGTTCTCGCAACACCGAGATGATTGATTTTTTCCTGTGATTTTCCCGTTATGTCCTGTCCGTCAAGAATAACCTTGCCGTAAGTGGGACGGTAAACGCCGGTAAGCATATTAAACACCGTGGTTTTACCCGCTCCGTTAGGACCTACAAGCCCGTAAAGTTCATTTTTTTTGATTTTAAGGTCAAGACCCTCAACGGCTTTAAGCCCGCCGAAGGAAATGCCGAGATTTTCGGTTTGAAGTATATATTCTCCCATAGTTATCTCTCCTTTTTCGGCGAATCGGGCTTAAATGTTTTGTCGGGGGAAGTATCCACCGAAATAAGTTCGTCCATCGCTATTTTTGTGGGAACCTTATCCCATTTTGCTGTATCGTCATTCCTGTATGCGGGGTCGGTTTTGTGCTTAAACAGTTTTCCCGAAAGATTTTTAATGTTAAATCTCTCCCTTAAACCTTTAAGCGCCGGGGCATTGTTATAAATAACTATAACTATAAGTATAAGTGCGTAGAACAGATTCTGCAATACCGCTTTGTCGCCCGTAAGCACGCTTGAAAGTTCAACGTTAAGGTAGGAAATAAGCGCCGCGGCAAGCACCGAACCGTTGATGCTGCCCATACCGCCCAAAACAACCATAACAAGAATATCTATTGAATAGTTGAAATCGAAAGTACTGCTTTGAACCTTTGTCTGGCTGTAACTGAAAAGCACACCTGCAATTCCCGCAAAGCACGCGGAAATAATAAATGCAAGCAGTTTATATTTTGTTACGTTTACACCCGTGGCCCGTGCGGCAATTTCGTTATCCCTTATTGCCGTTATTGCGCGACCGTGTTTTGACCGCATAAGGTTCTGCACAACCGCCAGGGTAACAAGCACCATAATAAACGCGATTATAAACAGATAGTTTTTGTTGAATCGGGGCGTTGCAAGACCCAGTGCACCGCCGAAAGATTGATCTGACGAGTTCTGGAATACAGAACGCACTATTTCACCGAACGCAAGGGTTACTATTGCAAGATAATCTCCTTTGAGCCGCAGTGCCGGCAAGCCGATAACAAACCCGCATATTGCGGCGGCAAGTCCGCCCACAACCATTGAAAGCAAAAGTGCGGCAACACTGCCCCTGCCCATGGCGGCTTCAAGAATTACCGACATTTTTCCGCCCAGGTACGCACCAACGCACATAAAGCCTGCATGCCCAAGTGAAAGTTCGCCCAGAAAGCCTACAACAAGGCTTAAAGATACTGCCAAAATTATGCTTATTGCAATTTTTTCAAGCAGATAAAGGGTTGACTGCGGAAGCCCCGTTGTAAAAGTAAGTACTGTGAATATAAGTGCAAAGACACCCACCCCGATATAACTTACATAGTGTTCAACTTTGAAGTTTTTCATCTTTACACCTTCTCTCTCTTCTTCTTGCCCAAAAATCCGTTGGGGCGTACAAGAAGAATTATTATAAGTATTGAAAATTCAATAGCGTCCGTGTAAGGTGCAAGTACGGTAATTTTGTTTGCAATACATTCAACTACGCCCAGAAGCACACCGCCGAGCATCGCGCCGGGGATAGAGCCAATACCGCCGATAACCGCCGCGGTAAATGCCTTGATGCCGGGCATTGCTCCCAAGGTGCTTGAAACGTTGGGCGCGCGCATAAGCAAAAACAGACCTGCAAGCGCTGCCAAAGCCGAACCTATTGCAAAGGTTACGGTAATAATCCTGTTTACGTTTATGCCCATAAGCTGAGCAGTGTCGCGGTCCTCGGAAACGGCAATCATGGCGCGTCCCACTTTGGTATACTTAATAAAAAGTGTAAGAACAGTCATAAGTACTACCGTTGAGCCGAGGGTTACAAGGGTTGCCATCTGCAATTTCAGGTCGCCTACCTGAACCGAACCGAGTTTATCAAATATCCTTACCATTTTGGGTGCTGAACCGAAAACAATCTGTGCAAGGCTTTGCAAAAGGTAACTTACGCCGATGGCAGTGATAAGCACCGCCAGGGGCGATGCACCGCGCAGGGGCTTATAGGCAACTTTTTCAATAACAATGCCCAAAACCGTGCAGATTATTACTGCCGTAAAAACGGCAAGCAGGGGGTGGCCCAAAAGGCTCATTGTTACATAAATCGTATAGCCGCCTACCATTATAATGTCGCCGTGGGCAAAGTTAAGCATTTTTGCAATGCCGTAAACCATAGTGTACCCAAGGGCAATCATTGCATAGATACCGCCTAAACTTATGCCGTTTACAAGGGTAGCAATGAAATCCGTAAAAGTCATATTATCAATCCGTCCTAACTTGTGTGTTTGCACCGGACGCATTTTGTCCCGATGCACAGTAACCTATAAATACGCAAAGTGCCGATGCCCTTTTTTGAGCATCGGCAGGTTGCGTTTCAACCTGAAACTTGCAAAAAAAGCGTATTATTTATCTGCTTCTTTAATTACATATTTAAGAGCAGTTTTATTTACGTATCCGTTTGCGTCCCAGGTAACACTGTCGCCCGTTACGCCCGAGAATTTGAATCCGCCCTGGAACTCTTCTTTAAGCAGGTCGCAAAGGTCGGAAGCGCTTATTGTTACGGGTATATCCTTGCCCTTTGCCTTAATTGCCTTCATGGCGTCAACAAGAGCGTATATGCAGTCATAAGCCGATGCACCGAACTGGTTAAGCGTATCTTTTCCGTATTTGGCAACGTATTTGTCAATAAACACCTTTGATGCGCCTTCGGTTGCCTTGGAGTTGAACTGTGAAAGCATTGAAACTTCCTGGGGAACAGTTGTGATATCAAAGCCTTCGATCGAGTCGATACCGTCAAGACCGTCGCAGCCGTAGAACACGGTGTCCTTGCTCATTATACTCTTTGCCTGTGTTATAAACAGCGATGCAGGAGCCGCATATATGGGCAGGAACACGAACTTGCAATCTTTAAGGGTATCGATCTGTGTTGCAAAGTCGGTAGCGGTGTTTTCGGTAAAGCTTGTTTCTTTAAGGGTTATCGAAGAATCAAGCGTTGCCTTGAACTTATCAAATATTCCCTTTGAATAGGCATCGTCGGATTTATAGAACGCGCCGATTGTCTGACCCTTGTAATCTTCGTTTACCTGCTTCGCCGCAACGGCACCCTGGTTGGAGTCGGCAAAGCACATCTGATAACCGTTGTCAAATTCGGGAACCGCGTCAGCCGAAGCCGAGGGAGTAAGGAAGAACACATTGTCCTCGTGCGAAAGCTGCTTCCATTCAAGACAGGGTGCGGTCGTTACCGTTCCCAGGGAAAGCTGCATTCCGCCTTCAAGCAGTTTTGCATAGTTTGTTGAAACTTTTGTTGCGTCGTGCATATCGTCCATTGCAACAAATTTGAATTTTACGCCGTCAAGTCCGCCGGCTGCGTTAATTTCTTCAACAGCCATTTCAGCCGCGTTTTTAACCGCAACACCGTAAACAGCCGCGCCGCCCGTAAGGGGTCCGCTTACGCCGATTACATACTCTGTATTCTTGGCGGTATAACCGCTTCCGCCCTCTGTTTTTCCACAGCCCGTAAAGGCAAGTGAACAGGCTGCCATTGCCACTGCCGCGCCTACTGATACGACGCTTTTGAACATTGATTTCGTTTTCATCTTCTATTCACCTCATTTTGTTTTTTCGGCAGGGGCTTTCAAGCCCTTGTCCGAATTGATGTGCATAGTATAGTCCTGTTTTTAATATAAGTCAATCAAATAAAACTTATCTTTATATAAGAAAACCTTATGTGTCATATTCGCTGTACCGAACACATAAAATCGGGTTTATTTTTTCGACAGATATTCATCGATTGCCGCCGCCGCGGTCTTGCCCGCACCCATTGCAAGGATAACGGTTGCCGCGCCGGTAACGGCGTCGCCGCCTGCATAAACGCCCGTCTTTGTGGTCTGACAGGTTTCCTCGTTTACTATTATTCCGCCGCGTGCGTTTACTTCAAGCCCCTTTGTGGTATTCTTTATAAGCGGGTTGGGCGATGTGCCTACCGCGATAATAACCGCGTCCACATCCAAATCAAATTCGCTTCCGGGAATCGCAACGGGACGGCGTCTGCCCCTTTCGTCAGGCTCGCCAAGTTCCATTTTTATGCAGCGCATTTTTTCCACACTGCCGTTTTTCGGGTCGCGCCTGTCGTCAGGATTATTGTACTCTTTAATTTCAACGGGATTATTGAGCAGCATAAACTCAATTCCCTCTTCCATTGCGTGCTCAACTTCCTCTTTTCGTGCGGGAAGTTCGTCAAGAGAGCGGCGGTATACAATATATACGTGTTCCGCACCCAGCCGCATTGCGGTACGCGCCGCGTCCATGGCAACGTTTCCGCCGCCTACAACCGCCACGCGCTTTGCTTTCATAACGGGTGTTGATGAGTCTTCAAGGTACGCTTTCATAAGATTGTTTCGCGTTAAAAACTCGTTTGCGGAATATACGCCCTTTGCGCCCTCGCTGGGAATGCCCAAAAAATTGGGAAGTCCCGCGCCCGAGCCGATGAATACCGCCTCAAAGCCCATATCAAACAGTTCGTCCACCGTAAGGGTCTTGCCGATAACAACATTTGTTTCCACGTCAACGCCGAGTTTCTTTAATGTTTCAACTTCTTTTTCGACTATCGCTTTTGGGAGCCTGAATTCGGGAATCCCGTACACAAGCACGCCGCCCGCCAGGTGAAGTGCTTCATAAACCGTTACCGAGTATCCCTTTTTTGCCAAATCGCCCGCACAGGTAAGTCCCGACGGACCTGAGCCTACAACAGCAACTTTGTGTCCGTTGGGTTCGGGCTTTGTAAGCGTTCCGCCGTGGGCGTTATGGAAATCGGCAACAAAGCGTTCAAGCCTGCCGATGCCTACCGCTTCGCCCTTTATGCCCCGCACGCATTTTGATTCGCACTGCTTTTCCTGAGGGCATACTCTTCCGCACACCGCGGGCAGGCTTGACGACTGACTTATTATATTGTACGCCTCTTCAAATTCGCCCTCACGAACTTTTTCTATAAACGCGGGAATATGTATTTTTACGGGGCAGCCCTGGACACAGGGCATATTTTTGCAGTTCAGACACCGCGCCGCTTCGTCAAGAGCGGTTGTCTCATCGTAGCCCAGCGCCACTTCGTTAAAATTTCTCGCCCGCACTTTTGCGTCCTGTGTGGGCATAGGATTTTTGTTCATACTCATATTCGGCATATCACTGTTCCCCCTTTTTAAGCAGATTGCAGGTTTCTTCGTAAGCGTGTCTTTCAAAATCGCGGTACATTCCGCTGCGCATCATCGCCTCGTCAAAATCCACCTGATATCCGTCAAAATCAGGGCCGTCAACACAGGCGAACTTCGTTTTTCCGCCTACCGTAAGCCGGCAGCCGCCGCACATTCCCGTGCCGTCTATCATAATGGGATTCATTGAAACGGTGGTCTTTACGCCGTAAGGTCTTGCCGTTTCAACAACGAATTTCATCATTATAAGCGGTCCGATAGTTATAATTTCATCAAACTTTTCGCCCTTTTCAAGCATTTCTTTAAGCGCTTCGGTAACAAGACCCTTTCTGCCCGCCGTGCCGTCGTCGGTCATAAGCGTAAGAGTATCGGAACAGGCGGCAAACTCATCTTCAAGGATGACCAAATCCTTATCGCGGAATCCGATTATCGAATGCACCCGACAGCCCTCGGAGTGAAGTTTTTTCGCAACGGGAAGCGCGATTGCGCAGCCCACGCCGCCTCCTACGATACATACGTTCTTTCTGCCCTCGGTTTCGGTTTTGTTGCCCAGGGGTCCCACAAAATCTTCAATGAAGTCGCCCTCGTTTTTGGCGTTCAGTTTTGCGGTTGTTGCGCCCACTATCTGAAAAATTATATCCACCGTACCCGCGGTTCTGTCAAACCCGGCAACGGTAAGGGGTATACGCTCGCCGTCCTTATCGGTGCGCAGAATAATAAACTGCCCCGGTTCTGCCTTTTTGGCAACAAGGGGCGCGCAAATACTCATAAACGTCACCGTAGGGTTAAGTTCTTTCTTTTTAACAATTCTGTACATCTTAAAATCCTCTTTTATGTTTTTGCGGCGCAAATTCTGCGCCGCAAAGATTATTTTTCAAGTTTGTCAAGCCTGTCGCTTAACTTTTTAAGTGCCTGAGCCACAGGGTCGGGAATATGGGTGTGGTCCAGCATTTCAACCTTTTCGCCCGCAACGCGGACAACTTTTGCCGGAACGCCCACCGCCGTTGCGTGGTCGGGAATTTCGTTAAGCACCACCGCGTTTGAGGCTATTCGGGCATTATCGCCCACCTTAAATGAGCCAAGCACCTTTGCACCCGCGCCCACAAGCACGTTGTTCCCCAAGGTAGGGTGGCGTTTACCCTTTTCCTTGCCCGAGCCGCCGAGCGTCACGCCCTGATACAAAAGACAGTCGTCCCCTATAACGGTAGTTTCGCCTATAACGATACCCATACCGTGGTCAATAACAAGTCGCTTGCCTATTTCCGCGCCCGGGTGAATTTCTATGCCTGTCTTTTTTCTCGTGCGCTGTGAAATTGCCCGTGCAATGAAAAAATGACCGTGTTTATAAAACCAATGGGCGATGCGATGACGTATTATCGCTTTTACGCCCGGATAAAGCAAAAAAATGCTTAATTTACTTCTTGCCGCAGGGTCACGTTCCCTGTACGCGTTAAGAAGTTCGTCTAATTCTCTGAACATATCTTCTCCTACAATATTATATATTAAATATAAACAAGAACTGCGATTTAGTCAAGAAAAAATCGCGATTTCTTTGAAAAAACATTCCCAATCAGGCATTTTTGTACCGCAGCAAACATAAAATAGCCCTGCAAGCACATCAAATTGCTTGAATTATTGCGGAAAGTGTGATACAATGAATACAGTTACTAAGGATTACCGAGACATCGAAAATCAGTGAGGTTATTATGCTTTTCAAACGTCAGGACATAGCAATAGATTTAGGCACCGCCACCGTGCTTATATATGTTAAGGGCAAAGGTATAGTTTTGCGCGAACCAAGCGTTGTTGCGGTTGATACTGAAACGGGTACCGTACAGGGCGTGGGTTTTGAGGCACAGCGTATGCTCGGCAGAGCGCCCGAGAGCATTACCGTTGTCCGCCCGTTGCGCGACGGCGTTATTTCCGACGGCGACATTACCCAGCAAATGCTTGAACTCTTTATGAAAAAAGCCGTTCCAAAGCGCAGTTTGTTCAAGCCCCGTATAATTATGTGCGTCCCCAGCGGCGTTACCGATGTGGAGCAGCGTTCCGTTCTCGGCGCGGCGCAACGGCTGGGCGCAAAAAACGCCTTTATTATGGAAGAACCCAAAGCCGCGGCAATCGGTGCAAACATCGATATCAATCAACCCCACGGCACAATGATTGTGGATATCGGCGGCGGCACTACCGACATTGCTCTGCTTTCTTTGGGCGGATGCGTAATAAGCAAATCGGTTAAGGCGGCAGGCAATAAGATGGATGACGATATAGTAAAATATATGCGCAAAAAGCACAACCTGCTAATAGGCGAACGCACGGCGGAGATGCTTAAAATAAATATCGGTTCGGCGTGGCCCCGTTCCGAAACGCTCCATTCCGAAGTTATGGGCAGAAACCTGCTTACGGGTCTGCCGAAGAGCATAGAAGTTTCTTCGGAAGAAATTCACGAAGCGTTACAGGATTCCTTTGACCGCATTCTTTCGGGAATTTTAGGTGTGCTTGATGATGCCCCCCCGGAGCTTGCCGCGGATATTATCGAAAGCGGAATCGTGCTTACCGGCGGCGGGTCACTGCTTTTGGGCTTTGACAAACTTATTTCTTCCGCCACGGGCGTAAACTGCTTTGTTGCCGATGACGCCATTTCCTGCGTTGCCCTGGGCGCAGGCAAATGCCTTGACAATCTTGACTACTACGACCCTGCTCTCTCCGACGAACTGTAATATTTAACCCCGGTACGATTTTAATGTGCCGGGGTTTGGTTTATCCGTTGTTTTGAAATTACTAAATCGCGATTCGGTAAATCGCGACCTGTTCTGCGCTTCCTCGCATTTTTCTCCCTATTCCCGCTCCCGCTTTTCCCGGCAGACAAAGCCGTACATATCGTTATGCATAAGAGAACCGAACCCTGACGCCGAAAATGGTTCTCTTATGCATATGTTTGCCTCCGCATAGTCAATCTGTATTCCCTGAATCCAAGTCATTTTCCGTTCCGCTTTCGTGATTGCAGTATAGCAGATTCACGCCGTGTTTTCCTGATTCTGAATGCTTTCAGGTGTCAGTTTTTCTTAATCTCTATGCATCTGCCGCCGAGATGCTCGTAAATTCTGTGAGAAATCGAAATCACGGTGCGCTCTTTTGACGCACGGCGCAAGGCGTTCAGTACCCGGGCCTCGGTTTCGGCATCAAGATTTGCGGTGATTTCATCAAGCAGCAGCACTGCGGGATTTGCCGCCGTGGCACGGGCAATGGCAAGCAGTTGCCTCTCGCCCTGTGAAAACATTCCCTCCGTGCATTCTGTTTCGTACCCTCGCGGCAGCCCGCGGATAACGCCGTCCATTCCCGCAAGTTCGGCGGCTTTTTTTGCCGCTTCTTCCGTAATGCGTTTGTCGCCGAGCGTAATTTGGTCAAGCACCGTTCCCGGAACGCGTGAAAAATGCTGTTCCACACAGCCTATGAGAAAGCGCCGCTCGCTGTCGGTAATATCAAAAACGCTTTCGCCCCCGACGGTAACCGTGCCGGATTCGGGCTTATAAAGTCCAAGCAGCAGGCGAAACACGGTGCTTTTGCCCGCGCCCGTTCTTCCCGTAAGCATAACCTGTTCCCCCGATTTCACCGTCATTGAAAAATCGTGCAGCACGGGCTTTTCGCCGTATCCGAACGTAACGTGCGAAAGTTCAACATCGCCTTTTGTTCTCTTTTTACTCCTTTTCGGGATTTCCCGCTCCGGTTGGGATAAAAACGCATCTATCCGCTTTACGCCCGCCATAGCCGACTGAATCGTCTGTATTTCCATACCCAGACTTTCAATAGGCGCGAAAATGCGGGAAATATAATTTATAACCGCAACGGACGTGCCTACCGACATTCCGAACAGCGCAAGGATTTCCGCCTTGCGCGACACGGAAAGCAGCATTACGATTCCCACCGCTGCGGCATTCAGCAAAAACACGGCAGGCGAATATATTGCGTCGTAAAAATTTGTTTTTTCCACTGCGGCGTAACTTTCGCCTAAGCTTTTATCGTAGCGGCGTTCCATACAGTTTTCGATTCCCAGTGCGTGCACGGTACGGATATTATGCAGTGTTTCCGGCACCTGTCCCGATACTTCGGCAACGGCGCGGCGATTTTCAAGCTGCGCCGAAAGCATTCTTTTTTGAACCAATCGGGTAAAAACCGCAAACAGCGGAAGCACCGCCGCAAGTACAAGCGCAAGTCCCGTATTTTTTACCGCGATAACGGCAAGCATCGACAAAATGCGGCACGCATCCGCAGCCATACTGATTATGCCCGACGTAAAAAGCGCTTCAACGGTATCCACATCGCCCGAAAAACGTGCGGCAACTTCGCCCGGTTTCTGTGTTACAAGCGTGTTCGCCGGCAGCCTGATAAGTTTTTCCGACATTTCGGAGCGCAGCGCGTGGGTCATTTTTTGCCCGAAAAGCACAATCAGACTTTCCTGCAAGGAAGAGAATATTCCCTCTGCCGCCAGGCTTATAAAATACATAAGCACGGCGAGAAACGTAATGGATATGCCTTGGGTAAGGCTATCGATAATGCGGGCAAGCAGCAGCGGCGGAATCAGCGATGCAGCCACCGAACCCGCAACGCACATCAGCGTTCCCGCAGCAAGCAGCCGGTGCGACCGTACCGCCGATTTCAGCGCGTAGAATACGTTATTCTTCATAATTTTCGCCCCCTGTCTGACTTTCATAAAGCCGCCGATAAGACGGAACCGATTTCATAAGTTCGCCGTGGGTGCCGACAGAAGGCTTTCCGTTTTCAAAGAAAATCACTTTGTCCGTTTGCGGAAAATGATAAAGCCGGTGTGAAATCAGGAAAACCGTTTTGTCCTTTGCGTATTCGCGCAAGTTTTCAAACACCGTATCCTCGGTATTTCGGTCAAGAGCGGAAAACGGGTCGTCAAGAATAAGCATCGGACGCGGGTGCGCCAATGTCCGTGCCAGCGCAAGTCGCTGTGCCTGACCGCCCGAAAGCCGCACGCCGCTGTTTCCGATAACCGTGTCCGCCCCATGCTCCGTATTCGCCACCTCATCGCTTAACGCAACCGCATCGGTGAAAGGCAAAATATCGCCCTCGCTTCCGCAAAGAATATTATTTCTTACCGTATCGGCGAAAAGTTCGGGGGCGTGTCCCAAATATCCCACCGTTGACGCAATTTCCCGCGGGGAAAACGAGGAAAGTTCTCTGTTGTTGAAGCATATTGAGCCGCCGTAGGGCGATTCGCATAAAAATGCACGCCCGAAAGTGGATTTTCCGCAGGCAACGGGTCCGGTTACGCCGATAATTTCGCCCGGGTGCGCGGTAACGGACAGTCCCGAAAACACCGTATCTTCGCCGCAGGCAAAGGAAAGATTTTCGATTTTCACATCGGCGGGTTCGGGTATTTTCAGCGTTTCAAGGGGTTCGGGCGTCTTCATAAGCGGTTTGATTCTCTTCCACGAAACCTCGGCTTTCTGCACGGAATTAAACAGTTTTGCCGCCTTTGATGATTTGACCGTTAACTTTGCAAAGCACGAGATAAAAGTAGTAAATGATGCGATGTCCCAGGCAATCCACCCGGTTTTAAGCACGTTTTTTGCGCCGAACCACAGTATGAACAGCGTTCCCGCACCCGAAAGCACCAAATACAGCGGCGGAAGCGCCGACTGCCACACGTTGCTCCGCACGGCTGTTTTTTCGTAGTTGTTCAGTGCCTCTTCATATTTTTCCGCCCGTGCATCCTCACAGCCGTATATGCGGTAAGTTACGGCATTTTCCGCACGGTCAACCGTAGCGCCGCTGAGCGCACCCGCCGCCTTTTTGTACGCCGCACCCGCTTTCTGTACCGTTTTTTTCATACGTGCCGCGCAAAAATACGATACGGGCGTAAACAGCAGACTGAGCAGAGCCAGCCGCCAATCGTACACGAACAGCATAACCGCGTAACCCGCAAGCGCAACACCGGTATCAAAAATCTCGGTGGTGAACTTCCGCATACCCTCAGCGCAGTCGTCAACATCGGAAATCGCCTTTGTCATAAGTTCGCCCATGCCCTCTTTTTCAAGTGCCGAACGGCTTTCCCGCAAAAGATTCGCGTAGAGAATGCCTTTCATTCTGCGGTTGATATTATTTGCAAAGCGCCGCACGTAAAAGCGTTTTACGAACCGCGCCGCCTGCACCGCCAGTGTAACGCCGATATACGCAAGCACCAGCACCGACATTGCGCCCGCGGTCTTACTGCCGCCCAGAATATCCGCAAGGCACTGCGCAAGGCGTCCCTCAAACCAGGGCGCGGCAAGCAAACCCACGTTATAAATCAATCCCGACACGGTAACCGCGGTCAGCGCAGCCCATTCAACCCTGAAATACGATAAAATCCTGTCAGGGCAAAAAGTTTTCCCATCCATTATTCTCCGTCCCTTTTATTGCCCGTAAAGTGCGGAAAACCCTTGCGACTTTCGGTTTTGGACGCAGTGTACAGGCGGTCAAGCAATTTTGCAAAAGTTTCCGCCTCGTCATTTGTTAAAACCGATGTGATGCAGCCGTAAAACGACGCTTCAATCTCCGCCTTTGAGGATTTCATCGTTTCCGCTTTTTCGGTGGGATAAAGCAACTGACTGCGGCGGTCATTCGGGTCGTCTTCCCGCGTAAGGAATCCTTTTGCTTCAAGATTTTTCGTTCTTCTTGCAACTGCGGCCTTATCCGCGTGCAGAATTTCCGCAAGTTTTGCCTGTGTGCACCCCGGATTGTGCCTTAACGCGTGAATCAAATCGATTTCCGCCGTACCCACACCTTCTTCCCGCAATAAAAGCAGTACGAGTTTTTCCGCTTCCCTCGCAATTTTTGTAATTTTCCGTTCCGTAATATCCATATAAACACCCCGTCGTTCATTTTGGTTGTACATACATCGTTGTATCTGCATCGATTATAACACAATAAAGAGCAGTGTCAACAGAAATTTTTCTTCTGTGCGCATTCAGCAAAAGATTTTTGCAACTTTTGCACATTTTTTTCTTATAAAACAAAAAAACAGGGAACTTTTCGCCTGTTTTTAAGCAAAAAGTCCCCTGTATCAAAACTATTTAATGTACTTGCTTTTTACCGCCGGCATAAGGGGCGGCGAGAGTAACGAGAATTGTCGGGCTGTCTGTTGTGTACTCTCCTTGCACGTCACGAGTACTTTATCAACAATCTCCGGGAAAGAATACACCCGCAATTCTACAAATCGTTATGAACTTTGGGCAGTAAACCATACCCTGTCAAAACAACGGGCTGCCAAATCCTCTTTGGAAATGAAGAATTGAAGTAAGCCATCAGAGAAACAAAAACCAGATAACATTGATTCATTCAACTGCAACAGCAGTTGCCAGCGTTCATGGGCTGACTCTTCTGCCCGCTGACGAACCTCATGCGGAATTTTTCTCGAACCTCCTGCATATGCATAAGAGAACCGAACACCTAACGGTTTTAACGAACATATTTTCGCCGGATACTGCGGCAGACGGCTCGGAAATATGCCCGATATTACCTTCACCGTCTTTCTTGTCCCGACAAAAATCTGTTCCGTTAAAACTGCGTGCACCGAAAACGGATTATTTTTGTCGAGATTCGTTGAGGACGACGCAGGAATACCGGGAGTATTTCAAGGAGGACGAAACGGGATATCGGCAAAAAGAACCGTTTTCGGCGTCAGGGTTCGGTTCTCTTATGCATAACCAAGAGATGCTAATTCGCACCTGCCGAACTGAGAATCTTGCCTGTTCCTTGGCCAGCCAAGCAAATAATTATTATTCCCGTCTTTCGATAAATTCCGCCATGCGGCACTAAACTCATCACAGAAAGCACCATATAATTCTTCGTCATCGTCAGTTTCAAACTCAAAGTTATCTCTATAAGGGAATACTTTGAAATATTCTTCCAAGTAAGGGCAGGAACATACCGATTTCATTTCAAGCGAGGTTGTTGGCAGTTTATCTTCATCCCTCATATCCGCAGGATAATATGTTGGAGACAGCACCGAAGTGTCCTCAAACCAATAAATGCGTCCGCCGTTTGTCGCGGCACAAATATCATTGACGCAAAAAAGACAGCAGCCCATGATCAGGCAAAAGGTGTTCCGTATTAAACCCGGCAATTTCCGCACAGTTAAACTGCGCAAAAAAACAAGCGGACGATTCTCTTCAACATCACTGCCATAATACTTTCACTTATATGTAGTCCGCACAAAATCCGCCAGACCTCCGATTCGGCTGCCCCATTTTTCATTTGTTAAGCATGTCCTTTGTTAATGTTAGCAGCATTTTACAAGTGAATATTCATTCTGTCAACGGGGTTTTTATTATTTTCTCAAATATGGAAAAGAATTTGGCAATGTACTGCTGTGCAAGGACATTGTATACAGGTTTTAGCGAGAAAAGCGGAGTTTTACACCGCAGGAGAAAAGAAAAGTGTAAGCAATGTCCTTACACACTTTCTGCACATAACTTTGCTTTTGAGCAGTAATCCGCAAACGCCGAAAGCAAATTTTTAAGATTATGGTCGGTAGTTTTTCCGTACATTCTTGTTACGTACGATTCCACGCTGTATGTCAGGGTGGGGCTGATGGCGTTGCCGTCAAAATCAGTAAAATTCGCCTTAATCTCGCTTGAATACTGCGTTACAGGTATTCCGAATGTGAAGTTTGATTCAGTTGATGATGTGTCTGTGCGGTGGTTAACGCCGATATATGTGCCGTTAATATACGTATTAAGATATTTTCCATCAAACGAATCGCCTTCGCTTACGATTTTTGCTCCCAGCACAACCGACACTTCATCGCCCAAAATTACACTTGCACCGGTCCATTTAACAGACGGGTCTGTGTATCCATAATCAATATTCTTTATACTCGTTCCGGAAAACTCAATCTTCCCGAGAACCTCTTTTGTCCCGGATATGTTCATTCCGTTTGCAAGGCGTTCAGTATGATAATTTTCATATATCTGCACTGCTGTTCCGTAGTCAAGCAGAGCGTCAATAAGTGCGTCAAGTTTATCACTTTTACCTTGCAGTCCGAGCAGATATTTCACTGCCGAGGTCCTGTGCACTCTTGTTTTGTTCCCGGACAAATGTGCCGTTACGGTCAGTTCATCGGTCAGCATCTTCGGACCTGTTCCGCGAAACTCAAAGCATCTTTTGTCATTCGATTCGTTCCAACTTGTTACGGTTTCGCTTTTTCCGTTTATCTCAAAATCCACCGATTCCACATTTGAATCTGTGAAAACATTCCACGCGATTCCCTCATCAAGCACCATTGATTCGCTGATTTCCGTATCTTCCGCCTTAGACACGATGGTATTTCCCCATAAAAGCAAAAGAACGCAGCACACCGCTGCGATTTTTCTAATATGTTTCATTTTCTTCAAATTCATCTTCGGGCAGTTCTGTCCACGGGCTCGATTCACCTAAGATTTCTTCATTCGAAAACTTCGCTATCCTTATCTCCGGTGTTTCGTACGCCCGCATAATATGCCTCTCCTTTGTTTTTTTCTCGGATATTGTAGCACTGCGGGAAAATCTGTCAAGGGATTTTTGGATTTTGGGTGTGAAATTCCTCTCTGCGTCCGGGATTTTATGCTTGTGAATAAGAAAACCCGCGCCGAAAACAGAGACAAGTCTGCAACGATGCGGGTGTGGGGGTCAGATTATGTTAAAAAATCTTCTATTATATCATCAATATGGAACTCACTTAAATTCGCAGCATTTATCTCCCTCATCAGTTGACGAATCAATGCGAATGAAACCGTTATGTTCGGTATCCGCCGTATCATTCTGCCGGAATCAAAGAAATCAAGTCCGTAGGTAACATACTGTCCGTTGTACTTCGATACATTCATCCTGCATGTAATCATTTTTCGAGCATATCCTTTGTTGTTGTTTTATTGGCATTATTTTACATCAGCATCCCTGTTCTGTCAACGAAATTTTCATTCTTTTTTGCACGATTTTTGTCGCTTGTGGGAAAGATATTAAAACAAGCATAAAATATATCGGATTACAGTCAACTTTTTTGCCCAACTCTCGTTGACTGAAATATGCGGTCGTGATTAACTCTTTTTTTAAATGCCGTTGCCAGACACATCTTTATTGTGTCCACATTATAGCAAAGGCAGTGAGAGTCAGACTCTCACTTTCACGCGTGATTGCTCGCAAACTGATTTCGAGTGTCATCGCTTCCCGATACCTTGCGGTATTTTATGAGAAGATAAGAGAACCTGAAATCC